>JACDEL010000054.1 GCA_013816405.1 Chloroflexota bacterium | reverse complement strand
CCAGCTCGATGATGAGGCCGCCACGCGGCCCCTCGGCGGCGTCGAGGAGCGCCTCGATGCGCTCGGCGGAGGGCGCCGAATCGCCGATCGCCCGGCGCAGCACGCGCCGGCCGAGGGCCCGACCCGGAGGCTCGTGCCAGTCGATGGATGCGTCCGTGACGTCCCGTCGCAGCGCCAGCTCGGCGGTGGCCAGGGCGTCCAACAGGTCGTCATCGTCCGCGGCCAGGCGCCCGAAGCGCGTCAGTGCCTCGACCGCCGCGGGGTTCAGCCGCTCAAGGGCTGGCAGGAGCTCGGCGCGCACCCAGTTGCGGGCGTGGGCGAGGTCAGTGTTGGACGGGTCGGTGAGGTATCCGATGCCCGCCGCGTCGAGCGCGGCACGCAGCGGTGCGCGACGCGCATGCAGGAGCGGCCGGACGATTCGTCCGCGCCGGGCGGGGATGCCCCGCAGGCCCCGCAGGCCGCTGCCACGGGCAAGGCGCAGGAGGACGGTCTCGGCCGCATCGTCGGCGGTGTGAGCGGTGACGATCAGCGTGCCCTCTCCCAGGGTGGCAGCCACCTCCTCGAGGAAGCGATAGCGGGCCTGACGACCCGCATCCTCCAGCGACCGGTGCTCCGACGCGGCAAGCCCCGCCACTTCGACTCGCCGCACCTCCGCCGGCAGCCCCAACCCGGCGGCGATCGCGGCCGCCGCCGCCGCTTCCTTGGCAGACATTTCCCTGAGTCCATGATCGAGGTGGCCAACGGTGAGGCGCCAGCCGCGGTCGGCTGCCATCGCCGCCGCCCCGTGCAGGAGGGCCGTGGAGTCCGGGCCGCCGGATACGGCGAGCACCATGGCGACGCCATCGGGGATCTGCAGGCGTGCCGCGCCCTCGGCCAGCGCGTCGGTGATCGGCCTCAGATCTTCGCTACCAACTGCATTGGTAGAACGACGCGGATCCGGCCTCGATCCACCGCTCGCGGCCTGCGGACGTGACGCGGCACCAGTGACATTGGTAGGGCGTCGCACGGGCGGAGTCATAGGCGCAGTTGTACCAGCCACGTTGGTAAACGGCCACGGATGCCGTCAAACGGTCAGGGGTCTGGTAGCGGAGGGCGGATTCGAACCACCGACCAAGGGCTTATGAGTCCCCTGCTCTGCCACTGAGCTACTCCGCCGCCGATTGTCCGCCGATTCACCCTCAGATCGCGCCCATGAGGGAGATTCGGCAGGAGGAGGAAGATTGGCCGCACTGCTCGTCGAGGCATCATTCGCCGGTCCGGCCGCCGATTCTACCCGCGTCGGGGCGGTCGGTCCACTCCTCGACTCATTCGCCCGCCACCTGCGGGCCGAGGCCAAGGCGCCTCGACCATTGTCACCTACGCCCAGGTCATCAGCCAGCTGGACACCCCTGGAGGCATCCCCAGCGACCACGTGGAAGCCTTCCTGAGCTAGGCACCAGATGCCGCCGCTGACTGACATCGATTAGCGGACGGGCCGCACGAGCGGCGCCGGCTCCCGGACCGGGAGCGGCGCATCGGAGCGGGCTAACATCCGTGGGCTGGGCGGGCAGCCTGATTGGAAAGGCGAGGGCGAAGGTACACGTGGGCGTATTCCATGTCTGCGGCGCCGCGACGCGTAGGCTGCCGAGGCCGAGCTCGCCACTCCGGGCTGAGAGGCGTTTACCCATCGGCGACGGCGGCTCCCTGCGGCTTGTGCGCGCCGGCGTATCATCCCGACGGAGACGCTGTGGATCGCGTACACGGATGCGGACAGGACTCTCTCGGTTTCGGATAGCGCCGGTCGTGGATCCGGATCGCACGTTTGGTGCCCCCGCGTGAGCTACAGATGAGCCAGCCGATGGGCGACCAATTGGCAGCGGCTCGGGACGCCTTCCTCACCCACGAATGGGCGAACGCGCTTGACCTGTTCAAGCAGGCGGACGGCGGGGAGGGACTCACTCCCGAGGACCTCGAGTCGATGGCCGAGGCTGCGTGGTGGGCCGCCCGGCCGGACGAGGCGATTGAGGTGCTGCAACGCGCCTACGCCGGCTACCTCGGGGTGGGCAAGCACGCCCGTGCCGGTTACGTTGCCCTGTCCTTGGCCCGTGAGTACGGGGTCAAATTCGCGACCTCTGTGGCGACCGGGTGGTTCAACCGGGCAAAGAGACTTCTCGAAGCGGAGCCGGAGAGCGCCGAGCTCGGGTATCTCTACGGACGCCAATCTGTGCAGGCGCTGAATGCCGAGAGGTTTGATGAGGCGATTGAGGCGGCTCGGCGCGCCGTCGACGTCGGAGTCCGCGTCGGGGATCGAAACCTCCAGGCTATTGGCGCTGTGTATCAGGGGGCCGCCCTGGTGGAGAAGGGTGACGTTGCGGAAGGTCTCAGCCTCATCGATGACGCGGCATTGGCTGCCGTCAGCGGTGAGCTCGGGCTCTTCGCTACCGGGACTGTCTATTGCAATACGATCGCCACCTGTTGCGGGATCGCGGACTTTGCGCGCGCCCGCGATTGGGCCGATGCCGCGGACCAATGGAGCACGACCCATCCGGAGCAACCGCTGATTCCGGGCGACTGTCGAATTCACCAGGCGGAGGTTCTCGCCTTGCGCGGAGCTTGGGCGGAAGCCGAGGAGTCAGCGCGTCGCGGCGCGGAGGAATTACGGGCGTTCAACCGGCTCTACCACGTTGGGGAGGCGCTCTACCAAATCGGTGTCATCCGCCTTCATATGGGCGATCTTGCGGGGGCCCACGATCTGTTCGCACAAGCCAGCGAGCTCGGACGAGACCCACAACCCGGCTTGTCAATGCTGCTGCTGTCCGAGCGTAAGGTCGCTGCCGCGATGGCCTCGATCAGCCGAGCGCTCGATGAAGAAACTGCCAGCAGGCTCTCACGTGCTCGTCTCCTTCCGGCATTCGTCGAGATCTCCCTCGCGAATAGAAACCTCCATGCGGCACAGATTGCGGCGGACGAATTGGAATCGATCGCGATCACCTATGATGCGCCATCGCTCCATGCCGCCACCGATTCCGCACGCGGGGCGCTGCTTCTCGCAGCTGGCGAGGTCACGGGAGCCGTGCCAGCGCTGCGTCGTGCCGTGAGCCGATGGCAGGAGGTCCAGGCGCCTTATGAGGCCGCTAGAGCGAGAGGTGCCCTTGCCCAAGCCATCGGGCTAAAAGGTGACGTCGATAGCGCCCGTCTCGAGCTTCAGGCGGCGCGGTCTACGTTCGAAAGGCTTGGCGCGATCCCCGATGCGCGCAGGATCGACATGCTGTGGGAGGAGATTGACGGACGCACTGATGCGACGGCACCCACGGTGAGGACTTTCATGTTTACCGACATCGTGAAGTCCACGAACCTCGTCGAGGCGATCGGGGACGAGGCCTGGGTCGACCTTTTGCGGTGGCACGACCAGACATTGAGGGCACTCTTCGCCGAGTACCACGGCGACGAGCTTGATCATGCAGGCGATGGCTTTTTCGTCGTCTTCGATGGACCGGAGGGTGCGCTCAGCTGCAGCGTTGCGATCCAGCAGGGTCTCGCCGAACATCGACGAAGCCATGGCTTCGCCCCTCAGGTCAGGATCGGTGTCCACGCCGCGTCTGCGACCAGGAGCGGGGGCGCATACCGAGGTAAGGGCGTCCACGAGGCGGCGCGCATCGCAGCTGTCGCGCAAGGCGGCGAGATCGTCGCGAGTCGGACCAGCCTGGAGGGCCTGACGCAGCAGTTCCCGGCCTCGCTACCTCAGGCCGTGACGCTCAAAGGGATTTCAGAGCCGGTGGAGGTCGTGACGATCGATTGGCGGTCCATGGGCGAATGAGAGAGGCCGATGCAGCACATAACTGAGCGCTCTTCGTTCAGGTCCCAACGAGGGGTAGCACAGCGCTGAGCTCGAGCGGCTTATGAGTCCCCTGCTCTGCCACTGAGCTACTCCGCCACGCGATTCGTGCTCTGATCCACAGGGAAACCGAGCACCGACAAGCGCGACCTGGGCAGGACGCCGCTCATCGCCCAGCAGGATACCGATGTGGTCATCACAGGGTCAAACAAACGATCGAACAGAGACTTAGGGGATTCGGGCACAATGTCTACACGTCCAGCGTAAGGAGTATGGCGATGAGCGGATTGTCGCAATCGGACGCGAGGCTGGTAGTCGACCGTTTCGTCAACGCCATCAACGAGCACGATCTCGAGGCGATCGTCAGTTGCTTTGCCTCGGACTACCACGACGTCGAGCCGGTCCATCCGAACCGGCAGATCAGCGGCGGCCAGGCCGAGGTCCACAGGCGATGGGGCACGGTCCTCGACAGCCTGCCGGATTTCCGAACCGAGGTCGAGCGGGTCGCGATCGAGGGTGACACCGCCTGGATCGAGCACGACTGGTCGGGCACTCGAGCCGATGCGACGCGGCTCCATCTGCGCGGGGTGAACATTTTTGGCATCCGTGACGGACAGTTCGCCTGGGGACATATTTACATGGAGACCGTCGAAGAGGACGGCATCGACATCGAGGAGCGGGTCAGGAGGATGGCTGAGGGCGACCCACATGCCGGCGCCTGACTAGTCGTTTACATCGCAGCCGCCCTCTGGAGGTAGTCATGTCGGAGCATCCTAATGTCGCGCGCTACTGGCGTGCGTACGAGGCGTTCACCAAGGGCGATGCAAACACGATCCGCGAGATGCTGGCCGATGACCTCGTCTGGCATGTACCGGGCAGGCATCGGTTCTCCGGCGATCGTAATAAGGCCGAGACCATGGCGCTGTTCGATGAGGTCGTTCCGGAGTTCTCCAAGACTGGAGACCCGGTGATAAGCACATTCAACATCGAGGTGGAAGGCATTGTCGCCACCGACGAATGGATCGTCACGCGGGTTCGCTGGAACCACTCGCGTGACGGCAAGCGCTTCGACCAGCACGGCGTGGAGATGTATCGCATGAACGCCGAAGGCCAGATCGCCGAATTCTGGGCATTGATGCGAAATACCGCCGCGTTTGACGAATTCTTCGCGTAAGAGCCAAGAATTTCGGATGTGCCTACCAAGCCAACGCAGCGTTCGGCGCTTACAAGTCGCCGGCACGTCGGGATAGGAAGGGATATGAACCAGCCTTCGGATACCGATACGGCGGACTGCTGCCCGTCGTCGGCAGATCCGCGCATAGCGCGCTACTTCGACAGCGCCGTTGACGGCCGGGTGGGCGCCGGTCCGCTGCCCGGGATGCACGCGGCCTCGACGCGGCTGTGCGAGATGCTCTCCGACGTCGCCGAGGTGCGACCGACGGTCCTGGAGCTTGGCTGCGGTCCCGGTGCACCGAGCGTCAGTCTCCTCGAGGGTGGAGCCAGCCGGGTGACGGGTGTCGACCCGTCACCAGTGAGCATCCGGGCGGCGAGGCGGCGCGCGCTGGAGCGCGGAGTGGCAGACCGGGCAGCATTCGAGGTGGGCGACGTTGCAGCGGTCCATCTCGAGCGCCACGACTGGGTCATTTTGGACCGCGTGCTGTGCTGCTACGGCGACCTTGACCGACTGATCGGTCGGTCGATCGCCGCGGCATCAGTCCGCTACGCCTTCTCGGTCCCCGTATCGAACGGCTGGCGGGGTCTGGTCAATCGGCTGGTCAGACTGGCCGAGAATTGGACCAACGCGATGCGGGGCCGGCCGTGTCCTGGCTATGGGCACGACGTGCGGCGGATCGAGGGCAAGCTCCGCGCGGCCGGCTTCGCCCGGGGTCGTGCAGCCATCGCCGGCCTGTGGTACATGGCCATCTTCGAGCGCCCCTCAGCCCAGGCGCGAACGCAGCCGTAGCATGCGACGCGGGCGACTGGACGAGAATCTGTTCAGCGTGACGAACGATGGTCCTAGGGCCCGAAGAAGAGGTCAAGCCACTGCTCGAGCGGCGGCGTGGAAACCGGCTTCTTGCGCAGCTCGGGAGGAAGGGCGGTCTCCGCGCCGGGCGGGATGATCAGCACGTGCTCCCCGGGCAGGCCGAGGTTCAGCAGGCGTCGCGCCTCGGCTGACACGAATCCCTTGCTCTGGAGGTAGGCGAGCTCCTGGCGCAGCGCCTCGTTGTGAGCCTCCATGGCCGTGATCTCGGCGCGAATGGCGTCTGCCTCTTGGCCGATCGACCAGCTGCTGTAGACCTGGCGCCCCACCTGGACGGCAAGGAAGATGCCGATGATCAGCAGCACGGCGATCCAGGCCAGCCCACCCCGCGAGGTCGGAATGCGCACCCGCAACGGTCGGTCGGGCGGGGTCCGGCGCCGGGCCGGCAGGTCGAGGCTTGTCATCCGGGGGCCAGTCTAGCCCGGCAGTTTTCCACCGTGCAAGGCGTTGACGGCAGAGTTATCCACACCACGTCAGCTCGCCTGGCGCTGAGCGGCCCCACCATCCTTGAGGATCTGGCCCGCCGCCAGGCGACCCGGAGCGCCCATTACGCAGCCGCCCGGATGGGTTCCTGAACCGCACTGGTAGTAGCCGTGGATGGGTGTGCGGTACTGCGACCAGCCCGGCGCGGGCCGCAGGAAGAACATCTGGGGCGCCAGCAGCTCGCCAGCGAAGATGTTGCCCTCGCTGAGGCCGATCGTCCGCTCGATGTCAAGCGGGGTCACCACCTCGCGCTGCAGGACGAGGTCGCCGAAGCCGGGGAAGTAGCGCTCGAGGGTGGACTGCACGGTGTCGCCCAGCCGCTCGCGCTCCGCATCCCAGTGACTCTCGCGGAGTTGATAGGGGGTGTACTGCACGAAGCACGACATGACGTGCTGGCCGGGGGGCGCCATGTCGGGATCGATCGTGGACTGGATGGCGCCGTCGATGTACGGCTCCGGGCTGTACCAGCCGTACTTCGCCGCGTCGAAGGCCCGCTCCAGGTAGTCCATCGACGGCGCGATGTTCAGGAAGCCGCGGAACATGTCGCTGCCGTTGCCGAGCGACGGGTAGCGAGGCGTGCCGCTCAGCGCGAAGTTCACCTTGGACGAGACGCCCTGGAACTTCATGCGACGCACCGTCTCGACCAGGTCATCCGGCAGTTCGCGGGGATCGACCAACTCGAGGAAGGTCCGGCGCGGGTCGAGCGCAGAGACGACCACCTTGGCGTGCAGCTCGGTCCCATCGGCGAGGGCGACGCCGGTCGCCTGCCCGTCGTGGGTCAGCACCCGCTCGACCGGCGATCCGAGCCGGATCTCCGCCCCGAAGGCGGTGGCAGCGCGAGCCAGCACCTGCGTGAAGCCGCCGTTACCGCCCTTGTGGAAGGCCCACGAGCCGAATTCACCATCGGTCTCGCCGAGCGAGTGGTAGAGGAGGACCAGGCCGGAGCCCTGGGATCGGGGTCCGACCTTGGAGCCGATGATCCCCGACGACGCCATCCATCCCTTCAGCAGATCGGACTCGAAGTAGTCGTCGAGGAAGTCGGCGGCGCTGCCGGTGAGGAGCCGGATGGCGTTGTGGAAGGTCCGCTTGTCGAGGCTGCGCAGCCGAGATCCGATGCCGGCCAGGGCCATCAGCTCCTCCGGATCGTCGCTGAACGGGTCGGGCGGGACCATGTCCAGCAGCGGCTTGATGGCCTGGCAGACACGGTCAATGTCGTGGCCGTACTGCTCGTAGGCATCGGCATCGTGGGGAGAGATGCGAGCGATCTCGCGCAGGTTCTGATCGTGGTGCTGGGTGAACCACAGGTACTCGCCCTCGGGCGTCGGCGCGAAGCGCGAGGACATCAGCAGCGGCATGAAGCCGTGCTTGGGCAGCTCAAGCTCGTGGACGATCTGCGGCCGCAGCAGCGAGAGCGCGTACGAGAAGGTGGTGAACCAGAAGCCGGGGCGCAGCTCCTCGGTGATGGCAGCCCCGCCGACCACCTCCCGCTGCTCGAGGATCAGCGTGCGGAGCCCGCCGCGAGCCAGGTAGGCGCCGTTCACCAGCCCGTTGTGGCCACCGCCGATCACGATGGCGTCGTATGGCTCGCTGCTCACGCCGTCTTCCGCTCGGGGTTAAAGAACGGGAGGCGGACCACGTGGGCCGCCACCTTCTCGTAGTGATGGTCGACCGTGAACTCGAGCTGCACGCGCTGGCCCACCTTGGCCAGGTCGGGCCGCACCCGGCCCAGGGCGATGTGGCGCTGCAGCACCGGCGAGTACATGAAGCTGGTGGCATAGCCGACCCGCTGGCCGGCCTCGTCGTAGACCATCCAATCCTCGTGGACCGGCGCGTGCACCTTGGGCGGGATCAGCCCGGCCTCGCCGTAGACGCGATCGTAGTCCTCCCAGTCGACGACGAGCCCGCTCATCCGCCAACGCGACGTCTTGTCGGCAATCTCGCGCTCGAGTGCGCGGCGCCCGATGAAGGCGCGATCGTCATCGGCCAGCCCCTTGAACATCCACGACCAGCCGAGCTCAATCGGGGTGGACCGATGGGCGTCATTGAAGGCATACCGGCTCGAGTCGAAGTCGACCGCCAGCAGCAGCAGCCCTGCCTCGATGCGGAGCATGTACAGCGCCGCGAGGCCGAACGGCAGCACGCCGAGGCCCTCGGCGGCATTCCACAGTCCATCCCAGACGGTGAGCGCATCAGACGCGTCGACCCACACCTCGTAGCCGAGGTCCCCGGTATAGCCGGTGCGCGACACCGTCACCGGCACGCCGGCGATCTGCCCGGTGGCCAGCCCGAAGAAAGGCGTGGAGGCCAGGGTGGGCACCAGCTGGGCCAGCAGCTGGCGAGAACGCGGCCCCTGCACCGCGATGGTCCCGATCTGGCTGCTGACGTCTTCGATCGCGACCTCGAGGCGGCCGATGCGGTCAGCGAAGTACCCAAAGTTCGGCTCGGCGCTGGTCAGCAGGTACTCGTCGGCAGTGCGGTGCTGCACGACTCCATCCTCGAGCACGAACCCGCGATCGTCGAGCCAGGTCGTGTATTGGGCGTGTCCGACCGGGCAGGTGCGCACGTCGCGGGCCAGCATGCCGGCCAGGAAGCGGTCGGCGTCGCGCCCCGCGATCCGGTACTTGTAGAGGGGCGAGGTGTCGAAGATGCCGGCTGCGCTTCGCACGGCAAAGTACTCGAACTTGTCCGATTCCTGGTAGCGGTTGGCGGCCAGGTGCCCGGCCCAATGGCTCCACAGTCCCGTCGCGTTGAGCGCGCTCGTGCGCGGATGGAAGGGCGTCGGGCGAATCATCAGGCGGAACCCTAGCACCCGCACTGCGACAGCCGAGCTGTCGCGCGCGCCGAGATGCTCGAGAGGCACGCTCGAAAGCGAACGGGCGTGCTATTTTGGAGCGCAACATGCTGACCGACCGCCCCACCACCCCCACCGATGCCATCGAGGCACTCCTCGCCGATTCCGCCCTACAGCCGCTCATCGCGGCGCATCGGGTGCTGGAGCCGCGCCCGCCCCGGCACGCGCCGTGGCCGGGGGGACTTGACCCGCGGCTGGCGAATGCCCTCCGCTCGCGGGGGGTTGAGGCGCTCTACACCCACCAAGCCCAGGCGCTCGAGGCGATCCGGGGCCGACGGAACGTGTGCGTGGTCACGCCGACCGCCTCCGGCAAGACGCTCTGCTACAACCTGCCGGTCCTCGACGCGATCGCCCGCGACCCCACCGCCCGGGCGCTCTACCTCTTCCCCACCAAGGCGCTGGCTGCCGACCAGCTGGTCGAGCTGCGCGCACTGGCCGGCGCCGCCGAGCTGGACCTGAAGACGCACACCTACGACGGCGACACGCCGCCCAACGTGCGATCGGTCGTGCGCGCTGCAGGCCAGGTGGTGATCACCAACCCGGACATGCTCCATGCCGCGATCCTCCCCCACCACACCAAGTGGTTCAAGCTGTTCGAGAACCTGCAGTTCGTGGTCATCGACGAGCTGCACACCTATCGCGGCCTCTTCGGCAGCCACGTCGCCAACGTGATCCGTCGCCTGCGCCGTATCACCCGCCATTACGGCGCGGATCCGATCTTCATCTGCGCCAGCGCCACGATCGCCAACCCACGCGACCTGGCCGAGCGGATCCTGGAGGCGCCGGTCGAGCTGGTCGATGACAACGGCGCCCCGTCCGGCCGCAGGCACATCCTGGTGATCAATCCGCCGGTCGCCAACGAGCAGCTCGGCATCCGCGGCTCGGCGCTGCTCACCGGACAACGCGTCGCTGAGCGCCTCATCGGCGGCGGCGTGCAGACGATCGCGTTCGCGAAGTCGCGGACCTCCGTCGAGGTCCTGACCACCTACCTGCGCGAGACGTTCGCTCCCCCGCCGGGCCACCCGCACACCATCCGCGGCTATCGCGGCGGGTACCTGCCCAACGAGCGAAAGGAGATCGAGCGCGGCCTTCGCGACGGCCGGGTGCGAGGCGTGGTCGCCACCAATGCGCTTGAGCTGGGCATTGACATCGGGGGTCTGGACGCCGCCATCAGCATCGGCTATCCCGGAACCATCGCGTCGACCTGGCAGCAGATGGGCCGGGCCGGCCGGCGAGTGAGCACCAGCCTGTCGGCGCTCATCTGCTCATCCGCGCCGATCGACCAGTTCCTGGCAGCCCATCCGGAGTACCTCTTCGACACCTCGCCGGAGCACGGCCTCGTCAACCCGGACAACCTCCACGTGCTCCTCAACCACCTGCGTGCGTCGAGCTTCGAGCTGCCGGTCCCCGCAGCCGAGCGGTTCGGCATCGACGAGACGCCCGCGCTCCTCGACGTCCTGGAGGAGGATGGCTACCTGCGGCGGGCCGAGGACGATCGGTACTACTGGAGCCACGAGAACTTCCCGGCCAGCTCGTTCTCGCTGCGCAGTGGCGCGCCGGAGAACGTCGTCATCGTGGACACGTCGGGCGACCGGCACCGGGTCCTCGGCGAGGTGGACCTCTTCGCTGCGCCGCTGCTCGTCCACGAGAAGGCGATCTACCTCCACGAGGGCGTGCAGTTCCACGTGGATCGCCTCGACTGGGATGAGCGCAAGGCCTATGTCACGCGCACCGACGTCGACTATTACACCGATGCAGACCTCGGCATCACGCTCAAGGTGCTCGAGGTCTTCGAGGAGGCCGATGAGCCGCCCGCCGGCAAGCGACAGCGCGGCGAGGTGATGGTCGCCTGGATGGTGACCATGTTCAAGAAGATCAAGTACCACACCCACGAGAACGTCGGGTGGGGCTCGATCAGCATCCCGGAGCAGGAGATGCACACCACCGCCTGCTGGCTCGTTCCGCCGGCTGAGCTCGTGAACCGGTATGACCGCGATACGCTCGATGGAGCGCTCATCGGCCTGGCGCGCGTCGCCCGCACGGCCGCCTCGCTGCTCCTCATGTGCGACCCGCGCGATCTCGGGGTGCTGGCACAGGTGCAGGCCCCCTTCACGGGCCGGCCGACGGTGTACGTGTACGACGCCGTGCCGGGCGGGGTGGGCCTGAGCGAACGGCTGTACACGCTCACCGACCAGCTGGTCCGAGCATGCCGTGAGGCGGTCGACTCCTGCGCCTGCACCGATGGCTGCCCGGCCTGCGTGGGCCCGGCCATCGAGGTCGGTCCGCGCGGCAAGGCAACTGTCTCCGAGCTGCTCGCGGGGCTCTCCTGAGCGATGCGCACCATCGCCGATCGACTGGCGGAGATGCGTGTGGAGCGGGGAGGCGCGACTCCGCCTCGTCCGGCGCCGTCTACCGACAATCGCGCGGAGATCCTGGCCCGCTGGTTCGGGGCCACGCTGCAGATCGCGCCCGACGGCGCAGCGGTCGTCGTCGAGCGGCGGGTTCCCCTGCCGCCGGCGACCCTCGGGAACCTCGCTGGCCTGCCGGCGGCGTGCTACTTCGACACCGAGACGACCGGGCTCTCGACCGGGGCGGGGACCGTCGTGTTCCTCGCCGGCCTCGGCCACCTGGAGAGAGGCCACCTGGTCGTGCGACAGCTGCTCCTCCCTGACTATCCCCACGAGGCAGCGCTGCTCCGGCTTGTATCCGCCGAACTGGCTGCGCAACCGCGTGTCGTCACCTACAACGGCCGCGGCTTCGACCTGCCGCTCCTCATCACTCGCCTCACGGTCCACCGCCTCTTCCGGGAGATGTCGGCGTTGCCCGAGCTCCATGACGACCTGCTGCCGGTCGCCCGGCGGCTGTATCGCCGCCCGCTCGGCGGGGCGCGGCTGGCCGACGTGGAATCCGGTGTGCTGGGAGTCATCCGCACGTCTGACTGTCCCGGTAGCGAGGTGCCGTCGCGCTACTTCGGGTACCTACGCGGCGGCTCACCGGACCTGCTGACCGACGTCCTCGATCACAACCTGCAGGACATCGTCTCGCTGGCGCTGCTGGAAGCCGAGATCGTGCGGATGCGCGCTGGCGGCTGGCGTGATGCTCCGGTGCTCGACCCGCACGGGATGGCGGTGGAGCTCCTGCGACAGGGCGCGAGCGAGGAAGCGCTCGAGGTGGTGGAGGCCGCCATGCTCCCAGGGGTTGACCAGGATCGGGCACATTCGCTGCGGCGGATGGCGACGCGCCTGCTGATCAGCGCGGGGCACGTGGACCGCGCGGAGGAGCTGTGGACCGCCGCCACCCGTCGCGCCTCGACCGATGCAGCCGCCGCCTGGCTCGAGGTGGCGCGCATCCGCGAGCGACACCGCGGCGATCTGCACGGGGCGTTGGAGGCTGCGCTGACGAGCTCCCGCGTGCTCGATCTCGCCTTTGCGCTCGGGCGTGGAGGCGGGATGCTGGCTGTCGGTCGGGTGCGGCTGCGGGTCGATGCTCGGCTGCGCAGGCTTCGCCGGTGGGTCGCGGCCGCCGACCGTCGCGCGGCCAGGGAACCTCGCGTCGCCTGACCAAGGGCCCGCGAACCTAACCCCGCCGTTCCTCCAGGACCTCGGCCACGGCCAGCATGGCGGCCTCGGCGCGTTGCCGGAGAAAGGCGGCTGGTGCCGGTCGTGGCCACGCCTCGGCGAGCATGAACGCGGCGAAGATGTCCCCTGCGCCGACGCTCGCCACGCCGTCGATCCGCCGCCGCACGGGAAGATGCTCGCGCTCCGTCCATACGCCACGCACGCCGTCGGTCAGGACGATTGCCGGCCGGCCGCCCACGCGGCTGCGCAGCGCGACGTGCTGTTCCTCCGGCTCCGCGGCCTCCCCCGCGAGGTCCTCACGGCTGGCAACCAGCAGGTCGAACTCGCTCACCGCCGCGACGAGTCGCGGATCGAGTGCGGACAGCGGAAGGGGCCGGACCTCGCCGTCGGCCGCGAATGACCGCAGGAAGCCCTGGAGGATGGCGCCGCGCGTCGTGGCGGCGTCCTTGCGAGCCATGTCTTCCGTTGCGACCTCGTCGGCGATGGGCGCAACCAGGATCGCGCGTGGCGCGTCGCGCGTGGCGAGGTCCGCCATCCGGATCGGGCCGCCGCCTTGCTCGAGCCACAGGCGCCGGCCCTCGGGCGAGTCGCGATGGATGAAGGTAGCGGTGCTATCCGCGGCACTGGATTCGAGCCAAGCGGTCAGGCGCCGGAGCTCCTCCAGTCCGGCCTGTGCCTCGGGCTCGGGCCCGGCGACGGTCATGACCGCGAGCCGCATTCCCCACGCCCCGGCGGCCCGGGCGATGTGCAGGACCGACCCACCAGGCGCCGAAGAGCCATCGGCGAATCGGTCGGCGGTCAGGCCGCCAATCACGAGCAGATCGGGCCGGGCGGCTATCATCGGGCCATCATGAAACTCTTCTTCTACGAGCTGCACGAAGGTGCAACCGATCTGCTCACCGATGCCGTGCTGGTGACTGACCAGGAGTACTCGCCGGAGGCGTTCGCGTCACTCGTGCTTGCCGCCAGGGCGGCGGTGGTCGACACGTTCGAAGAGGACACGCTGGTCGAGGCGATCGCCCGCGAGCTGGAGCGCAGCCACGGGTTCACCTACGCCGGCGACGACAAGCTGACGGCCAGCATGAGCGTGGGCATGGACGAGGCAGACACCTACCTGGTCGAGACCAGCGACGAGTTCCGCAGCGTCATCGCCGAGGTTGACCTCTCCTCGTAGCCCCGCTCACCCTCAACGGGCGACGTTGAAGAGCACCTCGATCACGTCCCCGTCGCGCACGGCGTAGGTCTTCCCTTCGGATCGCAGCAGCCCGCGCTTTCGGGCCTCGGCCATGCTGCCGCAGGCGATCAGGTCGTCATAGGTCACCACCTCGGCACGGATGAAGCCGCGCGCCAGGTCGGTATGGATCGCCCCGGCGGCGTCCACTGCCGTCGCGCCGCGGCGCAGCGTCCAGGCTCGGCACTCATCCTCGCCGGCGGTGAAGAACGAGAAGAGACCGAGCAGTGCGTATGTGAGGTGGATGACGCGCCCGCGGCTCGGCTCCGCGATCCCCAGGTCCTCCATGAAGAGCGCAGCATCGGCCTCGGAGAGCTGGGTCAGCTCCGCCTCGATCTTGCCGCCGAGGGCGGCGACATCGGTCTGCGGCTGGCCGTAGCGAGTGCGCCCGGCGGCCTCGAGCTCCGCGGCAGTCGGGAGCTGGCCCTCGTCCACATTCAGCACCACCAGCACCGGCTTCTGGGTCAGGAACCGATACCCCCGCAGCCGCAGCTCGTCCTCGTCGGTCAGGGCGACGGCCCGCAGCGGGTGTCCGGCCGACAGTTCCGGCTCGAGGCGGTCGAGGAGCGCCTCCTCCTGGGCATTCGCCTCACGCTCGGCTGGCGAGCCATGGCGTCCAGAGGTGCGCAGCTTCTCGAGGCGCTTCTCGATGACCATCAGGTCGGCGATCGCGAACTCCAGGTCGAGCGCCTCGACGTCACGCCACGGATCCGGCGGACCCCCGGCGCCGCCATCGTCGAAGGCGCGGGCCACGTGCAGGAGTGCATCGGCATTGCGGACCAGGGCCAGCACGTCGGGGTTGATCGTCCCCTCGCGCGTCGCCCCGGCGGGAATCGCCACGTCCACGTACGTGACGTCGGCCGGGGTGATCTTCTTCGGGTGAAAGAGCTCCGCGAGGCGATCCAGGCGCTCGTCGGGGACCTTGACCACGCCCATGTTCGGCGCGGCGCGTCCACCGGAGAAGCTCCCGGTGTCGGCATGCGCCCCGGTGAGGGCATTGAAGACGGTCGTCTTGCCGCTCCCTGGGAGCCCGACGATGGTGACCTGCACCGGCTAGTACCCGGCCTCCAGGTCGACGACGTTCTCGAGTGGCTCGCCGGCAGCGAAGCGCCGCAGGTTGGCCACGAACAGGTCGAGCGAACGATCCACCACCCGGTCACTCGACCACGAGGTGTGCGGCGTGATGATCAGGTTCGGGGTGCCATACAGCGGCGAGTCCGGTGGGAGCGGCTCCTCGTTGAAGACGTCCAGGACGGCCCCGCCGATCCACCCTGATTCAAGCGCCCGGCGCAGCGCAAGCTCGTCAAGCAGCCGGCCGCGCGCAATGTTGATCAGCCACGCATGTTCCGGCATCTCCTGCAACTGAGCCGCGCCGATCAGCCCCGCCGTATCGTCGGTCAGCGGTGCTGCCACCACCACGATGTCGCTCCGCCGCAGGAGCTCGTCGAGCTGATCGAGGCCCAGCAGCTCGACATTGGACACGTCGCCGGCTCCGCGGTCCGGATGCCGGCGGGTAGCCAGCACCTTCGCCTCGAAGGGGGCGAGCAGGCTGGCGATCCCTGAGCCGATGCTACCAAAGCCGACGATCCCGACCGTCATGCCTCCCAGCTCGGTGCCGCGCAGCGGCTGCCATGTCCGCTCGCGCTGCAGCTCCAGGAGCTGGGGCAGGCGCCGCGCGATGGCGAGGCACATCATCACCACGTACTCGGCGATCGGCCGCGAGAAGACGCCCCGTGCGTTGGTGACCACCAGCCCGCGCTCACGAACCGCCGGAGTCGCCACGCGGTCCACCCCGGCCGAGAAGGAATGGATCCATTCCAGCCGCGGTGCCCGGGCGATGATGTGATCGAGCACCGATGCCGGCACGCCGCCCCGCAGCAGGACGCGCGCGGATGACAGCGCTGCCTCGGCATCCTCATGGACCAGGCCCTCGCGCGACATCTGCACCACCCGCGCGCCGGGAACCGCCTCGAGCTGCGCGGCGTGTTCGGCGGAGAGCGGGGCGCCGAAGATCGGCGTCGCCAGGATGACGATCTCGTCGGTCAGCTGACCTGCTCCCTGGCCTCGCGTCCCTCCATCCGGTCGATCCAGCTCTGCGGGTAGCGGATCTCGGCGAGATCCGGCAGGTTGACGGGGCCATTCCAGACCTGGTTCAGGAAGGCGCGATCCCGTACGGCCAGGACCGCCGTCACGAACCGCTCCCCCGCCGCGTACTGCTCCATCTTCAGGTCGAGGCCGGTGAGACGCATGATCGCCCGCTCGAGGGCTCCCCTCGCCTCGTTGCGACGCTCGAACCGCTCGTGCAGCTTCGCGAAGCCGGGCAGGATCCGCTCCCCGGCATCGTTCATGACGTGGTTGGAGTAGCCTTCGAGCAGCGACATCAGCGCCTGGGTGCGCTGGAAGGTGGTCAGCTGGGCGGGGGTCATCATCCGCTCCAGCCAATGTCCGTCGCGGCCGCGCAGCGCGGCTCGCAGACGCTGGCCGAGCCCACCCGTGTCGGTCGCCATCTGCTCGATCGCGTCCCCAACCGAGGCGGCGAAGTGGTCGCGCAACCAGGGGTACGCCTCGAACTCGAAGGCGTGGGTCGCCTCGTGGAGCGCCACGAAGGTGCGGAATTCCCCAAGCGGTACACCGAAGGCCGCCGCGCTCGCCCTGATGTTCGGCTCGACGAAGTTCAGGCGGCCTCTCGCAGCCGGCGCCGCGGCGAGCAGGCTCACGTCGTACTGGCCCAGCACCTTGCGCGCCAGGAACGCCATTAGCAGCCCGAGCTGCTGATTGCCGAACGAGCGGTTCAGGATCCGTGTCAGGGCGCGGCCGGGGGTGTCGGCTCCGGTGGTGGCGTCGTTGATGATTCGCTCGACCCGGCCGAAGAGCTGCTCGAAGGTGGCCAGGTTCAGGTCGATCCATTCGAAGCGGTCGACCACGGCGGGCGTCTCGAGCGCGCGGGGCAGCTCCGCCCCGATCGCCTCGGCCACGATCGGCTCGATTCGCAGCAGCTCGGCGCGGTAGAACTCATCCGCCGCCGATCGGTCCGCCGCGCTCAGTCCCGCTCCCTCGGGTCCGAGCCGGCGGCGCGCGATGCGCCGAACCGCCTCCCAGTCGATGAGTCGGGTGCCGGCTCGGCGGAGCAGCTCGCGCTGCACGGCCGTCGCCCCCATCGCCAGCAATCCGCCGACAACGATCCCCATTCCGATCCTGCTTGCGCTGCGTGCCATGCGGGGAGTCTAGACGGCTGCCACCACCGCCTGCTCAACCGAGGGAAGGGCAGCACCGAAGACGGTGCCTGCGACGGCGCTGAAGGTCGCCACTTCGCCGGTGGTCACGATGCGGTTGGCGCCGGGGCCTTCGTGCGCTGTTCGGTCGCGGAGCGCGTCAAGGAGGTCCTCGGCGGCGAGCGCCGTGGTGACTGCGGAATCCACGACCGCCACTCCGGGACCCGTCAGGCGCTCGATCAGCGGCCGCAACAGGGGATAGTGGGTGCAGCCCAGCAGCAGCGTGTCGATCTCGCGGTCCATGGCGAACAGCTCGGTCAGATATCCGTTCACCGTAACCTCGGCAACGGGGCCGTCCAGCTCACCCGCCTCCACCATCGGGACCAGCTGCGGGCAGGCCAGCTGGGTCACGATCAGCGCAGGATCCGCCTCCCCAATGGCGGTGGGATAGGCTCCCGAGGCCACCGTGCCTGCCGTGGCGATCACCCCTACGCGTCCGACGCGGGTGGATGCGGCGGCCGAGAGGGCGCCCGGCCGCACGACGCCCAGGACCGGCACGGCCGCCACCTCGCGGACCATCGGCAGCGCCTGAGCGGTTGCCGTGTTGCAGGCAAGGACCAGCAGCTTCACGTCCTGCGCGAGCAGCCAGGCAACGGACTCCAGGGTGAATGAGCGCACCTCGTCGGCGCTGCGCGGGCCGTACGGAGCGCGAGCGTTATCACCCAGGTAGAGGGTCGATTCGGCGGGGAGGCGGCGACGAAGCTCGGCGAGGACGGTCAGACCGCCGACGCCGGAGTCGAACACACCGATCGGCCG
>JACDEL010000053.1 GCA_013816405.1 Chloroflexota bacterium | reverse complement strand
GAGTTCGTCAACTCGCTCGACGTCGACCTGGAGAGCGGCGAGAAGGGTCCGCCCACCGAGGAGCGCGGGGCCTGACGGCGTTGGGCCTGGCGGCCTCGGGCCTGGCGGCGTCAGCCGCGCCGGCCGAGGACCTCCTCGCGCTTCGTCCACAGATCCCAGCGCAGCTTCGCAAGGTCGCGGAACGTGCGCAGGATCTTCCCGAAGCTGGCACCCGTATTGGTGCCGGCGGCGCGAGGGAAGTGATTCACGCCGACTTGGGCCATGCGGACCCCCCCCGCCCGCATCTTGATGAGCAGCTCGGCCGACAGGAACGGCCCCTCGGCATCCAGGCGCAGCCCGTCGAAGACCTCGCGCCGGAAGAGCTTCATGGCGCAGTCGATGTCGCGCACTCGCAGCCCAAAGGCGACCGACACGATCGCGTTGTACGTCTTGGCGATGAAGATGCGATGAAATGGATCGCGACGCTTGATCCGGAAGCCGATCACCGCGTCGACCGGCTTTCGTTCGTCCGCGAGCCGATCCAGCAGCCGGCTCATCTCGCGCAGGTCGAATTGCAGGTCGCCGTCCGAGAAGCAGATCAGCTCGCCCCGCGCCTGCTCGAATCCCGCCTTGATGGCGCCGCCGTAGCCACGGTTCGGCTGGTGGTGAACCCGCATCCGCGGGTCGGCCGCGGCAAGCGCATCGGCGAGCGCCGACGTCTGGTCGGTGGAGCCATCGTCGATCGCCAGGACCTCGAGCGAGAGAACCAATGGACCGATCTCCGACAGCGCCAGCTCGACGGTCCGCGCGATGTTTTCCTGCTCGTTGTAGGCGGGGAAGAAGAACGTCAGGCGCGGGCGGGCAGAGGGTTCGGCATCGGTCACGGTCGGTACCCTAGCGCAACCGACCGCCCTTCGGGGGCGTCCCAAACCCGGATGTATACTCCGCGCCACGTTGGCGTACGACACACCCAGGCGCCGATAGCGAGGTGCCGTCACCGATGACCCGCGACTCCGTCAGGGAGCGGGGCGCGAGGCCAATCGAACGCGGCCTGCCGCTCGATCCCGCCACTCTCGTCCTCGTCCTGATCGTCCTTGGCGTGCTGCTGCGCACCGTCATCGGCGGGCTGTACCTGCCGTTCTCCGGCTTCCGCGTGGACGTCGGCGACTTCGGCATCTGGGCCAGCCGGCTGGCCAGCAGGGGTCCCGGCGAGTTCTACCAGCCGGGCTACCTGGCCGACTACCCGCCTGGCTACATGTACGTGCTGTGGCTGATTGGCGGGATCGGAGAGCTGCTGCGGCCGGTCTTCGGCCTCTCGATCACCCCCGGGTTGGTCAAGGTTCCGGGGATCCTCGCCGACGCCGGGATCGCCTGGCTCCTCTTCGTCTATGCCCGCCGATGGGGCGACGGATGGCTGGGGTCGTGGAGCGGCGAGCGGCTCGGAATCGTGGCGGTCGTCATCTACCTCTTCAACCCTGGAACCATCTTCGACTCCGCCGTCTGGGGCCAGGTCGACTCGGTTGGCACATTGGTCCTGCTGGCGACGCTCTACATGCTCGCTCGCGGCTGGACCGAGGCCGCCGCCGCGGGTGCCGTGCTCGGCATGCTGGTGAAGTTCCAGTTCGGCTTCCTGATCCCGCTCGTTGCCGTGGTTGGCATCAAGCGCCACTTCTTCGGCCGCTCATCGGACCCCGATCAGGCCGGCCGCGCTGACCCGATACGGATCCTCACCTCGCTGGCGACTGGCCTCGGCACGCTGGTCCTCCTCATCCTGCCGTTCCGCCTCGCGATCTGGGCCCCCGCCGATCCCACGCTGAGCCTGGTCGACCGCTTCATCGCGGCGAGCAACACCTACAAGGGCCTGACCGTCAACGCCTTCAACCTGTGGCGCAACCCCTGGACGGGCCTGGGCGATGTCTACCGCTGGGGGTGCGACACCCTTCCGCCAACCTGCGCGGATGGGTCGGGCGTGGCCTTCACCCTCGGCTCGACGCCGATCAGCTGGCAGCTCGTCGGCGCCCTGCTGTTCGGCGTCGCAGCCCTGGTCGCGCTGTGGACCGTCGCCAAGCGCGACGACCCCGCCGGTCTGCTGGTGGGGGCGCTGGTCCTCGCGGTCGCCTTCTTCGCGCTGCCGACCCGCGTCCACGAGCGCTATCTCTTCCCGGCACTCGCATTGGCGGCTCCCCTCGTGGCGCGATCCTGGAAGTGGGCCGTCCTGTACGGAGCGTTGACGCTCTCGTTCTTCTTGAACGTGTATTGGCTGTACACCACCGACTTCTCGTTCGCGGGCGGCGACCATCCGATGAATCCGGGCCTCGGCAGGCTGCCGATGCCACGCGACCCGGTTCTCGCGGCCGTTGTCTTCAACGACACGGGGATCTACCTCCTGTCGCTCATGATCGTGATCGCGCTGGCGTGGCTGCTGACGCGAGCGATCACGATGGCATTGGGAGTCCCGGAGGGTGGCGTGCGGCTGGCACCGCCTCCGATCGAGGTCGCGCCCGCGCGACAGGTGCCTGCGGTCGCGCTCGAGGGAGCTCTGGAGCCGCGACGATCGCGCTTCCCGGCCTGGCTGCGCCGCGACCCGTCCTACCGCGAGGAACCTCCACGACGCCTCGATCGGCTCGACCTGGTCCTGCTGGTGGCCATCGTCCTGGTCGCGTTCTTCTTCCGCCTGTGGCGCCTCGAGATCCCGCGGCACACCCACTTCGACGAGGTCTACCACGCCCGCTCCGCGACCGAGTGGCTCGCCGACTGGCAGGAGGGCTGGACCCGCGACACCTACGAGTGGACCCATCCACCGCTGGCCAAGTTCCTTATCGCTGCCGGCATCGTGGTTGCGGACCCGAACAAGGTCGTGGGCGGGACCGATCTCGATGCCCCCGCCACGGCCATGGCGGTGGCTCCCCGGCGAACGGCCCAGGCCCGACCCGATTCGATCGTTTTCACCTCGGCCGGCGACGAAGTGATCACGGCACGCGAGGTGCTGACCGGCAAGCAGGTCGCGTCCTGGAGCGCGGAGGGCCGGATTGCCGGCCTGGCCTATGACGACGATGGCAACCGGCTGCTGGTGGGTCTCGCATCGGGCGGGGCGGTCTCCTCATACGACTTGACGGCGTTCCTGGGCCAGCTCGGCGAGCGGGGCCCACCGCCCGGCATCGGGCAGATCGAGACCGGCCTGGCCGGCGTGACTCAGATCGTGATCCCCGACTCGCAGACCGTGATCATCTTCGCCGGACCTAATGGGATCGTCGAGGTGGAGCGGAAGACGGGCGTGGAGCTGGCCAGCACCGAGCTGGTGGCGGCCGGAATCGGGTATGTGCCGGGCGGATCGGGCGATAACGCCGACCCACGGGTGGTGGCGGTCGACAAGGCGGGCTCCGGGCTGCTGCTGCTGGACGGCCTCACCCTGCTCCCGGTGATGGAAACGGTGAACAACGAGCAGGTCGAGGTTGTCCGCACGCTGCCTGCGCCGCCGGCAGGTCCGCTGCTGGTGCAGGGGAGCGGCAAGAACCTCCAGATCTGGGTGCCCGTCGGCCCTCTGCCCGCTGACGACGAGCACGGACCGGTCAAGGGTGGGCTCAGCGTCTTCGACGAGAGCGCGAAGCTGATCGACACCGTTTCGCTCCCCGGTGCCGCGACCGCGATCGGCTGGCAGCGCGTAGCTAACATCGTCTACGTCGCTGGGATCGAGACGCGAACGGGTCAACCGGTCGTCTGGGCCGTCCAGCCGCTGGGCAACGGCGGCACGCAGAGCGCCGGCTTTGCCGCCTTCGACACGTCCGTCCTCCCCGGCAAGGCGCTGGCGATGGGCTTCGACATCTCGGACGATGCCCAGGGAGACGACCACGCGCTGCTCCTCGTCTCGACCGACGTTGGCGATGGCGGACGCCTGGTGTCGATCGATGCCGGCTCGAACGCGTTCGCCTGGCGCATTGCCGGCATCGTGTTCGGGACCGTCCTGGTCGGGATCATCTACCTGTTCGCGGCGACCCTGTTCTCGCGCCGGCGGATCGCCGTGCTGGCGGCCGTGTTCGTGGCCTTTGACGGGATGAGCTACGTCATGAGCCGGATCGCCATGAACGACATCTACGCCGCGACCTTTATCGTGGCCGCGTATGCGCTCTTCTGGCAGATCTGGTCCGGGCGCTGGGCCCGCAGCGCTTGGTGGGTGCTTCCGCTGGTCGGGGTCATGATCGGGCTGGCCGCGGCGACCAAGTGGGTCGGCTGGTATGCCCTCATCGGTCTGTGGGTGCTCGTGCTGGCCCGGTCCGAGTTCGGCGGCTTCCTGCTGGTGGCGGGCATCGCCTTCCTGACCGTCGTTGCCGGGTTCGGCGCGCCCTGGCCATTCCTGATCGTCTGCATCATGGCGCTCGTGCTGGCATTGCTGCTGGTGTGGCGGCGGCCGATCCGACTCTCGCCGCAGGACATCCTGGCGCTGCCTCCGATCGGGATCGTGGCCGGTGGGATCGGCCTTGCCTTCGCGATCGCCTATTCCACCGTGGACGGCCGTGAACCGCGCAGCGCCGTCGAGTTCATCTTCGCCTTCCTCGCGCGCGGGGCCCAGGCCGCCTGGCCGGCCTGGATCATGCTGGCTGTCGCCGGCCTCCTGCTCGCGGCCCGCGCGGTGCGCTCGCTGCGGGCTCCGGCCAGCGATCGGCGCTGGTACATCCCCGGCGAGCTGGGTGGCTTCGCCTGGCCGTGGGTCGGCGCCTGCCTGCTGGTGGTGCCGCTGCTGGTCTACTTCATCGCCTACATTCCCTACCTGCAGCTGGGGCACGGCATCGCGACCCAGCACCTGGGCCCCGGTTACGGCTGGTCGCTCGACGAGATGCAGTCGCAGATGTTCGGCTATCACTTCGGCCTGCAGGCCGGGCACCCGGCCGCCTCGCCGTGGTGGAGCTGGCCGCTCGACCTCAAGCCCGTCTGGTTCTACAGCCACTCCTACGACGACCGGCTGATGGCGGTGATCTACAACGGCGGCAACCCGATCCTGGTCTGGGCCGGCATCCCGGCCATCGGGTGGTGCGCCGTGCAGGCCTGGCGCCGCCGATCGCTCGCGCTCACCCTGCTCGTCGCCGCCTTCGCGTTCCAGTACCTGCCCTGGACCCGGATCGAGCGGGCCACCTTCCATTACCACTATTTCACCGCCGTCCTGATCGCCATGATCGCTGTCGCCTACCTGGTGGACGAGGGGCTTCGGTCGTGGGCCTATCGGTCCCTGGCGATCGCCTTCCTCGTGCTGGCCGTCGTCGCCGGACTGCTGATCTTCCCGCTCGGCTCGGCGCTGGCCATGCCGGACTGGTACATCAACGCGGCCCGCGCGCTGGCCCCCTGGAACTACGCTTTCAAGTTCCCCGATCCGCCGCAGGGCGACCGTGGCCAGCTGCTCAGCGCCGACACGCTGAAGCTGATGATCGGCCTGGTTGTATCGCTCGGCGCGGCGGCCTTTGCGCTGTTCGGACGGGACTTCTTCACATCTCGCCGGGCTGCGGCGAGCCCGGTCGACTCGGCATCGGATCCGTCGGGCTGGGCCCCTGAGGATGTCTCCAGTGAGGACACCGAGGGCGACCTGGAGGAGTCGCAGCTGGCAGAGCCCGTCGCGACTGACGTCGGCCACGAACCCCCGCGCCCGGACGCGGAGACCGACCGCAGCGGGGATAGTAACTAGGGAGCTAAGGCATCCCATCACGGGTCGGAAGTCCGCTCATTTGAGCGCCGTGCGGATGAAGCGAGCGCGCTCCACCATCGATCAGCGGTCAGGGGTATCCGAAACTTGACACGCTGCGAAGGCGCGCCGTAGACTCCCGCGGCGGCCCCGACCTTGCCTCACTGCTGTGTGGTGCCGCCCGGCCAACCTCTCAACGAGGACGTGTGTTCTAGCCATGAGACTCTCGCACAGCGCCCGATTCGAGCGCCTCAAGACGCCTATCAACGGCGTTGACGGCGGGAGATCTGCGCCCCCCTCGAGCTGATGCCATGGCGGCAGGGCCGCCAAGCACAAGCCACGAGCCGTGGGCCAGATAGGGTCCACGGTTTTTTGATGCTCGCCACCCGGCGAGGAGCAGGAGCCGCGGACCACGCAGCACCCGCGGCTCTCTCCATTTCATCGGCGAACCAGGACGAACGAGCGAGTGATGACGGATCACCCAGAGGAACCCGAGATGACCACCCTGCTGGAACAACCGAAGACCGAGCCGATGCGCCCGGCAGCCCAGGCGCCGTCGCGCACGAACCGCGTCCTCTCGGACGACGGCGTTCCCGCCCTGCTCGTCGATCACGTCACGAAGCAGTTCGTGGTCGGGGGCCGGCGAAAGCGCAAGCAGGTGATGGCCGTGAACGACGTCACGATCCGGATCCGCCGGGGCGAGATCTACGGCGTGCTGGGCGCGAACGGCAGCGGCAAGTCGACCCTGATTCGGCTGGTGAGCACCCTGCTCACGCTGGACACGGGACGGGTCGAAGTGTTCGGCCACGACATCGAGCGCGACGAGATGGCGGTCAAGCGCGTCATCAACCGGGTGAGCGTGGACGCTGCCTTCTTCAAGAAGCTGAGCCCGTTCGAGAACCTGGCCTACGCGGCGAGGCTGTACGGCATGGAGCCTAAGGCCGCGCGAGCGGAGGCCATCTCAATCCTGGCGCGACTGGGGATCGGCGAGAAGCGCCTTAGCCGGCCGCTGGAGCAGATGAGCCGTGGAATGCAGCAGAAGGTCGCGATCGCGCGAGCGCTGCTGACCAGCCCGACCCTGTTGCTGCTCGACGAGCCGACGACCGGCCTGGATCCCAGATCCAAGCTGGACGTGCAGACCTTCATCGAGGAACTGCGTGACACCCATGACGCCACGATCGTGCTGACAACGCACGACCTGGCGGAGGCGGACCGGCTCTGCGACCGGATCGGGATCATCAACGACGGCCGGATCGTGGTCGAGGACACGCCCGAGGCGCTGAGGGCCAAGGTGGCGGAGGAGCGCGGCCTGGAGCCGACCATGGAGAGCGTCTTCATGACCTACACCGGCCGCTCCCTGGACGACGACCTGGGCGACAACGAAGACAAGGACGACGAGGACTAGACCGATGGCACTCATGACCCGCGAGCTGAAGGCCTCGTTCGCCTTTGTCGAGCGGAACTTCAACCTGACCAAGCGCTACTGGGGCTGGGAGGTCGCGTTCCTGGTCTATGCCGTGGCGGGCGCCTTGGCCGTGTCGCTGATCGGCGCGGGGCAGGGCGACACCCGGCTGCTGATGACGCTGGTGATCGGCGCCGTCTTCTGGAACTACCTGTCGGTCGTCTTCAGCTTCATCGCCGAGACGGTCAGCTGGGAGCGCTGGGAGGGGACCCTGGAGTACACCTTCATGGCTCCCGTGCGGCGCTATGCCCAGATGCTGGGCTCGACCGTATATGCCGTGGCCTTCGGCTTCGTGCACACGGTGGTGGTGCTGGTGGTGCTCGCCCTCTTCTTCGAGCTCGACCTGTCAGGCGCCAACTTCGTGACCGCCGCGGTCTTCATGGTGCTCGGCTCGGTCTCGTTCATCGGGATCGGGATCATGACGGCCATCCTGCCGCTGATGTACGTCGAGCGCGGGGCGCAGATGACCTTCGTCCTCCAGTCGGTGCTGCTCCTGATCAGCGGCGTCTACTACAGCGTCGACGTCCTGCCCGGCTGGATGCAGGTCCTGTCGAACTTCAGCCCGGCGACCTACGTGCTGCACGGCGTCCGTGCGGCGCTGATCGACGGGCAGGGGACCGTCTCGCTGCTCGGCGACGTCTGGCCGCTGCTGCTGATGGGAATCGTGTTCATTCCGCTTGGCCTCTGGGCCTTCGGACGCGCCGAGCGGTACGCCAAGCGCACCGGCAAGCTGAAGCGAGTGGGATAGTGATGCTGACCGAGATTCCGGGCCTGTCGCTGCGGGCGCATCCAGGCGGCACCGCACCGGCCGAGCTGATGGCGCCGATCGCCAACGCGGTCTATGCCGCGAACGGCATTGACGAGAGGACGACCGTGGCCGAGCTCGAGAACTGGCTCGGTCACACAACCGTGGGCTTCGACCCCCACCAGGACGTGGTGCTGGCAGAGGTGGGCGGTGCCCTCGTCGCCTACGCTTGGGTCGACTGGGTGGACACGACCGACGGCCTTCGAGAGTTCCGCCTGGGCGGCTACGTGCACCCCGACCGGCAGGGCCGCGGCATCGGCCGTCGGTTGCTTGCCTGGCAGGAGGAGCACTCGCTGACTCACTCGGCGGCCACCGCAACTGACCGGCCGCGCGTGTTCGGGACCTGGTCGTCCGATGAGAACGTTTCCAAGGTGCGCCTCTTCACTCGCGCCGGCTACGAGGTCGCCCGTTACTTCTTCGAGATGAATCGGCCGAACCTTGATGACATCGATCTGCCCCCGATGCCCGACGGCCTCGAGATCCGTCCGATCGCCGCTGATCGTGCCAGCCAGAAGCAGCTGTGGGATGCCGATGTCGAGGCGTTCGCGGATCACTGGGGTGGCTTCGACGCCTCCGACGCGGCCTTCGAGGCCTGGCTGAGCGACCCGATGCACGCCCCCGACCTATGGGTCGCAGCCTGGGAGGGAGACGAGATCGCCGGCGCGGTGACGAATGCGATCTTTGCCGCGGAGAACGAGGCGTTCGGGCGTGCCCGCGGCTGGATGGAGACCGTCTTCGTCCGTCGCCGGTGGCGCCGTCGAGGGCTCGGCGCCGCGCTCGTGGCGCGTGCCCTGGTCCGGCTGCGCGAGGCGGGCATGACCGAGGCGGGGCTTGGGGTCGACAGCGACAACCCTTCGGGCGCGCTGGCGCTCTACCAGCGTGCAGGGTTCCAGGTCTATCGTCGATCGGCCGCCTATCGCAAGCCGATGGAGGTGCTGCGATGACGGGAACCAGACTCGAGATCAGCATGCGGCCGTACCGCGACGCGGACCTTCCCGAGTTCGTGCGGATCGTCAACGACGCCAACGCCGCTGACGGGGTTGACGAGCGAACGAGCCAGGCGGGACTTGCCAGCTGGCTGCTGAGCGCGCGCGCCAACTACCATCCCGCCGTTGACCTTGCCGTCGCCACGGTGGACGGGCAGGTTGCCGGCTACGGCTGGGTCGACTGGGTCCAGACCACCGATGGCAAGCGCGAGTACCGGACGCGAGGACACGGCGACCCGCCCTGGCGCCGGCAGGGGGTGGGGTCGGCGATCCTGGCGCACAACGAGGCGCGGTTGCTGGAGATCGCGGCGGAGCATCCCGACGACCTGCCGCGCGTCTATGGCGCCTTTGCCCCCGCTCTGCGGGTGGGTGCCGTGGCAATGCTGTTGGCCGCCGAATATCGCCCGGTCCGCTATTTCTTCGACATGCTGCGCCCGACCCTCGACGAGGTCGAGGTGCCAGCACTCCCCGAGGGGATGGAGCTGCGTCCCGTCGCCGACGTGGAGGGGTATCGGCGCCTGTTTGCCGCAGACGCAGAGGCGTTCATGGACCACTGGGGCGGCTTCGATTACTCCGAGGCCACGTTCCAGCAATGGCTGGGAGAGCCCACCTTCGATCCGTCCCTGTTCGTCATCGCCTGGGAGGGCGATGAGATCGCGGGGGCGGTCATCAACAGCATCGATGCCGAGGAGAACGAGGCTCTCGATCGCCGTCGAGGGCTGCTTGAGGGCGTCTTCGTGCGCCGTCCGTGGCGGCGCCGTGGCCTGGCCGCCGCCCTCGTGGGTCGCAGCCTGGAGCTGCTGCGCGAGCGTGGCATGACCAGCGCGTGGCTGGGCGTGGACGCGGACAACCCGACCGGTGCGCTGGGCGTCTACGAGCGCGCCGGGTTCGAGATCCACCGGCGCGGGAGCGCCTATCACAAGCCGATGGAGGTCGCGCGATGACGATTACCCTGCCGGAAGCGCCGGCGATCTCCGGTCTGCGATTCCGCGGCATGCAGCGTCCGGCGGACGACGCCGAGATCGCCCGGCTGGTCAATGCCGGCATGGCGGCGAGCAGCGTGCCGCATCGGCTCTCGCAGGCCCAGGTCACGAACTGGCTGGATCATCCCTCGAACCTGGACCTGGCTGCCGACCTGCTCTTCGCCGAGGTGGGCGGCATGGTGGTGGGATATGCGGAGGGCGGCTGGGAGCAGGACAACGACGGAGGCCGCAACTACGCGGTCTGGGGCCAGGTGCACCCCGACTGGCAGCGCCGCGGCCTGGGGACGGTGCTGCTGCGCTGGATCGAGGAGCGCCAGCGCCAGGTCGCGGCCACGCACCCCGAGGTCGAGAAGCGCCTGGAGAGCTGGGCCAGCGAGTCCGAGGCCGGACGCCTCGCGCTGCTCGAGGGCAATGGATACCGGGGCGTGCGCTACGACTACGAGATGGAGCGGCCGACCCTCGACGACATCCAGCCCCTGCCCTTGGCGGCTGGCATCGAGCTGCGGCCGGCGCGCGAGGAGGACCTGCGCCGTCACTGGGAGACGGAGATCGAGGTATTTCGCGACCACTGGGGCTCGGTCGACGACAGCGAGGCGGGCTTCGCGCAGATGCGATCCGATCCCCGTCGCGACATCGGCCTGTGGGTGGTCGCCTGGCAGGGCGACGAGATCGTGGGCCAGGTGCTGAACCGGATCGACCGCGAGGCGAATGCCGAGCTGGGGATGAAGCGTGGCTGGGTCAGCTCGGTGGGCGTGCGTCGCCCCTGGCGACGGCAGGGGGTTGCGCGGGCGCTGGTGGCCAAGAGCCTGAGAGTCCTGCGCGACGCGGGAATGACCAGCGCGGGGCTGGGGGTCGATGCAGAGAACGCGAACGGGGCGCTCGGGGCCTACGAGGCGAACGGCTTCCGCGTGGTGCGGACGGAAAGGGTCTACCGCAAGCCGGTCTAGCGGCTGCTCGGCGTTGCGACCCCTTCGCGGATCTCGCGGTAGAAGTCGACGATCTGCTCGGTGACGCGGTCCCACGAGTACTCGGGCGCCCTGGCTCGCCCCTCCTCGCCCATGCGGTGGCGCAGCTCCTCGTCGTTCGACAGGCGGTAGAGCGCCGCGGCCAACGCGCGGTGGTTGCGCGGCTCGACCAGCAGCCCCTGCACGCCGCGCTGCACCACGTTCTTGTAGCCGTGGATGTCCGACGCGACGATCGGCACGCCGGCGGCCATCGCCTCGAGCAGCACGACCCCGAAGCTCTCCTGGCCGGTCGCCGGGGCGCAGAAGATGTCGGCGCTGGCGAAGTAGCGTGCCTTGGCCTCATCGCTGACGCGGCCAAGGAACTCGACGTCGCGGATCTGGCGCAGCCCCACGAAGCGGCGGTATTCGCGCTGCTTGGGCCCAGAGCCGATGATCAGCAGACGCGCGTCGACATGCCGCTTGCGCAACCGGTGGTAGGCGCGCAGCAGGTGGATCAGCCCCTTGCGTTCCTCAAAGCGGCCGACGAACAGGATGTTGACCGTCCCGTCGCGCAGCTCCTCGAACGGCTCGGCATCGGCGAATCGGTCGAGGTCGACCCCGTTGGGGATGATCCGGTAGTCGCCGGGGAAGTAGCGGCTGATGAAGTGGCGCGCGGCGCCGCTGACCGCGATCCGGCCGTGGAGCTTGTCGATGAGCCGTCCGGCAAACCACTTGCCGACCCAGTACGACGGTGAGAAGCCGCCGAATGCGTGGAAGGTGGCGATGTTGATGGTGTTGGACTGGTCCAGCATGGTCGGCGACAGGAACGGCACGAATGGCTCATGGAAGTGCAGGACGTCGAAGGCATGCTCGGCCAGGAGCTCGCGGGCCTGCTGCTTGAAGCGCCATCCGAGCGTGACGCGGCCCATGCTGCCATTGGCGGGGACGGCGTAGCCGGTTCCCAGCCTGATGACGCGTCCCTCGTCCTCGCGCTCGTCTCCGTACTTGCTGGTGATGATCCAGGCGTCGTGGCCCATCCGCCGCATCGCCTCGTAGGCGTGGCGGACGTGCTCGTTGACGCCACCGGGGTGGGGGTACCCGTATGGGCTGACGATCCCGATCTTCATCGGGGCCGGGTTGGCGACCGATGGGGCGGCCGGTGTCAGCGCACCTGCCGCCGCGGGCGGCGCCGGCGGAGCGATCGGCTCACTCATCGCCATTCTCCTGTGGGACGAAGCGTATGCCGGACGTGCCGGGCCTTGGCGACCAGCTGTCGCCCGTAGACGCTGACATTGTGCCAGTGGGTCCAGTACTCGCCCTCTGCCTCGGTGGTGCGATCCGCGATCGCCCGGCGGTAGTCCTCATCGCCTGCCCCGGGGAACCAGGTCCAGCCCGTTCCCACGTGCTCAAGCACATGAGCGTCCGAGTTGCCGACCGCGGCGAGCTCCATCAGCTGGTTGAGGGCCCGCCGATGTGGTCGCCGTGCTCGCCCCGCGACGCTGGGATTCAGCATCTCGATGGCGTCCAGCCGATGGCTGAGGTCCGGGTCGTGGTGCAGGCGCACCAGGCTGCGGCGCCCGAGGCTGGGGGTGAGTGGCGCCATCGGGTGCGGGGCGATGGCGATCCCTCCCTGCGCGTGGATCCGCTCGATCGTCTCCTCCAGGGGACGAAGCGGAGGGATCCGCTCGGTCAGGAAGAGCGCCAGCAGGTGGCCGCGCCGGGTCGTGATCTCCTCGCCCACCACCAGGCCGAAGTGATAGTCGCCCGCGGCATGCAGCTCCTGCGCGCGGAGGGCGCCGTCGATCCGCTCGTGATCGGTGATGGCGATGAGGTCGAGCTCGGTGGACTGCTCGACGTGGTCCAGCAGCGCCTGTACCTCCATGACGCCGTCCGAGTACAGGGTGTGCAGATGCATGTCCGCCCGGCCGCGCTCGCCACCGCTCCTGGGCCTCGCGTCAGCCACCCTCGGATCCTTCCTCGTCCCAGATCGGCTGGAAGGCTGCGAACCACTGCTCGGGCGAGACGCCGATGGCGGCCTCCATGCGCCGAGCCATCGCCTCGGTCAGGGCGGCCGCGTCGGCGCGGCGGTCGCCGGTGCGCTCTACTTCGATCAGCCAGGCCCGGGCGTTGAATCGCTCTGGTGCCACCCGCCAGCAGGCCGCGGCGACCAGCGGACGGCCCGACATGAGCGACAAGCTGGCCGGACCGGTGGGCAGGCTGCTCGGCGCACCGAAGAGGAGGGTCGGATGGCCTCTTCCCGTGAGATTCCGGTCGGCGACCACCCCCGCGATCCCGCCCTTGCGCAGCTCCTCCATCAACGCGCGCCGAGCCTTCGAGAGCGGCACCATGGTGACCCCGCGCCCGCTCGCGCGCCGGGCGAAGAGGAACTCGTACAGCGCCCTGGGTTGGATCTCCTCGACCGGAACGACGGCGTGCAGGCCGCTGGCGGCGATCAGGGAGCCATACGGCTCGGGGTTTCCCAGGTGCAGGGTCGCAACCACGGCCCCCTGTCCAAGGAACGCCTTCCAGTGATCCCATTCTTCAACGTTGACCATCGCTCCCACCTGCTGGATCGAGGCGTGGGGGATGCGAAGCAGCTCGAGGTAGTAGCGGGCGTGCTCGACGAACGCCCGGCGCACCAGGCGTCGGAAGGCCGGACCGCTGACTGGCCGGCCGGTCGCCGCGCATACGCGGGCCAGGTTGGCGGCAACCAGCGTGCGGCGACTCGAGGCGAGTCGATACCAGCTCCAGCCGATGAGGTCGGCCAGCGCGTAGGCTGCGCCCCGCGGCAGGAGGTGGGCGACGAGATCGGCGGCGCGCAGGCCGATGCCGAGGAACACGCCTCCCATCAGGCTGACGGCTTCGTCCAGTCCTCGCCGCGGCGCGCCGCATCCAGGGCGGCGCGCGCCCGGGCGCGATCGGCATCGGTCTGTGGCCAGACCGGACGAAACATGTACCACTGCCCGGGATCCTCGGCGATCACGCGGCCCAGTGCGTCGGCGAGCGCCTGGGTGGCGCGATAGGTCTCTGCCAGGGAGTCATTGGCGGCGGTGATGAGCGGCAGGCCGCGGGCCCTGAATCGGTCGTTCCGCAGCCGGCTGCAAGCGACCGGCAGCATCGGCGCCCCCGAGCGAGCCGAAAGGGCGGCCGGACCGGCCGGGAAGGTGGTCGGCTCGCCCAGGAACTCGACCGGCACGTCGCCGTCTCGATACCCGCCGTCGCAGAAGAGGACCAGGTTCGATCCCGCCTTGAGCGCCCGGAAGAGGCCTCGCAGGCTGCGCCAGCCGATCAAGGTCAGGCCGTGGCGGGCGCGAATGGCCCGCAGGTGCTCGTACAGGCGGCCATAGGTCGTGTCGTCGGCGACGACGTGCATCTCGTGCCCGAACCGGTGCAGCGCCGGCGCGAGCAGGTCCATGCCACCGACATGGACGGTGCACAGCAGCACGCCGCGCTCGCCCGCACGAGCCTCGTCCAGGATCTCGAGGTTGTCGATCGCGACCAGCTTCGCGACCTCATCCTCGGTCAGGGTGCTCAGCCGCATGACGTCAACGAGGTACTTGGCGTAGTTGCGGAACGCGCGGCGAGCCGCCCGCCGCACACGCGGATGCTCAGCCGGCAGGCGCAGGACGTGCGCCACGTTGGCACGCACAACGCCGCGCTTGTCGCCGGTCAGGTCGTGCGCGGCGTTCCCGGCCGCGGCGGCCAATGGCAGAACGAGCCAGCGGGGCAGAAAGTTGATGACCCGCTCGCCGAGCCGATAGGCCCGGTAGGTGAATGCCTCACGTCGACGCTCGCGCGCTCCGGCCCCCGGGCGCTTGACCTCCGTGGCGCTTGTCGTGCTCGACACCCGGTCAGTCTAAGGTGACGGCGGCCTTGGCCTTGGCGGGCGTCAGCTTGCGCTGCGTGCTCTTCGGCGGCGTCTCGGTGCCGACCAGCGTCTCGTTGTCGTCGCCGCGGATGAACGCCTCGACCCGCTGGTGGGCCACGTCATCGTGGAGCTGGCGCGGCGGGCTCTTCATGAAGTAGGACGACGGCCCGACGAGCGTGCCGGCAAGGCCGCGGTCCAGGCCCAGCTTCAGGCAGCGGATCGCATCGGTGATGACCCCGGCGCTGTTGGGGGAGTCCCAGACCTCGAGCTTCAACTCCAGGTTGAGCGGCACGTCGCCGAAGGTGGTTCCCTCCATCCGGATGTGGCACCACTTGCGGTCCTTGAGCCACGGGACGTAGTCCGAAGGGCCGACATGCACGTTCTCGTCGTCGATCTCGTAGTCGAGCATCGAGGTCATGGCATTCGTCTTGCTGATCTTCTTCGACTCGAGGCGCTCGCGCTCGAGCATGTTGAGGAAGTCGGTGTTGCCACCGAAGTTCAGCTGGTAGGTGCGATCGATGCGCACGCCGCGGTCCATGAAGAGGCGGGTCAGGACCCGGTGGGTGATCGTCGCGCCGACCTGGCTCTTGATGTCGTCGCCGATGATCGGGAGGCCGCGCTCGGCGAAGCGTCGCTGCCAGTACGGCTCGCGACCGATGAAGACCGGGATGGCGTTGATGAAGCCGACGCCCGCCTGTAGCGCCTGCTCGACGTACCACTTGGTCGCCTCTTCGGAGCCGACCGGGAGGTACGAGACCATCACGTCGACCTTGCGGTCCTTGAGGATGCCGACCACGTCCGCGGTCGGGCCGGGTGCCTTCTCGATCACTTCCGACAGGTACTTGCCTAACCCGTCATGGGTCATGCCGCGGTCCACGGTCACGCCGGTGTGCGGGACATCGGAAAACTTGAAGGTGTTGTTGTGGCCGGCGAAGACGGCCTCGGAAAGGTCCTTGCCGACCTTGGTCTTGTCCACGTCGAAGGCCGCCACGAAGTCGATGTCGCGGATGTGGTAGCCGCCCAGGTTGACGTGCATCAGGCCGGGGATGAGATCGCCGTCCTTGGCATTCTCGTAGTAGTAGCGACCCTGGACCAGGCTCGAAGCACAGTTGCCGACCCCCACGATCGCCACCCGAATCTTCTTGTCCGAGGGGCGGTTTCCGTTCTGGGCGTCCTTGCCGTTGGTGCTGGCCACGATTGCTATCTCTCCTCTGAGCTGTCGGGGCGGCTAACCGCCGGCGACCCTGTCATTTCGCGTTGAACGTGCGAGATCCGCTGGATGGTGGTTGCCACCGAAAGGGCGGCGACGATGCCGATTGCGCCGATCAGCCCGAACTGGATGCCGAGCCCTGCCAGCGCGATTCCGGCCACGACCAGCACTAGCCGCTCGGTGCGGGGGGCGAGCCCAACGGAGGCAGAGACCCCGATCGCCTCGGCCTTGGCTCGCGTGTAGCTGACCATGAATGAGCCGCACAGTGCGGCGAGGGCCAGGACGACCGGCCCGATCGGGTCGGTGTCGACCCGCAGGAAGTAGATGACCAGGCCGGCGTACAGGATCGCCTCCGCGGCGCGGTCGAGGGTCGAGTCGAGGAAGCCGCCGAAGGGCGTGGTGCCCCCGGTCGCGCGCGCCAGGGCGCCGTCGACGGCGTCCAGGAGCGAACCTGCCACGAGGATGATCGCGCCCGCCAGCAGCTGCCCCATGGCCACAAGCCCGGCGGCGACAGCAACGACCACGAATCCGATCACGGTGACCCGGTTGGGCGTGATGCCGAGACGCTGCGCAAGCCGCACCAGGGGAGCGAGGAGCGCGCGGCCCGCCTCCTTCAGCCGGTTCGACAGCAGCGATCCGCCTCGCGGCAGCTGGCCGGCCTGTGGGTGGCTAGCCGACATCGGCCACCTCGGAGGCGCTACTGCGGCGCGCCATGCCGATCCCGGAGGTCCCGCCGATTAGTCGTGCCTCCAGCTCGTGCAGCTCTTCGAAGGCGGCGGTCCGCAGCCGGCAGATCACCTCGCGGCCCTGCCGCTGCGTCTCGACGAGGTCGGAGAGTCGCAGGATGCGCAGGTGCCAGCTGATGAGCGGCTGTGAGAGGCTGACGCGGGCGGAAAGCTCGTTCACCGGCATCGGGCCGAATTCGGCGAGCAGGCTGATCACCCGCAGCCGGGTCTCGTCACCCAGCGCTCGGTACATGGTTCGCAGGCGGCGCAGGTCGCGCTCCGCGCGGGTCTCGCTGGCAAGCGTCATTGCGTAGTGCTTCTTTATCAAATGCGGATTGATATAAGGGGGGGCTTATGATATTGCCCCGTCGGCTGGGCGTCAAGGGCCAGGAATCGCCCCTGCTAGACTGCCGGCGGAGGTGCGACCCCTGACGAGCTCTACGCCCGAAGCGCTGTGGGCCTCGCAGTCGGTTCGCACGCTCCATCCCGCGGCGGTCGTGTGCGAGAACGTCAGTCGCAGGCAGCGCGGTCAGCCCCTCCTCGATGACCTGACCCTGGTGGTCGGCGTGGGTGCGCGCCTGCTCGTGGTGTCGCAGCCGGAAGAGTCCGCATCCATGCTGTTGCGCATCCTTGCGGGCCTCTCGCGGCGGCATTCGGGGATCGTACGGCTGGCCGGCGTGGCGTATCCCGACAGCTCCGCCGCCGGCTGGGCGCGGCGAGTGGGGTACGTCGGCCCGGACACGGGCATCTATCCCTGGATGACGCCACACGAGGTGCTCTACCTGGCAGGCAGGATCGCCGAATACGACCCACCCGAGATCCGGCGCCGGATTGACGGCATGGCCGAGCGCTACCGGATCGGGGGGCAGCTGGACCAGCCGATACGACGCGGGGGCGAGCCGCTTGCGCAGCGCGTCGCGCTGGCGTCCGCGATGCTGACGGAGCCCGAGGTCATGTTGCTCGACGAGCCCCTGCGGGCGGTTGATCCGGAGGAGCGGACGCGGCTGCTGACCATGCCGGGCACCCGGCGCACCGTCGTGATCGCGAGCCGCAATCCGGCCAGCGAGACTGGGCTGGTGGACCAGGTCTCCTTCCTGCGCGACGGGCGGCTGGTCATGCATGCCCCGATGGAGGAGCTCGATCGCGTTGGCCTGGCGCTTTCGCAGCGCGGCATCGACGCGTTCGTCGAGCTGTCCGCGGCGCAGGGCCGATGAGACGCCTCTTGACGCTCACCCGCATGGCGCTGCACGAAATGTGGATCAGCTTCCGGCTCATCCCGCTGATCGGCGTGCCGCTGGTCGGCGGCATGCTGGTCAGTGCCGTGCCACCCGAGCTCGCCGGCGAGACGGCGGTCGGTGGGGCCAGCTTTTGGTATGCCGTCGCCGCCGCCGTGGCCATCTGCGTGGCATCCGGCCTGGCGGCGCTGACCATGGCCCACGAGCGACGCCGCGGGACGGCTGCCTGGATGGCGGTCCGTGCGGTGCCACGCTCATCGGTCCTGTTCTCGTGGTTCCTGGCCTTCGCCATCCTCCTGTGCCTCGGCCTCGCGCTCGGCTCGGTCGGCGCCTGGCTGGCCGCCATCGGTCGTGCCGAGACCTCGCCTGACCCGCTCCCGTTTGCCGTAGCGGTGGCCGCGACTGCCGCCACGGCCCTGGCG
>JACDEL010000008.1 GCA_013816405.1 Chloroflexota bacterium | reverse complement strand
TGCCTGCTGCGGTCGGCCACCGCCGGCGCTCCGCAGACGGATCGCCTCGGGCCGGATGGACGGGTCAACTGAGAAGCCGGGGACGACCTCGGACGGGATCGGCTGGCCGAGCAGGCGCTCGATCTCGCGCAGCATCGGTGCCTCATCGATGCAGACGAGCGAGATGGCGTCGCCCTCGAGCCCCGCACGTCCGGTCCGGCCGATGCGATGCAGGTAGTCGGAGGGGACCATCGGCAGCTCGTAGTTCACGACGTGCGGTAGCTGTTCGATGTCCAGCCCGCGCGCCGCCACCTCGGTGGCGATCAGCAGCGTCACGCGTCCGGCCTTGAAGTCGTTGAGGGCGCGCACGCGCTGTGGCTGTGACTTGTTGCCGTGGATCGCTGCTGTGGCGATGCCATCCTCGAGCAGCTGCTTGGCAAGCCGATCGGCGCCGTGCTTGGTTCGGGTGAAGACCAGGGCCTGGTCGACCGCGTGCGTGCGCACCAGGTGCGAGAGGAGCTCGCGCTTGCGAGCTCGGTCGACGGGGTGCACAACCTGGCGCACCAGGTCGGTGGGCGTGTTGCGCGGCGTGACCTGGACTGATGCCGGACGATCGAGCAGGCCCTCGGCCAGGGCTCGAATCTCGTTCGAGAATGTGGCGCTGAAGAGGAGGTTCTGTCGGCGTGAGGGCAGCAGGGCGATGATCGAGCGGATGTCGCGGATGAAGCCCATGTCGAGCATGCGATCGGCCTCGTCCAGCACCAGGATCTCGACCGCGCCGAGGTCGATCGTCCGCTGCCGGGAGTGGTCGAGTAGCCGGCCGGGGGTGGCGACGACGATCTCCGGGCCGTTGCGCAGCGCGCGCAGCTGGCCCGGAAAGCCGACACCGCCGTAGATGGTGGTCGAGCGGCGGCTGTTCGAGCCGTAGACGCGGACGCTCTCCTCGACCTGGATCGCAAGCTCACGCGTCGGGACCAGGATCAGCGCGCGAATGCGCGGCCGGCCGCCGCTGCGCGGTGGCGTCGTGGAGAGCAGCTGCAGCATCGGCAGCACGAAGGCCGCCGTCTTGCCGGTGCCGGTCTGGGCCCCGGCCAGCAGGTCGCGACCGGCAAGGACGAATGGGATCGCTTCGCGCTGGACGGGAGTAGGTTCGGTATAGCCCTGCGCCGACACGGCACGGAGCAGGCCAGGCGCAAGCCCGAGCGTTGAGAAGGACATGAGAGCTCCTGACGAGGCCCTCCCGCTGCAATGCGGGGCCCGGTCAGGGCGAAGGATTGGATCGGGATCGGGACGGGGTTGAAGCCGCGGCGCGGACCGGAGCGCCTATCGAACACGTTTTCGAAATGATACACGATCGGTGTCGAATAGCGGAAGTGGTACCCTTGGGGCCCCACGAAGGACGCCATGACGGCCCCCTGCATCCACGGATTCCGCACTGAAGAGTGCACCTCATGCCGAACCTGCCCCCACGGGCTCGTCGCCTCCCGCTGCGGCCGATGCATCCGGGCGTCCAGCACGCCGGCCGGCCGCAAGGCGCTCCTCGTCGCACGGGGCGAGCATCCTTCCGAGGAGCGCGGCGGCTTCGAGATCGTGTACGTGCCCGAGTTGAGCGGGTGGCAGGTGCGCTCCGATGACGCTCCCATCTCGGACGAGTCCTATCGGTCCATCTTCCTCGCCCGCAAGGCCGCCGACGACCTGGCCGCGGCAGCGTCCGCCAAGGAGTCTCGCGCCGACTGAGTGTCCCGGCCAGGAAACGGTGCATCGGATCTGAGAGGCGAACCTCCGCCCGTTAGGGCGTCGTCGAAAGCATCAGTCCGCGATGATGTGCGGCATGCCAACCACCAAGCCAGCCACTCGTTCGTTCACCACCAGCGTCGACCTTCCGGCCGCCGATCGGGCTAAGGTGATCAAGCTCCTGAACCAGCACCTGGCCGACGCCTCCGACTTCTGGAGCCAGGCCAAGCAGGCCCACTGGAACGTCAAGGGCCCCGACTTCTGGCAGCTCCACAAGCTGTTCGACGAGGTCGCTGGCGAGGCCGCGGGATGGATCGACGAGTTTGCCGAGCGGGTGACAGCGCTGGGCGGCTACGCCACCGGCACGGTTCGGATGGCTGCGTCGAGCAGCCGGCTGCCGGAGTTCCCGACCGACATCACCGACAGCATGGCGTACGTGAAGGCGGTGGCGACGCGCCTGGCAGCCTTCACCAACTCGGCGCGCGAGGCGATCGACACCGCCGACAAGCTGGAGGACGCCAACACCGCCGATCTCTTCACCGAGGTCAGCCGCTGCGCAGACAAGTACCTCTACTTCCTCGAGGCGCACCTGCAGGACTAGCGCAGCTTCAGCGCCTGGATCCTCCGGTACGACTCGTCGATACGCGCCGCGGTCAGGCTGCCGTCGTTGACGAGCCCCTCGATCAGGTCGATCGTCGAGCCCACGATGCCGGGCTCATAGACCTGTTGCTGGGCAATGGTCAGGAGATCGACGCCGGCCAGGATCGCGAGCCGCAGCGCGTCCGCGTAGCCATACGCCTGGCGGATTGCGCCCATCTGCATGTCGTCGGAGATCACCACCCCATCCCAGCCCAGGTCCTGGCGGAGGATCCCTGTGATCGTGGGCTCGGACAGGGTGGCCGGGTACTCCGGATCCAGCTTGGAGTTGAAGACGTGGGCGGTCAGCACGGCATCGGCCAGCTCGGCGTTGACCAGGTTGCGGAACGGCGCGAGCTCGACCGGTGACCAGGTGTCAGTGACGTCGACCACGCCCAGGTGCGTGTCGCCGGTCGAGCTGCCATGCCCGGGGAAGTGCTTGAGCGTCGTCAGCACCCAACCGAGCGATGCCCGCCGACGAATGCCTCCACCTGCGCGGTCACGACCGCTGGGTCGGCCGAGAACGACCGTCCGAGCGAGCCGATGATCGGATTTGTCGGATTCACGTTCAGGTCGACCACCGGGGCGAGGTTGAGGTTGACGCCCACCGATGCCAGGGTGTCGGCGATGCGCTCCCCCGCCTGCCGGGTGAAGGTCGCATCTCTCCGCGCGCCAAGGTCGGCGGCGGAGACGGTCGGAGGAAAGCCGTGGCGCTGGTCGAGGCGCGCCACCAGGCCACCCTCCTCGTCAATCGCAACCAGCAGCGACGTTGGGGCAAGCGCTTGGAGTCCGCTGATGAGCGCCGTCAGCTGGGCCGGGGACTCGACATGCGAACCTTGTTGTGCGTCGGCTGATCGGTGTCGAAGAGGACGATGCCTCCGAGATTCCGATCGCGGATGTCGGTCACGATGTCGCCCGCCGCCGCAACGGTCAGCCCCCGGAAGCCGACCAGCAGCATCTGGCCGATGCGGTCGCGCAGGCTCGGCCCCGGCGTGGCGGTGGGCTCCGGGGACGAGGTGTCGGTCGGGTTGACGGTCGCGGACGGGGAGGCGGATGGCGTTGGCTGCGATGATCGCTCGACCCCGCCGGCTGCCAGGACCACCGCTGCGACTCCCCCACCGAGCGCGGCAAGGAACCCGCGCCGGGGTAGGCGCCTCGTACACTGCGCGGGATGCAGTGCCGGAATTGCGGCGAAGAGAACTCGGAGCGCGCGAAGTTCTGCTCCAACTGCGCCACTCCCCTCGCGGGTGCGACTGCCCCGGCAGGTGACGTCCGCAAGACGGTCTCCATCCTCTTCGCCGACATCGTCAGCTCAACGAGCCGTTCCGAGCAGACGGATCCCGAATCGACCCGCCGCATGCTCGCCCGCTACTTCGACTCGATGCGTCGCGTCGTCGAGCGACACGGCGGCATCGTCGAGAAGTTCATCGGTGACGCCGTGATGGCGATCTTCGGCATCCCCGTCCTGCACGAGGACGATTCCCTTCGCGCGGTCCGCGCCGCGCTTGAGTTTGGATCCGTCGTCGCGGCCCTGAATGACGAGCTGTCCGGAGGCGGGTGGCCGCCGATCTCCCTTCGCATCGGCGTCAACACCGGCGAGGTGGTGGCTGGCGACCCGGCCGCCAGCCAGACACTTGTGACCGGCGACGCGGTGAACGTGGCGGCTCGCCTCGAGCAGGCAGCCAATCCGGGCGAGGTGATCGTGGGCGCCGGCACCTACCGGCTGGTTCGTGATGCGATCGAAGCCGAGCCGATCGCCGCGCTCGAGCTGAAGGGCAAGGCTGAGCCCGTCGAGGCGTATCGCCTCCTCGGCCTCAAGGAGCAGCAGCCGATCAGACGCCACGACACGCCGCTCGTCGGTCGCAAGAGCGAGCTGCGGATCCTGGGCGAGGCGTTCGAACGAGCGAAGCGCGAGGAGGCATGCCACCTCTTCACGCTGCTGGGCTCGGCGGGGGTCGGCAAGTCGCGGCTCATTCACGAATTCCTTCAACAGGTAGGCCCCGGCGCACAGGTGCTCCGCGCCCGATGCCTGCCGTATGGAGAAGGGATCACCTTTTGGCCGATCGCCGAGCTGGCACAGGCTGCCGCCGGGATCAACCCCGCCGATGGAGCGGAGACCGCCCGTGAAAAGCTCACCACTCTGCTCGAGGGCGCAGACGAGCGGGATGCCATCTTGGAGCGGATTGCCGCCGCAATCGGTCTCTGGGAGTCCGCCATGTCGTCCGAGGAGATTTTCTGGGGCGTTCGGAAATTGCTCGAGACGATCGCGCGGCCGCAGCCATTGATCGTCGTCATCGACGACCTGCACTGGGCGGAGCCAACCATGCTCGACCTCGTCGAGCACATCGCCGACTGGTCGCATGAGGCCCCGATCCTCCTGCTCGCCGTCGCCCGGCCCGAGATGCTCGATTTGCGACCCCACTGGGGTGGCGGAAAGATGAACGCAACGACGATCCTGCTCGAGCCGCTCACCGCAGACGATTCGGCCGAGCTTGTCGGCAACCTGATCAACGACGAGACGCTCGCCCGGGCCGTGCAGAGCCGGATTGGCGAGACCGCCGAAGGGAATCCGCTCTTCGTCGAGGAGCTGGTGGCGATGCTGGTCGACGAGGGCGTGCTGCGGCGCGTGAACGGGGGCTGGCAGGCAGATGCAGACCTCAGCCAGATCAACGTCCCGCCCACGGTGTCGGCTCTGGTGGCTGCCCGCTTGGATCGGCTCGAGCCATCGGAACGAGACCTGATCGGGCGGGCATCGGTGGTCGGCAAGGTCTTCCAGCGCTCCGCGGTTACTGAGCTCTCGCCACCCGAGCGCCGCGAGGATCTCGGATCACGGCTCATGACCCTGGTTCGGAAGGAGTTGGTCCGTCCTGATCGCTCGGGGACCACCGGCGACGAGGCCTTCCGTTTCCGGCACATCCTGGTCCGCGACGCCGCATACGGCTCGCTGCCCAAGGAGCAGCGCGCCGACCTCCATGCGCGTTTCGCAGCCTGGCTCGAAGGGATTGCCGGCGAGCGGCAGCGTGAGTACGAGGAGGTGATGGCCTATCACCTGGAACAGGCACACCGGTATCGAGCCGAGCTCGGACTGACGGATGAGCTGACGCGTTCGCTCGCCATCAGGGCCGGCACGATGTTGCGGTCGGCGGGGCTGCGAGCGCTCGGTCGCCATGATCCGTCCGCGGTGAGCAACCTGCTCTCCCGTGCCGTGGCGCTGCTCGACGACGATCGCGAACGCGGCCAGCTTCTCCTGCACGTGGCAAATTCGGCGATCGATACGGGAGACTTCGCGCGCGGCGAGGCGCTCTATGACGAGGTGAAGGAAGTGGCACGCCGGGCGAAGGACGACCTGCTCGAGATGCGAGCCGAGCTCGAGTGGCTCACATGGCGACAGATGATGGATCAGTCGGAGCATGAATCCGACATCCTCCGGCTCGCCGACCGAGTCGAGGCACGTGCAGCCGAGCTCGGCGACAAATCCGGAACCATCGCCGCGGAGATTGCCCGCAGCCAGGCCCATCTCATGCGCTGCCGGTGGATGGATGAACTGGCAGCGCTCGAGCGAGCCCGTGAGCTGCTCGACCCGGAGGAGGACCCGGGACTCTGGCGGGACAACACGGCAGAGGTATGCAACTCCCTGCGGTGGGGTCCCGTGCCGGTCGCCGAGGCGCTCGCGCGGATCGACCAAGCGAACTGGGGATCCGAGGGGCGCGCCGATGCCGCGCGTCGCGGTTTCGGCGCGCCGCTGCTCGCCATGCTCGGGCGTTTCGACGAGGCCCGCGGCGTACAGGCGGCCGCTCGAGAGTATCTTCAGGAACGCGGCGTACGCCTGCGATTGGGAGGGACCGCACAAGGAAGCGGGAACATCGAGGCCCTGGCCGGGGAATTCGAAGCTGCCGACCGCGCGTATGCCGAGGGGATCGAGATCCTTCGGCCGATGGGCGAGACAGGGATCCTCTCCACGTTAGCCGCCATGCGGGCGGTGGTCCTCTATCGGCTCGGCCGCCGAGAGGCGATGGAGGAGGCCATCCGCCTGGCCCAGCAGAGCGGTGCGCCGAACGATATCGCCACCAACGTGTACTGGCGGATTCCGGCGGCACAGCTGGCCGCGGATGACGGACAGCTCACGGATGCCGCCCGACTCATCGACGAGGCCGTAGAGCTGATGGAGCCGACGGACTTCCTCGAGCTGCGTGGGGCCACCTACGAGGGGCTGGCACACGTGAAGGCCCGTGCCGGCGATCGCGACGGGTGGCGGGATGCGCTCAAACGGGCTCTGGCCGAGCACGAGCGAAAGGGCAACCTCGTCAGCGCGGGCGAAGTTCGCGATCGGCTTGCAGCAGGTCCACCCGACGCGGTCTCCGCATGAGGTGTTCAGCCGGGGGAATTATCCGCTGGAGCGGGTGGCGTGCCCGAGAGGACTCGAACCTCCGACCTTCAGGTCCGCAACCTGACGCTCTATCCACTGAGCTACGGGCACGTGCGCGACGGCGATGGCGGAGAGGGAGGGATTCGAACCCTCGGAAGAGGAAACCCCCTTCAACGGTTTAGCAAACCGCCGCACTAGGCCACTATGCGACCTCTCCGCGAGCGGCGCCGATGATAGCATCAAGGCCCTTCACGCCAGGCAGATCCAACCCGTGCAGCGCCTTCCCGTCATCGGCCAGTCTTTCGCCCATTTCGCCGTCGAGACGGTGCAGCGGGCCGCCTTCGAGGCGAGCGCCATGCCGATCGTGATCGAACGCTGGGAGCGCCGTCCGCACCAGCTTCCGGACGCGATTGAGGCCCTCCGTGAGGATGGATTTGCCGGTGCGCTGATCGCGGCTCCGCACAAGGAGCGCACGGCCAGCCTCGCTGACCAGCTCTCCGATGACGCCAGGATGAGCGGCGCCGCCAACGTGGTCGTGCGCCATGGCGCACGACTGCGAGGCCACAACACTGACGTCGATGGTGTGCGCGCCGGCTTGACGGCGATCCTTCCCAAGATCGAGAGCAAGTGGCCCCGCCAGGCCGTGGTGCTCGGCGCCGGTGGCGGGGCTCGCGCCGTGGTCGCAGTCCTCATCGGCTCAGGATTCCAGCGGATCGCGGTCTTCAACCGGCACCTCCACAAGGCCGAGGCTGTCGTGGCGCATTTCGCCCGCGCGGCCCGGGGGTTGGAGCTGCGTGCAGTGCCCTGGCACGAGACCTTTCTGGAAGTCGAGCTGGGGAGGCCCAAGCTGCTCGTGAATGCAAGCGGGATCGGCGTGGAAGAAGGAACCAGCGCCGTGCCGACCGAGATGCTCGGCCCAGGCGTGTTCGTACTGGACCTGGTGCTGAACCACGCTAGCACGCCATTGATGGTTGATGCGCAAGCGCGCGGTGGCACGGTTGCCAACGGGCAGGCATCGTTCCTGGCTGCCTCGGCCGGGACCTTCCAGCTGCTAACCGGGCAGGATTCCCCACTGGAGGCGATGCGCGGCGCGCTCGCCGCCGAGCTGGGGCTGCCTGAAGAGGGCATCGCCGTGGTCGGCGACTAGGCAGGCCGATGTTCTACACCGCCGGCTGGGTGCACGTGATCTGCGGCTGCATGTTCTGCGGCAAGACCGACGAGATGCTGCGCCTCCTGCGCCGCTTCTCGATCGCCGGCCGCACGGTGGTCCTGGTCAAGCCCCGGCTGGACACCCGCACCGAGGATGGCACCGTCATCTCGCGCTCCGGCGCGCACCACACGGCCGTGCCGGTCGACGACTCGCGGCAGATCGAGGCTCTGGTGGGCGACGCCGATATCGTGGCCATCGAGGAGGGACAGTTCTTCGATGAGCGGCTGCCAGAGGTCGTCGGTCGCCTCGCCGATGCCGGAAAGCAGGTCCTGGTGACAGGCCTGGACCAGGATTTCCGCGGGATCCCGTTCGGCCCGATGCCGCGCCTGATGGCCCTGGCCGACCAGGTCACCAAGCTGACGGCCATATGTGTCGTGTGCGGCGAGCCGGCGACGCGGACTCAGCGGCTGATCGACGGCCAGCCCGCCCCGGCAGATTCGCCGCTGATCGTGATCGGCGGGCTCGGCGACGAAAAGTACGAAGCGCGCTGCAGGCTGCACCACGAGGTTCCGGCGGCGGAATCGGGCCTGGGCGCAGGCTTAGCCGATTAGCGGCTTTGTCGCCTTGACGGAGAAGAAGAGCGGCAGCTCGCCCTTCGTGCCGGGGGGCAGCCGCCATCGGCCGTCTCCGCCATCGACCAGGAACTCCACCGGCCACTCGACGAAGTCGAACTCGTGCAGGAAGTCGATGCGCAGCCCCGCATCGATCAGGGCGGTGACCATCTCGCCCAGCGAGTGGTTCCAGCCGTGCTCGACGAGGCCATCGGTGGAAGCCGTGGGGTCCGCGTAGGAGCCCTTCACGTCGAATCTGAGCGACTCCTGGTGGGACCAGTAGGGATAGATCAGGCGCAGTTCGCCCGGCTTCACGCCCTCGCCCTCGAACACCTGCGCCACGGGGTGGATCTCGGTGATGTAGAAGAACCCGCCGGGCTTCACGAAGTGCGCCGCGACCCTTGCCCAGCCGTCGAGATCCGGGAGCCAGCCGAGAACGCCGCGGGATGTGTACACGATGTCGAACTCCCCGTCGAGCGCCGTCGGCAGGTCGTACAGGTTCGCGATCACGAAGGTGGCCGGGAGGTCGACCTCGGTCGCCAGCTCACGTGCCATGGCGATCCCCGCCTCACTGAAGTCCGCGCCGGTGACCCGCGCGCCGAGGCGAGCCCAGGAGAGCGTGTCGAGCCCGAAGTGGCACTGCAAGTGCAGGAGGGTCTTGACCTCGACCGGACCGATCTCCTCGCGCTCGTAGTCGGCCAGGCGGATCGGGCGGCGTCCGTCGCGGAAGGAGGCGACATCATAGAAGTCAGATCCGGCGTTAATCTCGGTCCAGCGGTCCCAGAGACGCCGGTTATCGCTGAGAGCGTCGTCGTCCATGCCCGCGGAGTGTAGTGGCGGAGGGGGTGGGATTCGAACCCACGAAGGCTTGCACCTCAGCGGTTTTCAAGACCGCCGCATTCGTCCACTCTGCCACCCCTCCGCCGCGATGGTAGCGCGCCGATCCATCGATCAGCGGATGGTGCCTGTCGCGGACTAGCCGGTGGCAGCGGCCGCCAGGCGGAGGGGACGGTGTTGGCGCGCGGGTACATGTCCGCGCATGACGAGCACCGAGCACTGCGAATGCAGCAGAACGTGGTGCGCCACGCTTCCCAGGAGCAGACGTTGAAGCCCGCTCAGTCCGCGCGAACCGGTGATGATCAGGTCCGCTCCCAGGTCTAGGGCTGCTGTCTCGATCTCTCGGGCGGCCTCGCCCCTTCGCACGGAGCTCGTCGCGCGCCAGCCGGCAGCCACCAGACGGGCCGCCATCTCGTCAGCCATGACAAGGTACCGGTCGACCTCGTGCGACGCATCTACAAGTTGCGATTCGATTCCCGCCACCATCGGCATGAAGGCCGCGCCTTTTCCCCGGCGGGTCGCGGGCGCGACGCACAGGACGTCAATCGGCAGGTCCCGGAAGACGTCCCAGGATGCGACCACAGCTGGAATGGCTTCCGAGCTCTGCGAGCCGTCGGTGGCGACAAGGATTCGGCTGATACGTGGCCGGCGCGCCACCAACACCGGGCAATCGGCATGGTCGACGAGGGTGGCGGAGACCGAGCCCAGAAGGACGGAGGCAGCCGTTCCAAGTCCTCGATTGCCGACAACGATCAGGTCGGCACTCAGATCCTCCGCTTCGGCCAGCAGCACATCAGCCGCGCGACCGCGAGCGACGACCGTCTCCGTGCCAAGGCCCCCCCGTTGGAGCGGTTCGGAGAGGCGCCGCAGACTGTCGAACAGCGTCCGCTGCAGGTCGTCGTCTGCCATGGGATCCGACGGCGGCGCCGCGAGGCCCGTCCTGACCGCCGGCAATTCGAATGCGCCCACCAGCCGGATTTTCGTCTCGGTAGGCCAGCTGGTCCCTGCGACCAGATCCAAAGCGGTCAGCGACGCGTCGGAGCCATCAACCCCCATCACAATCCGCATCGCTGCACCTCGCGCTCATACGAAACAACGGGAGCCTGACCCTGGCGAATGACTCGCCGTGTGGATCAGGCTCCCAGGGATAATGGCCGCCTGACGGGACCCGCAAGTGTCCCGTCAGGCCGGCACGGTGACCGTGCGCAGCACCGGGACCGGCTGCGACTCAGGGCGCGTGGCCCAGACCAGGCCTGCGCCCGTCAGGATCAGGGTGCCGCCCAGTCCGCCGAGCAGTCCGACGAGGGCCAGAGCAAGCTGAAGGGCCGAGGCCGTGGCGGTGCCCACGCCCAGCTCCGCGACCAGGGCATGCGCGGTGCCGCTCCATGCCTGCTCGCGGGCAGGTCCCTCGAGGGGATGCTGGCGATCAAGCTGGGAGAAGTACCGTCCGTCGATCGGAACCTCGTAGGTGCCGGCGGGGAAGGTCTCGCCCTTGTACTCGGCGGGCTCGGTCAGGACTACCGTCTGCGTGCCGTTCAGCGTGTGGTAGCTGACCGTCGCCATCTGGTACATGTACTCGCTGGAGGTGTTGACGATCGGGTCATTCGGGTCGAGTTCCGAGGCCGCGACCGGGTACTGCCAGTCCTCGGTCAGCAGCGCCATGATGGACTGCGCGCCCTCGGTCTCGCCGCGGTCCACCAGCTGGCCCTTGTCGTTGTAGGTCAGCTGGACGTCCTGCGCCGCGCTGAAGGCATTCAGGGACCGATACCCCTCCTGCGTCTTGATGAAGGCAAACGCACCGGCGGCGATGAACACCATACCGATGAGTGCGAGGACGAATCCGAGTCCTCTCAAGCGACTGATCATGACCGTGAACCTCTTGTGCTGCAGTAATCCATGCAGCAACCCTCGTTCATCGGTCCTGTGCAGCCCAGGTGCCATATGGACCCATTTGCCCGCCACGCGGCCCTGGGGCGCCACGCCGTCCGTAGGCGAAAAGCCCCGATTCGCCGCGTCGCGGGGATTAGCGCTCGTCTGGTGACCCGAGATTGCGCTTGGCGACGAAGGCGGCTGCCTGGGTCCGGCGCTGGAGGTTGAGCTTGGACAGGATGCTGCTCACGTAGTTCTTCACCGTCTTGTCGGACAGGAAGATGTCCGTCGCGATCTCCTTGTTGGTCTTGCCTTCGGCCACCAGCAGGAGGACCTTTCGTTCCTGGCTGGTCAGCTCAGCGAGATCATCGGTGGCGGATCCGCTCGCCATGCGCCTGACCCGCTCGAGCACCTTCTCGGTGACCGCGGGGTCGAGAAGCGACTCTCCCCGTCCGACCGCGTCGAGCGCGGTCACCAGGTCGCGCCCACGGATCTGCTTGAGCAGATAGCCGCTGGCGCCCGCGATGATGGCGGACATGACCGCCTCTTCGTCGGGGTAGCTGGTGAGCATCACGACCCGCGTCTCGGGGCGGACGGCTCGGATCTCGCGGCATGCCTCGATGCCGGAGCCGTCGGGCAGACGGACATCCATGATCACCAGATCCGGCTCGTGGCGCGCGGCGAGGTTGATCGACTCGGCGACCGATCCGGCCTCGCCGACAACCTCGAAGCCAGCCCGGCGGTCAAGCAATGCGACGAGACCGCGGCGCACCACCTCGTGGTCGTCGACGATCATCAGCCGCAGTGGGCGCGGTGGCTGCTCCGAGGTCATTGGCTGGCTCCTCGCCGTGATCCGGTGCGCGGAATCGAGACAATGATATGGGTGCCGGCCCCCGGGCCGCCGTGGATGTCGAACGTGCCTCCCAACGCCTCGGCGCGCGTGCGCATGTTTGCCAGGCCATGGTGGCCCTGCGCGAGTTCCATCTCCGGGTTGATGCCACGGCCGTCATCGACGATCTCGAGCCGCACCTGTCCGTCCGGTGTGGTGAGCCGCAACGACGTTTGCGCGGCTCCCGAATGGCGCGCGACGTTGGCGAGCGCCTCGCGGGCGACGGCGAGCAACTCCGCGACGATCTCCAGCGAGATGCCTTTGGGCTCGTCCCCCACGATCTCGACCTCGGTGGCCGTATTGCGGCGCAGCTCATCCGCCAGTGTCCGAAGTCCCTCGAGCAGGCTGCCCGAATCAACGAGCAGCGGGCGGAGGCCGAAGATGAAGTTTCGGATGTCGCGAATCACGCCGTGGAGCGCATCGATCGCGTCGTCCACGCGCCTGCCGGCCTCGGCGGGCGCCTCGCTCACCAGCTCGGGGACGTCGTCAAGTGACAGGGTCACCGCGTAGATGCTCTGGATGATGCTGTCGTGCAGGTCGCGGCTGATGCGGTCTTGCTCGTCCACCACCGCCAGCCGCTGCACCCGCTCGTAGAGTCGTGCGTTGTCGATCGCAATCGCGGCGTGCAGCGCGAACGTCTCGACCAGCGCCTGGTCATCGGCGCTGAACTCCGTGCCGTCCTGTTTGTTCGTCAGGTAGAGCCGCCCGACGACCTGGCCCCGGACGGTGACCGGAGCACCCAGGAAGGACTCCATCGGCGGGTGGTTTGGCGGGAATCCGTAGCTCTCCGGGTGGGAGGCGATGTTCGGGATCCGATACGAACGATTCTCGCGGATGATCAGGCCCAGGAGGCCGCGGCCCCTCGGCAGCTCACCGATGGCCTTCCGCTGCCGTGCGGTGATCCCGCTGGTGATGAACTGGGTGATCAGGCCAGCCTCGTCGACGATGCCAAGGGCCGCATACTCCGCCGCGACCAGCTCGCGGACACGGTCGACGATCAGCTGGAGGACCTGCTCGACGTCAAGGAGGCCGCTGATGCCACGAACGGCGGCATCCAGGGCCTGGAGCGCGGGAGGGAGGCCCGGACGCTTGGGAGCTGACTGGGCGTTGCTCGGCACGCCGATAGGCTACCGCCTCAATGCGAGGTCCCGGGCGGGGCTACTGCTCGAGGTGGAGTCGACGAGCGGCCAGCCTCAGCTCGTCACGGAAGTCCGGGTGAGCGATCGCGATCAGCGCTCGTGCGCGCTCGGCCATCGACCGGCCGAACAGCTCGGCCACGCCCCATTCGGTTACGACCGTGCGCACGTGTGCCCGGGTGGTAACCACCCCTGCCCCTTCCTGCAGGTTGGCTGCGATGCGGGATGTGGTACCGCCCGCGGCGGTGGATGGCAGCGCGATGATGGCACGCCCCTCTTCCGCCAGCGCCGCCCCGCGGATGAAATCCATCTGGCCGCCGACACCCGAATACAGCCGGCGACCGATCGAGTCGGCCACGACCTGACCCGAGAGGTCGACCTCGATAGCTGAGTTGACCGCCACCATGCGCCGGAAGCGACGAATCACCGCAGTGTCATTGGTGTAGTCAACCGGGCGCATCTCGACCATCGGGTTGTTATCGATGAACTGGTAGAGGCGCTGGGTACCCATGACGAAGGCGGAGACGATCTTGCCGCGATTGATCTCCTTCGCCGCGCCGGTGAGCGCGCCGGATTCGACGAGGTCGACCACGGTGTCGGTGAACAGCTCCGTGTGGATACCCAGATCGCGCTTGTCGCGCAGCGCCTCCCCTACGGCCGCGGGTATGGCACCGATACCAAGCTGCAGCGTGGCTCCATCGGGCACCAGCTCAGCGACGTGTGCCCCGATCTGGCGCTCTACCTCGCTGATGGCCCCGACCGGGTGGTCGTGAGGGGCCTGGGTCGTCTCCACGGCGAAGTCGATCTCGTCGACGTGCACGAAGCTGTCGCCCAGTGTCCGTGGCATCGCCTTGTTGATCTGAGCTGTCACGGTACGGGCGTTTCGCACGGCGGCCAGCGTCGCATCGATGCTGGTACCGAGCGAACAGAAGCCGTGGGCGTCGGGTGGGCTGACGTTGATGAATGCGGCGTCGAGCGGCAGGATGCCGCGCCTGAAGAGCTGCGGGATATCCGAGAGGAAGATCGGGACGTAGTCCGCCCGGCCCTCGTTCACGGCGTCTCTCGCATTCGGACCGATGAACAATGCCCGATGCCGCACATGCCCAGCGATGGCTGGTTCGAGGTGCGGGCACGGCCCTTCCAGGTGCAGGCCAACAGTCGTGACGCCAGTCAGCTCCGGTGCGCGGGCCGCCAGGGCCGCCAGCAGGGCCGTCGGTGTTGCAGCCCCACCGTGGACGAAGATGGTGTGCCCGTCATCCACCGAGGCGACAGCCTCCTCGGCGCTCATGATCCGCATGCCAACAGCGTAGCCGGCCTAGTGTTACGCAGACGACCTAGCCCCGATCACCGGAGGACAGATGACCACCATCAAGGGAGACGATCCGCTCGTCGCCTCACTCGTCGAGCAGCTGCGAGCCATGCGAGTAGCTGAGCGTGACGTCTTCGGGGCGCTCGACCCGACGGTCCGGGATCGACCGACGCGCCCGGGCGACTGGTCCCCGAAGGATCACCAGGCGCACCTCACGGCCTGGAAGGCAATCCAGGCGGATCGGATCCGCGCCGCAACCGAGGGTGAAGCGGTCGGAGCGGACAGTCGCGAAACGGATGAGCTCAATGCGGAACTGCAGGCCGAGCGAGCCGGCTGGAACTGGGCGGACATCGTGACGGAAGCGGACGAGGTCAGCGACCGGGTCGAGGCCGAGATCCGCGGGGCCGGTGCGGAGATGCTGAGCAAGACCGATGGCCTGGTCGGACGGATCTACGGGAACAGCGCGGCCCACGCCCTGACCCACTTCGGGTGGCTTGCAGTCGCGGGGATCGGCGTGGACGAAGGACGGGTCACCGACTTCCTTGACGAGCACGAACGACAGCTCGAGCGTGCCCCTCTGCCCGACGCCGATCGTGCGATCGCGGTCTACAACCTGGCCTGCGCACATGCCACCGCCGGTCGTGTCGATCGGGCGCGTCCACTCCTGCGCGTTGCGTTCGGCCGGCGGCCGGATCTCGCCGAGTTCGCGAAGGAAGATCCAGATCTGGTCACGCTCCGCGAGGAGCTGATCGCGCTCGCTGGGATCGCGACCTAGAGCGAATCTCGGCCGAGCCGAAATGCGGCTGCAGGGCGGCGGGGATCCGGATCGAGCCATCAGGCTGGAGGTGGGTCTCCAGCAGCGCGGCGTAGGTCCGCGACATGCCCAGCGCCGAGCCGTTGAGGGTGTGGAGCAGCTCGGTACGGGAGTCAGCGGCTGCCCGGTAGCGCAGGTTCATGCGCCGCGCCTGGAAATCGGTGTAGTTCGAGCATGAACTGACCTCGAGCCACTTCCCCACCCCGGGCGACCACGCCTCGAGGTCGTAGCCCTTGGCCTGTGCGAAGCCCAGGTCCGCGGTGCAGCGCTCCACCGTCCGGTACGGAAGCTCCAGCGCCTCGAGCACCTCTTCGGCGTCACGGGTGAGCGACTCGAGCTCGTCCCAGCTGGTCTCCGGACGGACGAACTTCACCATCTCGACCTTGTCGAACTGGTGGACGCGGAGCAGCCCTCTGGTGTCCTTTCCGGCCGCTCCGGCCTCACGCCGGAAGCAGGGGGTGTAGGCAGCGTGGAAGATGGGCAGGTCGCGGACGGGCAGGATCTCGTCGCGGTACAAGTTGGTGACCGGCACCTCCGCCGTGGGGATCAGGTACAGGTCGTCGCGCTCGACGACGTACATCTGCCCCTCCTTGTCGGGCAGCTGTCCGGTGCCGCGAGCCGAGGCGGCGTTGACCAGGATCGGCGACCAGACTTCCCGGTAGCCATGTCCTTCGGCGAGCTCGAGCATGAGCCCGATGAGCGCGCGCTGCAGCCGCGCACCGGCACCTGTGTACAGGATGAATCCTGAGCCGCTGATCTTCGCGCCACGCTCGAGGTCGAAGAGTCCAAGCCGCTCGCCGATTTCCCAGTGTGGCGTCGAGCTGCCGGCGGCGGCGGGCTCGCCCCAGGAGCGGATGATCGGGTTGTCGGTGGCGCTCGATCCGTCCGGCACGCTGGCGTGCGGCAGGTTCGGAACCAACAGCAAGTCGGCTTCGATCGCCGCGTCGATCTGCGCGAGCTCCACCGCGAGCGCGTCGATCTGCTGCGAGAGCGCGGCCATGCGGCCCTTCACCTCGTCCGCCTTGTCCTGCTGACCGGTGCGCATCAGCTCGCCGAGCTGGCGGTTTCCAGCATTCCGCTCGGCACGCAGGTCGTTCGCGTCGGCCTCGAGCTCCCGGCGACGAGCGTCCGCAGCGAGCAGGCGGTCGACCGCGTCGGGGGGCTCTCCCTTGCGGGCGATAGCCTCCCTCACCGCGTCGGGGTCATCGCGGATCAGCTGGAGCGAGATCATGTGCTGAGCGTATCGGGCGTCGACGCCTCGCGCAGCCGATCGACGACGAAGTCGCGCGGCAGCGACGCGAGCAGCCAGCCGGCGCGCGGACCGCTCGGCTGGCCGAGGAACGCCAGATAGAGGGCGGCGAACATGCGCCCGGCCGGAAGCCCGGCGTTGCGGGCAGCGTCAAAGATCGCCGCCTGGAGCGACTCGCCATCCCACGCCTGTGCCGTGGCCTGAGCGGTCGCGAGGCCGCGCAGCGCGAGACGCTGATCGGCATCCAGCTCGGCGGCAGCCGGCGGAAGCGCGCCCCGGCGCACCTCGATCCGAGCGCGCTCAGGCGCATACACGTCGAGCCATGCTCGCGCGGCGCGCGTTCGCTCCTCGAGAAGCGCCCGCTCGGCGTCGGTCAGCGGCGAGCCCTTCTCGACCTCCATTCGGGCGGGCACATCGACGCCGGGGACCTGCAGCAGCAGCGCCAGGTGAGCGAATGGGGGCCGATAGCCCGAGCCGGCGGCGACGACGTCAGCATCGGGATCGAGAAGGGATGCCGCGAACACGCGGTCGTGATCGGGTGGCAGGTCGCCCTTGACCTCGATGCCCGCGCTGGCCGCGGCGATGCGATCCGACTCGTCGACGAGGCGTGGGATCGCATCCGTTCCCTCGGGGTCGAACTCGATGGCGTGGTTCGGGCGCGGCCGGATCATCAGCAGGCGCAGCTGCTCCGGCGGGACCACCTCGGCAATCTCATGGGCAGCCGCTCCCCGGCCCTTGCTGCTGCTCATCTTCCGCCCGCCGATGTTCAGGAACTCGTACGGGAGATTCAGTGGTGGCTCGCGATCGAAGACCTCGCGTGCGATGGCGTCGGAGCGGTCGCGGGATCCCCCGGCAGTGGCCAGGTCCTTGCCGCACGGCTCGATGGTGACGCCGAACATGCTCCATTGGACCGCCCAGTCGAGGTTCCACGGCAGCTTGGACGCACCTCCGAAGGGCGCCACCCGACCGGTGGTCGAACAGCCGCGCGCCCACGTCACCAGATCGGGGAGGCACTCAAAGGCGACCGTCTCCCCATCCCAGTCACGGGCGAGGGTGGTCCCGACCCTTCCGCAGGTCGGACAGATGACGTGCACGGGCAGCCAGCCGGGCGGCCGCTCGACGCGGCTGACACGGCGGTAGATGTCGCGGACCACCTCGGCCCGATCGAGCGCGGTGCGGATGAACGGGTCGACCTGCCCGGTGGCGTAGATCTCGCTCATCCAGTAGTAGCGATCCGGATGGATCCCGAGCCCGCTGAAGGTGTCGATGAAGAGCGCGGCGAAATGCCGGGCGTAGGATGGGTGGCAATCCGCCACCGGGTCCGGAACGTTCGCGAGTGGCGCTCCCATCCAGCGTTCGGTGGCATCCGGGGTGAGCATCGCCTGCGCATCCATCGGATCCATGTCGTCGACCCCGTACAGGAGGGTCGTCGGCAGGTTGCGCGCGCGCAGAGCCCGCACGATCACGTCCAGAATGACCGGTCCGCGCAGGCTCCCCACGTGCACGGTGCCAGATGGGGTCTTCGAGTCGTTGACGACCTGCGGGCCCTCGAGGCGCGCCGCCAGCTCGTCGGCCCAGAACACGTGATCGGGCGCGGCTAGTGGATGCTGACGACCGTGAAGGTGGATGCTCCGGCCGGGGCCTGGACGACGACGCTGTCGCCCTTCTTGTGGCCCATCAGGGCGGCGCCGACCGGCGACTCATTGCTGATTCGACCCTCGCGCGGGGCGGCCTCGGCCGAGCCGACGATGGTGAAGGTCTCCTGGCCATCCTCGCCGCGAATGACCACCTTCGATCCGATACCGACGCGGTCGCCGTTCGTCTTCTCGATCACCTCGGCGTTCTTGAGCTGCCCCTCGAGGGTGCCGATCCGGCCCTCCAGGAAGGACTGCTCCTGCTTGGCGTCCTCGTACTCGGCGTTCTCGGTGATGTCGCCATCCAGCTTCGCGTCATGGATCCGCGCAGCGACGCGCGGCCGCTCGACGGTGATCAGGTGGTTCAGCTCCGCCTTGAGCTTGGCGAGCCCCTCGACGGTGAGGTAGACAGGCTTGTTGTTCATGTCATCCACTAACAAAAAATGCTCCAGGTCCCGCCATCGCAGTCGCGTGGCGTTCCTGAAGCTGGCCCTCGGCCAGGTGTGCCTGCAGCCTCCCTGCGTTGGGTGGGCTCGGCGTCGCCGGATTGTAGGGCGGCCGCTGGACGGTGTCAAAGGATCAGGAAGCCTCGTCGCAGGCTCCATTCGCGCTCAGCGACCGGCAATCACGAGCACGACGATGAGCCCGGCAAACAGGAGCCGATACACGCTGAACACGGCGACCGACCGATGCCGCAGCCACGACAGCAGGAAGCCGATCGCGAGCAGTCCCGACACCGCGGCCGCGACGAACCCGGTGGCGATCGCCAGCCACTCGGTCCCGGTGTGGCTGACCTCGAGCAGGTGGCGAGACCCATATAGGCCGGCGCCCAGGGTTATCGGCGTCGCCAGCAGGAAGCTGAAGCGCGCGGCCGACTCGCGTGTCAGGCCCAGCGCCAGGCCCGCGCTGATGGTGGCGCCGGAGCGGCTGATGCCCGGCAGCAGGGCCAGCGCCTGGCTGAGGCCGATCCCCAGGGCGCTCGGGGCGTCGAGGTCGCTGATGTCACGTCGACGTGAACCGAGCCGATCGGCAAGCCACAGCGCCACCGCTCCGAGCACCACGAACCCCGCTATCGCGAGGCGGACGCTGTCGTTGTCGGCGTGGAGCGCCTCGTTGATGAGGTCCTCCCCCACGAAGCCGATGAGCGCGGCGGGAACCGTCGCGGCAATGAGAAGCCAGGCCAGACGCCGATCCGGGTCGTCGCCGATGCGGCGCTGGCGGATGCTGGCCAGAGCCGCCCCCAGGAGGCGCAGCCAGTCACGGCCGAAGTAGCCGAGGAGGGCGAGCAGCGTGCCCAGGTGCAGGAACACGTCGAACGAGAGGCTGCCAAGCAGGCCGTTCGCCGGCCAGCCGGCGATCCACGGCGCGAGCTCGAGATGGGCGCTGGAGCTGACCGGGATGAACTCGGTTAGCCCCTGCAGGATCCCGATCAGCGCGGCCTGGAGAACGAGGTCCACGGCACTCCCGTGCTCGAGCGGTTGCTAACGGATGAAGAGCGGCGCGAGCACCAGGCTGATGGTGGCCAGCAGCTTGACGAGCACGTGCAGGGACGGCCCCGCGGTGTCCTTGAACGGATCCCCGACCGTGTCTCCCACTACCGCCGCCGCATGGGCATCGGTCCCCTTGCCGAGGACGTTGCCCTTGTCATCGGTCAGGTGTCCGGCCTCGATGAATTTCTTGGCGTTGTCCCACGCGCCACCACCGTTGTTCAGGACGGTCGCCAGCAGCACGCCGGAGATGGTGCCGACCATCAGCAGCCCGGCGACGGCCTCCTGACGGAGCAGCAGGCCGACCACGATCGGGGTCGCCACCGCCACGGCGCCGGGCAGGATCATCTGGCGCAGGGCGGAGCGAGTGGTGATGTCCACCACGCGCGCATAGTCGGGTCGCTGCGTGTAATCCATGATTCCCGGCATCTCGCGGAACTGGCGCCGCACCTCGACGATGATCGCCTGCGCCGCCGTGCCCACCGCCCGGATGGCGAGGCTGCTGAAGAAGTAGACCAGCATGGCACCGATGAGGGCCGCGATGAAGACGTTCACATCGGCCAGGTTGACCGACTCGAGGAGCGGTCCGCCACGGTTCGTCTGGATCAGGTTGATCTTGTCGATATAGGCCGAGAAGAGCAGGAAGGCCGCCAGCGAGGCCGATGCGATCGCATACCCCTTGGTCAGTGCCTTGGTGGTGTTGCCGACCGCATCGAGACGGTCGGTGATTTCGCGCGCCTTCCCCTCGGCGTGGGCGAACTGCGCGATCCCTCCCGCGTTGTCGGTGATCGGGCCGAAGGTGTCCATGGCCAGGATGAAAGCCGTGGTCATCAGCATTCCCATCGTCGCAACCGCGGTGCCGAAGATGCCGCCGTTGGGAACGTCCGGCAGCGCCTGCGTTCCGAGCCAGTGACTCGCGAAAAGGGCTATCGCAATGGTGATCGCGGTCACGGCGGTCGTCTCGAAGCCGACCGCCACGCCCGAGATGATGTTCGTGGCCGGGCCTGTCTTGCTGGCCTCGGCGATCTCCTTGACTGGCCGCCAGGCGCCAGCGGTGTAGTACTGGGTGATGTAAACGAAGGCGACGCTGGTGGCCAGGCCGACCAGGCCGGCACCGAAGAACCAGACCCACGGCGCGATCCCGTTCGCGCCTGTGGTGCCCGGGGTGCTCATCATGATCGAGGTCGTCAGCGCCAGGCCGCCGACCGACAGGATCGTGGTCACCCAGTAGCCGCGGTTCAGCATGTTCATCGGGTCCTCGTCCTCGCGTCCGCGGACGAAGAAGATGGCGACAATGGTGGCCAACAGTCCGAAGGCGCGGACCACCAGCGGGAAGAAGATCCACGCCTCGGGGTGAGGCCAGCCGGCGCTCTGCGCGATGCGGAAGACGGCGACGCCCAGGATCATGGCGCCAATGTTCTCGGCCGCGGTCGACTCGAACAGGTCCGCTCCGCGACCGGCGCAGTCGCCCACGTTGTCACCCACCAGGTCCGCCACCACGGCGGCATTGCGTGGGTCGTCCTCCGGGATCCCGGCTTCGACCTTGCCCACCAGGTCGGCCCCGACATCGGCCGCCTTGGTGTAGATCCCACCGCCGAGCTGCGCGAAGAGGGCCACGAAGCTGGCCCCGAAGCCGAAGCCGACGATCAGGAACGGGGCCTGCTCGGGATGGGTGAAGCCGCCGTACAGGGCGAAGATCGACCACACCCCCAGCAGCGAGAGAGCGACCACCAGGAAGCCCGATACGGCGCCCCCCCGCATCGCGACCTGCACCGCCCGCACCAGGCTGCTGCGCGCCGCCGCGGCAGTGCGCAGGTTCGACTTGACGCTGATGTACATGCCGATGATCCCCGACGCCATCGAGCAGGCGGCCCCGACGAGGAATGCGACTCCTGTCCGAATGCCGAGCTCCGTGCCGAAGATGCTCGTGTCGGCGACCTCCTTGCCCTCGACCAGGGCGATCACCAGGCCGATCAGCACCGCCCCGCCGATAGCGAGCAGGCCAATGGTTCGGTACTGGCGCCGGATAAAGGCCACCGCGCCCTCGAAGATCGTGCCGGCGATCTCCTGCATCGCCTCGGTCCCGATATCGGACCGCAGGACGTCCCAGGCGAGATAGAGCGCGAACGCGATCGCGGCCAAACCAGCGACCGGAATCACCCAGGTGATGGGATGGATCTCCATGAAACCTCCGAATTGGGCTGGGCGATTCGGTCGCTGCTATTCAGGTCGCGCCCGGCTCGCGTATCGCATCATCTCGCACACAGAAACGCCGGCGGAGGGTCGCATCAGCGCGTCCGCCAGCGGAGCGCCGGTATGGTAGCCCGGCGTCTTGCGACGGGTCAACTTTCAGGGCAGCCAGCTCGGCTGCCAGCCGTCGGTCGTGAGCCGTTCGACATGACCGCTCCCGAGGCTGAGGAGCCACACGCCACCAGGCTGCGGCTCGCCGATCACCATCGACCTCGGCTCCGGCGCGAAGGCCGCCGAGCGCGTTTCCCCGCCCGGCAGCGAGATCGCCTGGCCGGGGTCATTCAGCGCTGATGCCACCCAGAGGGTTCCGCGGCCGAGTTCCGCAGCCTCAAGGCGAATGAAGGCGTAGCGGCCGGCGGCATCGACCGCCGGCCGCGAGGCGCCGGCCCCGAAGGCGGTGGCCCTGACCGACGTTGCGAAGCGGTCCATGCGCACCACGTGCAGCGCCGCCACCTGGGTCGCCCCCAGCTCGGCGGGGGCCGGGTCGAGGATCGCGACGGCCGAATGTGGGTGGTAGGGGCTTGGCCTGGCCGCCGAGGCGGCCGGCAGGCCCGCGACGAGCACCCCGCTCCCGTCGGCGAGCCAGACCGGCTCGGAGAGCGCCACGAACGGGGCCGCCGCCAGCTGCTTCAGCTCGAGGTCCAGGATGTCAACCCGCCCCGTCTCGTCAACGAATGCCAGCGCTGTCCCGTCGGGGGATATGCGCGGTGCACGCAGCAGCGGCAGTGGAGTGGGAGGACTCGCCGGCGGGGAGGCGACCTGGCCCGATGGCAGCTCGATCGGCCGTGGGTCGCTCCCATCTGCATCACGCATCCAGAGGCCGAGGCCCGATCCCAGGGCGGGGTCTGCGCGCCCGAAGGTGATCAGCGTCCCATCGGGCGAGTAGGCAGCGTCGAACTCCACCACGCCGGGGTCGGTCAGGATGCGACGGTCCGTGCCGTCCGCGCGTTGCCAGACGATCGCCGCCCCGTCGCCGGTGAGGAAGGCCCGCCCGTCCGGCGCAATGGCATAGCTGGTAATCGGCGAGAGCTCGGCCGAGAGCTGACGCTGGTTCGACCCATCGGGATTCATGGCCCACAGGTTCGCGACCCCGGCGCGGTCCGCGAGAAAGACGACCTGGTTGGAGAGCGTCTCGGTGGGAGCCCCGGTGGTGAAGCTCCAGGACATGCCGGCGGGCATCCCAGTCCCATCGGCGCCAACCAGACCGGGTCCGAGCGTGACCTGGTAGGTCGTGTTGGGATCGAGCTGATTGGAAGGCTGGAAGCGCAGGATACGCGGCGCCGTATCGAGGAGGCCGGCCGCGCCAGAGGGCGCCACGACATCGAGCGAGCCCGCCACCACCGGAGAGATCGTGAGCAGGTCCTCGTTCACGCTCGCCGGGTCAAGCGCCTGGTCGAAGATGAGCGCAATCGGACTTGTGAGGGAGATGCCTGCGACGGCATCGGCGGGGACGACCGTCTCGACCGTCAACCCCGCCGCGACGGTGCGGAACGAGAGGCGGAATGGATGCTCGAGCGGTGTCCCTGCCTGATCCTGCGCGCCGGCGCTGATCGTCAGCGAGTACCGACGATTGGACTCCCAGCCCGCGAGCGGCACCACCGTCAGTCGCTCGCGGCTCCAGCGCAGCGCCATGTCGGCATCGGGCGAAACGCTGATCGCCGCCTCGACCGAGGCGGTGTCCATCAGTGTCGAGAAGTCCACCACGATCGGAGCATCCAGTGCCACATCCGTGGCGGCGTCGGCCGGGTCCGATCCAACGACGGTGGGGTTCCCGACGGTCCGGAAGGCGAATCGTTCGGGAGCGCCGGGCATCTCGTTGCCGGCTGGGTCACGCACGCCAGGACCGATGGAGACCTCGAACTCGGTTCGCAGCGGCAACCGGGCAGCGGGCGTGAACGTGAGGCTGGTCGCGCTCCAGCTGAATGCGCCATCGACCCCCGGCGTGATCGCGAAGGACCCCTCCGCCGACACGTGCTCGACCGGCTCGGAGAAGTCGACCTCGAGGCTGGTCGTCGTCAGCGCCTGCTCCGCGTCGCCACTGAGGTGCTGCGTCAGCGAGATTCCGACCACGGTGGGGCCACGGCCGTCGACCGTCGAGGCGTAGTACAGGATGGCGGCGAGCACCGCGAACCCGAGGCCAAGGACCGCCATGTTCCGGAGGGGCACGGCGCGCTTCGTCACTGAGCCCGCTATGCTACCTGCCGCCTGCCACGCCCTGATCTGACGGAGCCCGATGACCTACTCCCCCGCGCCGACCCCCGGCACCGACCTGCCCGCCGGGAGTGAGCCACCAGCCCCGCGGCGCAGGCTCGGGTGCGCCCTCGAGATCGTCGAGACGCTGGTGCTGACCCTGGTGATCTACCTGGTCATCCACAACTTCGTCGCTCAGCCGTTCGAGGTCGAGCAGGAGTCGATGATGCCGACCGTCAATCCCGGCGAGTACGTGCTGATCGACAAGATCTCGCCGCGGTTCAACGACTACCAGCGCGGCGACATCGTCGTCTTCCAGCCACCGGAAGGGTTCGGGCAGGGCGGTGTGCCGTTCATCAAGCGTGTCATCGGGTTGCCCGGCGACACCATCAGCCTGGAGAACGGTCGTGTCTTCGTGCAGCAATCCGGTGGCAGCCCGGTGCGCATCGAGGAGCCGTACGTCGTTCACACCATCGATGGACCGGTCGCGCCCACGCTGCCGAAAGACGCGGAAGGGACCAGCTCGTGGACGGTCCCCGCCGGAGCCTATTTCGTGATGGGCGACAACCGCCCTGACAGCCAGGACTCCCGATTCTTCGGCGTGGTCAACCGCGAGCTGATCGTGGGCCGCGCCTGGCTCCGCTACTTCCCGCTCGACCGGGTGGGCTTCGTCGGGCACCCGACCTACGCCGGCCTGTCGGCCGCCATCTACGACCGGGCGGGCTCCTCGGCCACGATCCAGCTGTCGATGGCGCGTCCGTAGTCGACCAGGTCCTCCGCCTCGAACCACATGGCGAGCTCGGAGGCCGCGGTCTCGACCGCATCCGACGCGTGGATCAGGTTTCGCAGGCCGCTGATCCCGAGGTCACCGCGGATGGTGCCGGGCTCGGCCTCGTTGGGCATGGTGCTGCCCACCATCCGTCGTACGGTGGCGATGGCGTCGGGGCCTTCGAGCGCCACCGCCGCCACCGGACCCGCGGTGATGAAGTCCACGAGGCCGGGGTAGAAGTGCTTGCCGGCATGGACCTGGTAGTGCCGCTCGGCAAGCGCCCGTGACACGTCGAGCATGCGCAGCCCGATCAGCTTGAGACCCTTCCGCTCGAATCGGCCGACGATCTCGCCGACGAGCCCTCGCTGCAGGCCATCCGGCTTGATCAGGACGAGTGTGCGTTCCATGCGGAAGTTGGCTCCGTGCGGGAGGTCAGGAGCGTGCTGCTCGGTCGAAGGCGATGGTGGCATCTGCTTCGCGGCCGGCGGCGCGCAGGAGGTCGCCGTAGAGTAGCAGACGCTCCGCGGGCGCCTCCCCGCCAAGGGTCGGTTCCAGGATCACCGCTCCCTCCGGCGCGATCCTGTGGTCCAGCCGGAGCGCCGCCGCCAGCTGGCGATCTCCGTCATCGAGCTCCCCGCTCGCGAACGAACGGCGGGCCGCCTCGAGCCGGGTATGAGCCGCGGCGGTTCGCTCCGGCGTGGGGGCGGGCTGAGGCGCCTCCCCGAGGCTCCCCGCTCCCTCGCTGCGTCGAGCCGGCAAGCGGAACGAGGACGGAGCCGGCCAGGTGATTCGGCTGGCGACGCCGCCACGCAGCTTCCACGCCTCGTCGACGCCGACCGTCGAGACGACCCGCTCGGCGAGTCGGGCAGCGCGATCCGGGTCCCCGGCGGCCGCGATTGCTTCCGCCTCGATCAGCATGAGCATCGGTCGGCGCCGCTCGAGGCTGGTTTCCCGGATCGCCTCGATCGCGGTGCCGGCAGCGATCGGCCTGCCCTGGCGCCAGAGCGCCTCGGCCAGCAGGGCTCGCGCGCCGTCGAGCTCCTCGAGGCCGCCCTTGCCGGCCGCCTCCAGGGCGGCGATGAGGCGCAGCAGGACCCCCTCGGCCAGGCCGTACAGCCCGGACTCCAGCTGCGCGCGCGCCAGCGTCAGCTCGTCCGGGATGAGGTCGACGACCTCGAGCGGGGCATCCCAGCCGGGGGTGGCAGCCGGTGATCGGCGCGTCACGCCTGCAGCATCCGCTCGAAGCGCAGCCGCGAACGGAACGGGCCCAGCACGGCGAGGCGGGCGAGGTCGGGCCGAACGTAGGTGCGTGCCACGCGCAGCAGGTCGTCCACCGTCACGGCCTGGAGTCGCTCGATCACCTCGTCCACGGTGAGGATCCGTGGCAGCAGGCTCTCCCCGGTGCCGAGCCAGGAGGCGACCGCCCCGGTCTCCTCCATGCGCAGCTCGAGCCGTCCGCGGGTGTAGGCGCGTGCCCGATCGAGCTCGGCCGAGCTGACCGGCTCCTGGGCCACCCGCTCGAGCTGCTCCATGATCGCGGCGATCAGCGCCGGCGCCTGCTCCGGGTCGAAGCCGGCGTGCACGCCGAATGTTCCACAGTCCGCGTACGTCGCGCCAAAGGTCGATACGTCGTAGGACAGGGAGCGCCGCTCCCGCAGCTCCACGAACAGGCGGCTGCTCATCCCGTCTCCCAGGACCGCTCCCAGCAGGTCGAGCGCCCACCGGTCCGGATCGTCCCGAGCCACCCCTGGCATGCCGATGCAGAGGTTCCCCTGCGAGAGGCGGCGGAAGGCAAGGCGGACTGAGCCGGCGGGCGCCGGCCTGGGCTGTTCAAGCGCCGGCGGCAGGTGGACCGGGACCGATTCGGGCACACGGGCCTCGAACCAGCCCTCCGACGCCTTCACCACGTCGTCATGTCGGATGGAACCCGCTGCCGTCAGTACCAGGTTCGAGGGCCGATACCAGCGCTGCCAGTGATCCACGACGGTGTCATGCCGCGCACGCCGCACGCTGCGCGGAGTGCCCGCGATCTCGCGACCCAGCGGGTGCGCGCCGAAGAGCAGCTCATCGAAGAGGCTGAAGACGTGGTCTCCGGGGGAGTCGACGTACATGCGGATCTCGTCGACGATGACCGGCTTCTCGGCGATCAGGTCGCTCCTGCGGAGCAGGGGCGAGAGGACAAGATCCGCAACCACCTCCAGCGCTCGCGCCGCGGCCTCGCTCGGGACGCGGGCGGTATAGATCGTCAGCTCTCGATCGGTGGCCGCGTTGACGCCGCCGCCGCATCCCTCGACTGCCTCCGACAGGCCGCCGGGCTCCGGATAGCGCCTCGTCCCCTTGAAGACGAGGTGCTCCAGCAGGTGCGAGAGACCCGCGTGCGCCTCGTCCTCGCTGCGTGAGCCGACCCCCACGAAGAGCCCCACGGCGACGGAGCGAGCGGTCGGCATCGGCTGGGTCACCACCCTGAGGCCGTTCGGAAGCACGCTGCGCTGGTAGGGAAGGCTCGCCGTCGCGCGGACGCGTCCGGCGGGCGCGCCGGACCGCACCTCAGGCCTCCTCGTCGTCGTCGCTCGCATCGGGCGACATCAGCAGCTCCATCTGGATGAAGCGCAGGTCCCGGGCAAGCTCGCCCGGGGAGCGGGGCAGTGGGTGTGCCTCGTCCGTGTCGTCTTCGACCTCTGCGCGCGGCGCAGAGGTGGCGAATTCGAGCACGACCCGCTCCTCGCCGATGATGAGGGTGTACACGAGGAGCTGATCCGAAGTGGTGTCGAACTGGAGGTAGTCGAACGAGTCCAGGTTGAGGCAGATGGCAAGCGGCGTGAAGTAGCTGGCGATCTCGGGGTGATCGACCACGATCCGCTCCACCCACCCGGTTCCGCTGCCGGTCACCTGCGTGCCGCGCCGGTACGTGTACGTGACGGTCTGCTTCAGCAACGGGCGCAGGATGTTGTAGATGTCGCTCTTGTCGGTGACGACGCCGGTGTTGATGTAGAGCTTCGCTCGCGCGTCGGTCATCGGGTGCTCACAGGCTGCGCCTTGCGGTGGGGAATCGCGGGCGAGTCTAGCACCGGACTCACCGCACGGGAGGGCGCCGAACGGCTGGTAGGATGTGGCGCGTGAAGCTGCTCGCCGCCGATGTCGGCAATACGAACATCACGCTCGGCCTCTTCACGGACGGCGAGCTGATCGGCTCCTGGCGGTCCACGGCGCACGCGACTGCCACACCGGACGAGGTCGCCATGATGACCGCCGGGATGCTGGCACTCGACGGCCATGGGCTGCACGAGCTGCAGGCGGTGGCCCTCGCTTCGGGCGTGCCGCCCCTGACGGACACCTTCGAGCGCTTCGTTCGCACCCGGATCGGCCTTGAGCCGATCATGATCGATGCTGCGTCCCTGGCCGGGACGTTGGAGATCGAGATCGACCGCCCGGCGGAGGCTGGTGCCGACCGCCTCTGCAACGCCCTCGCGGCGCGCACCGAGTTCGGCGGGCCGGCGATCGTGATCGACCTCGGCACGAGCACCAACTTCGACATCGTCAGCGCCGAGGGTGCCTACATCGGTGGCGCCATCGCCCCCGGACTCGGCCTATCCCTCGAAGCGCTGGTCGGCTACGCGAGCAAGCTGCCGCGGATCGACCTGCGCCGGCCGCCGCACGCCATCGGCTCGAACACGATCAACGCCATGCAGAGCGGCACTGTGCTGGGCTACATCGGCCTGGTGAGCGGCCTGCTGACCGCCCTGCGCGGCGAGCTGCTGGAACGGTCGCCTGCCGACAGCCGGGTGACGGTGGTCGCGACGGGCGGATACACCCACGAGCCGTGGCTGCGCGACGTTCCAGGGATCGACGCCATCGAGCCGGACCTGACGCTGCGCGGCATCCGCTACGCGTACGAGGCGACCCGCGCAGCCGGCACCGCCACGAGCGGATCGAGCGTCGGCAGCCGAGGGTCGGACCGATGACCGAGGATCGCGGCTCCCTCGCCGGGCGGCGCGTGGTGGTCGGGGTGTCGGGCAGCATTGCCGCCTACAAGGCGGTCTCGCTGGTCCGGCTCCTGGCCGAGCGGGGAGCGATCGTCGACGTGGCCATGACGCCCGCGGCCACCGAGTTCGTCACCCCCCTCACCTTTGCATCGCTCACCCATCGCCGCGTCGTCGACGACGTGATGGCGCTCGACGCTGATTCGCAGATCGCCCACGTGGAGCTGGCGGAGGGAGCCGATGCAATCGTGATCGCGCCGGCCACGGCCAACCTGCTGGCCGAGCTGGCGGCCGGCAACGCCGGCAATGCGGTGACCGCCATTGCGCTCGCCAGCCGCGCGCCCCTGGTCGTGGCGCCCGCCATGGATGCGGGCATGTGGACCCACCCGGCGACCCAGCGCAACATCGAGACGCTGCGCGGATTCGGGCACCGTGTCGTCGAGCCTGAGGTCGGGGCGCTGGCGAGCGGGCTGACCGGCGTCGGCCGGCTGGCGGAGCCCGACTCGATCGTCGAAGTGGTCGAGCGGCTCTTCGCACGCGCCGGCGACCTCGAGGGTCTGCAGGTGGTGGTGAGCGCCGGCGGCACGCGCGAGCCGATCGACCCGGTGCGGTTCATCGGCAACCGCAGCAGCGGCAAGATGGGAGTAGCCATCGCCGAGGCGGCTCGCGACCGTGGCGCGAGCGTCACTCTGATTGCCGGCGTGATGAGCGTCCCACCGCCCCGCGGCGTGAGCGTCGTGGATGCCAGCACCGCGGCCGCCATGCGGCAGGCCGTGCTTCGCTCGGCGTCGGGGGCCGATGTCCTGGTCATGGCCGCGGCGGTGGCCGACTTCGCCCCGAAGCGCGCCAGCAGCAGCAAGATCAAGCGCGGTGGCGGCGACCTGCAGATCGACCTCGTGGCGAACCCCGACATCATCGCCGAGGTCGGCGAGATGGCCGACGGTACGCGCCCCTTCCTCGTCGGCTTTGCGGCCGAAAGCGACGAGCTGGAGGCCAATGCGCGCAGCAAGTTGCGGGACAAGGGGCTGGACCTGATCGTGGGCAACAAGGTCGGTGGGCCATTCGACGCCATCGGCTCCGACGAGAACAAGGTGATCGTCTTCGGCGCCGAGGGCGAGCTCAGCGATTGGCCGATGCTTCCCAAGCGGCAGGTCGCGGAGCGGCTCTGGGACCTGATCGTGGACCGATATCGCAAGGCTCACGCCCCGGAGCGCCCCGAGCGCCCCGCTCGCTCGCGTCGACGCTGATCGTGCAGGTGCTGCGCGGCGTCCCCGAGCTGCGCGCCGCGATCCTGGAGCGACGCCTGGCCGGAGACTCGGTCGGCTTCGTCCCGACCATGGGGGTCCTCCACGAGGGACAGCTCTCCTTGGTTCGTCGCGCCAGCGCCGAGAACGGCTGCGTTGTGGTCAGCTCGTTCGTCAATCCCGCCGAGTTCCCGACCCTGGATGAGTCGAGCCCGATGCGGCGCGACGAGCAGCGCGACCTCGCCCTGCTGGAGCGCGATGGGGCAAGCCTCGTCTTCCTTCCGGAGGTAACGACGCTCTACCCGCCCGACGACCTGACCAGGGTCAGCGTCGAGGGGCTCACGCGACAGCTGGAGGGCGCCTCACGACCCGGCCACCTGGACGGGCTGACCACAGTCATGCTCAAGATGCTGAACCTGGTCGGTCCAGCGAGCGTGTACCTGGGGCAGCGCCACGCCCAGCAGATCGTGATCCTGCGGCGGATGATGCGCGACCTGTTCATGAACATCGAGCTGGTGATCTGCCCCACCATTCGCGAGGCGGATGGCCTGGCCCTGTCGAGCGCCAACGCCTCGCTCTCGATCGAGGAGCGTCACGCGGCGACCTGCATCTTCGCCGCCCTGAACGCCGCTCGAGCCGCGTACAACTCCGGCGAGCGATCGGCCGAGGTGCTGCGGGCGCGGATGACCGAGCTCATCGCCGCCGAATCGATGGCGCGGCCTGACTACGTCAGCGTCGCCGACGCGGCCAGCTTGGTCGAGTTGGCACGCGTGACCGGCCCGGCGCTGGCGCTGGTGGCGGTCTGGATCGGCCCCACGCGGCTGACCGACAACATGCCGCTGGCGTGGGACGTGGCCTGAGCAAAACCCCGGCTACAAAGTACTAGTGACGTCGGGGGTCGGCTCCGTATGATGCTGCCTGTCACCGCGCGCGTCGGCTTCGGCCGATTGCGCTGCGGCGTACGAGGAGGCCGGCGAGTGCCCACGTCCGGCCTCCTTCCCTGTCCGGGAGGGGCCTCAGCTCTTGGCTGCCCGGTGCGCTGCCTTCCAGGATCGCTTGCCGGCCTGGTAGCTGGCCAGCGCTTCGGCCGAATCCACGTCGCCCAGGGTCGGATGCGTCGGCATCACCTCGACGAGCCTGGGGAGGCTGAGCCCGAACCGCTTGCCGAGGATCGCGATCAGCGAGCCGGCCTTCATGTCGCCGATCGACGGCAGCGCCAGCAACCGCGCCTGCAGGTCGCGCCCATCGGCCGCCTCGCTCCAGACGCGACTCGCATCGCCACCGTAGTTCTTTACCAGGTTGGCGCACAGCGCCTGCACCCGTCCGGCCATGGCGCCTGGGAACCGATGCAGCGCAGGCCGCGCGCGAAACGCCGCCTGCAGCTCCTCCGGATCCATGGCCGCGATCCGGGCGGCATCGAGGTGGCCGATTCGGCGCCGCAGCTCGGCCGGGCCGGAGAAGGCCTTCTGGACGGAGACCTGCTGGTCAAGCGCGAAGCCGATCAGCAGCGCCAGCGGCTCGTTGGCGAGCAGGCGATCGGCCTCGTCGTCGCCGGTGAAGTGGAGCCGATCGACGGCTGGCTGCGTGGCGGTCATGCGCGGCATGCTACCCCCGCCGCGTCCGCGAAGGCTAGAGGTGCGCCAGGAAGTCCCCGATGTCGAGGGAGCCGTCGACCAGCCGGACGATCGTCTCGATCTTATCGGTATCGGTCGGGTGGGTCTTGACCAGGATTTCGTCGACCGCCTGGGCGGTTCCGTAGGTGTCGCTCCTGACGAGGTAGGTGAAGAGGCCGGCGGCCCGCAGGTCCTGCACCTTGGTCTCCGGCGGTCGGAAGCCGCCTGTCAGCACGACGCCGGTGACCTGGCCCTCAGCCCTGGCATTGAGCTCCAGCGCCATCTCGATCATGTCATCCCGATCGCCCGGGGTGATCAGCAGGGTGCGATCGCGGATGAAGCCAGCCGCGTGCTTCGCCTGCATGGCGCCGATGGCCACGTGGCCGATCGTTCGGCCCGGGGTCGCCCGGCCGGCGAGCAGCTCGCCATCCAGGTGAGTCGCGATCAGCTCAAGCGAGGGGTTGGCCAGGAGGTCGCTGTACGGGATGCAGCCGAGGAGATCGATCCCGTGCTGGCCGAGGCCGCGCCGCAGGATATCGGGGAGATCGGGATGCGACTCGACGTCGACCTTGTTCACGACCGCCCCCACCACCCTCACGCCGTCACGCTCGAAGAGCGCGTGGTTGAGCACGATCTCGTCGATCGGACGACCGACGCCCCCTTCGCTGACGATCACCACCGGCGCCTCGAGCAGAGCCGCTACGCGCGCATTCGAGAGGCCGACGACCGCGCCCACCCCGGCGTGGCCCGTGCCCTCGATGACCAGCAGGTCCTTGTTGGCGCCGACGCGGTTCGCCGCCTCGGTCACACCACGCTCCAGGTCCCCCTCGATCCTGCCCATGATGAAGTCGGTCGTAAAGTGGCGCGGCAGGGTCACCGGGCTCATGTCGTCGAGCGCATCGGGAAGGTCGAAGACGGCCTTCATGAGCACCGCGTCCTCGTCTGCGCGCGTCCCCTCCACCACCAGGTAGCGCTGACCGACCGGCTTAATGAAGCCGGTCTTCGACCCGCGCCGGATGATCGCCGCGGTGAGTCCCAGGGACGCCGTGGTCTTGCCCCGGTTCTGGCCGGTTGCCGCCACGAAGACCCGCTGGCCCGCCGTCACCCCCGCGGCTTGCCGCGCCGCTCGATCAGTTCGACCGCTTCGCGCAGCCGGGCCATCAGCTCCGGCTCGACCATCTCGGGCTCGAGATGTTCACCCAGGCGCTCCATCACATCGGCAGCCATGGTCAGCAGCACGTCGGCATCGGCGATGAAGAACTGCGGCTCGTTGTTGTAGCGGACCAGGGTCAGCCGACCCTGCAGCGTCAGGCCGCCCTCCCCGTGCGTGAGCTGCGTGCCGAAGTTGTGCCCCTGGATGCCATCGGGGTTGTTCAGGAAGTTCAGGGCGTTGTCGATCGCCAGCCCGAAGCGAGCGCGCCAGCCCACCAGGCGCTCATGGACCTCCGGGGTCAGGCCAATCTCGCCGACCTCGTCAAACACCTCGCGGGTGACGGTCAGCAGCCCCACCAGCGTGGAGCCGGCGCGACTGCCCAGCATCACCTGCAGCGAGCGCTCGAGTGTGAAGACGTCGCTGTCGAACCGCGGCGAGGTCGTCACGTCGGCGAGCAGGTCCTCGACGTTGTCCAGCGCGCCCGGCTCGGCCAGGGCGTTGGCCAGGTTCAGGATCTCCTCGCGAAACAGGAACCGCTCTTCGTGGTCGAGCATGCGCAGGAGTCTAGGGGTACAGGCCCCGCAGCGTCGTTGCCTCAGCCACCCGCGCCACGGCGACCATGTAGGCGGCGGTGCGCATGTGAACTGAATGGCGCTCGCTCATGGCATGCACGCTCTCGAACGCCCGATCCATGATCTCGTGCAGGCTTTCGTTGATCCGCGACTCGGTCCAGAAGAAGGACTGCATGTCCTGGACCCACTCGAAGTAGCTGACCGTCACTCCGCCCGCGTTGCAGAGGATGTCCGGGATCACGAAGACACCCCGGTCGTAGAGGATCTGGTCGGCCTCAGGCGTCGTCGGGCCGTTGGCCGCCTCGGCGACGATGCGAGCCTGGATGCGGGGAGCGTTCTGCGCGGTGATCTGGTTCTCGAGGGCGGCCGGGACCAGGATCTCGCAGTCGAGCTCGAGGATCTCCGTGTTGCTGACCGAATCGGCGCCGGGAAAGCCGACGACCGTGCCGTGCTCCGCCTTCCAGGCACTGACCCGCGCAGGGTCGAGCCCCTTGGTGTTGTAGATACCGCCGCTCGAGTCGCTGACGGCGACGATCACCGCACCCTCATCGGCCAGCAGGTCGGCAGCGATCGAGCCGGCGTTGCCATACCCCTGAATCGACACGCGGGCACCAGCCAGGGGGATGTCGAGGGTCCGGCTGGCCTGGTGAAGGGTGTACACGGCGCCGCGAGCCGTCGCCTCGTTGCGGCCCAGCGACCCGCCGATGGCGATCGGCTTGCCGGTGACCACGCCGGGGATGGTGTAGCCGCGGTGCATCGAGAAGGTGTCCATCATCCAGGCCATCACCTGGGCATTGGTATTGACGTCGGGTGCGGGAATGTCCCGATCCGGCCCGATCAACGGGCTGATCTCCGTCGTGAAGCGACGGGTGAGCCCCTCCAGCTCGCGCATGGAGAGCTTCTTGGGATCGACGATGACCCCACCCTTGCCGCCGCCGTACGGGATGTTCACGACGGCACATTTCCACGTCATCCACATCGAGAGGGCTCGCACCTCGTCGCGCGTCACGTCCTGGTGGTAGCGGATGCCGCCCTTGGCGGGGCCACGGCTGACGTTGTGCTGGATGCGGTAGCCGGTGAAGACCTCCACGTGCCCATCGTCCATGGTCACCGGGAAGTTGACGGTGAGCTCGCGCTGCGGGACACGGAGCACGCGACGCAGGCCTGGATCGAGGTCGAGCTGCTCGGCCGCGGCATCGAACTGCGCCTGGGCTACCGCCCAGATGTTCGGCGCCTCGGCGACCGGATTCGAACTTGCCATTGGCTGGCTGTGAGCCTCCAGTAGGTCGCGCCCCGACGCCTCCGCCGATGTTGGTGCGGGAGCTGGTCCGAGCGCGGCGGCCCGATTATAGGGTCGGGTCAAGCGTGGGCGGCGCTCAGACCATCTCGACCGCAAGGGCGACCGCTCCCCCGCCGCCAAGGCACAGGGTTGCCAGTCCGCGCCGGCCGCCGCGCCGCCGCAGCTCGTAGAGGAGGGTCGTCAGCACGCGGGCGCCCGAGGCGCCGATCGGGTGGCCCAGCGCGATGGCGCCGCCATTTACGTTGACGCGATCCCAATCGAAGCCCAGCGCGTTGCCATCGGAGAGCACCTGCGCCGCGAAGGCCTCGTTGATCTCGATCAGGTCGAACTCGTCGAGGCGCAGGTCGAGCTTGGTGAGGAGCCTGCGAACGCCGTCGATCGGGGCCTCGAACAGCCATTCCGGGGCGACGTCCGCCTGGGCATAGCCGGTGATGCGCGCAATCGGCTTCAAACCATCACTCGCCACAGCCGTGTCTGAGGCCAGCACCAGCGCCGCCGCTCCATCGGTGATCCCCGGGGCATTACCGGCCGTGACGGTCCCGCCGTCCGGCTGGAAGGCGGGCTTCAGCCGAGCCAGCGCCTCGGCCGAGGTGTCCGAGCGAGGGTTCTCGTCGGTGTCGACGATGGTTGGGCCCGTCTTGCCCGGCACCTCGACCGGGACGATCTCCTCGGCGAAGCGACCGTCGGCGATGGCCGCCAGGGCTCGCTCGTGGGAGCGCACCGCGAACGCATCCTGGGCGTCGCGGGTCACATCGTGCTTGGCCGCCACACGCTCAGCGTGGACTCCCATATGGACGTCGCAGATCGCGCACCACAGCCCGTCGTGGACCGTGGCATCCACCAGCTCGGCGTTGCCAAGCCGATAGCCGGCGCGCGCCCCCGGCAGCAGGTAGGGGCCGAGGTTCATGTTCTCCATGCCGCCGGCCACGATGAGCTCGGCGTCGCCAGCGCGGATCGAGGCAGCGCCAAGCATCACCGCCTTCAGGCCCGAGCCGCAGACCTTGTTGATGGTGGTCGCCCCGACGCCGTTGGGCAGTCCGGCACCGAGCGCAGCCTGGCGGGCCGGCGCCTGCCCGGCCCCGGCCTGGATGACCTGGCCCATGAAGACCTCGTCGATCCGCTCCGGGGGGATCGCAGCGCGCTCGACCGCGGCGCGGATAGCGACCGCGCCCAGCTGTGTGGCAGGGACCGTGGAGAGGCCGCCGCCGAACTTGCCGATCGGGGTCCGGGCGGCCGACAGGATGAAGACGTCACTCATGCGGGAATGGTAGCGCCGCGAGCATTGAGCGGCGCTGCGCTACTCCTTCTCGTCCTCGCCGAAGAGGTGTGCCACCTTGTCCTCCCACTTGGCGACGACCACCCGCGTCTTGATCTTGAGCGACGGTGTGAGCTCGCCCTCCTCCTCGGACAGCAGGCGCGGCAGCAGGGCCACGCGGCGCGGACGCTCGTAGATGGCAAAGCCGTCGAGCTTGGCCTTCACCTCGCCCTCGATCAGCTTCTGCACCACCTTCTCGCCGACCAGCTGCTCGGGGGGCATCTCGGCCATGCCGTTGGCAGCGGCCCAGGTGCCGACCTGCTCGAAGTCAGGAACGATCAGCACGCCGGTATACGGCTCGTTATCGCCGAGGATGAGCGCCTGGGCGATGTACCGGCTGGTCAGGATGGCGATCTCCATCGGCGCGGGCGCAACGTTCTTCCCGTTGGCCAGCACAATGATGTTCTTGAGCCGGTCCGTGATGAGGACCCGCCCCTCTGAGTCGAGCTCGCCAATGTCGCCGGTGTGGAACCAGCCATCGGCGTCGATGACCCGGGCTGTCTCCTCGGGCTGGTTCAGGTATCCCTTCATCACCTGTGGCCCCTTGGCCAGGATCTCGCCCGTGCCCGGGTCGATCCGGATCCGGGTCTCCGCGACGGGCCGACCGACGGTCCCGAACCTGAAGTCGCCGGGTCTGTTGATCGTCAGCAGCGGGGCGGTCTCCGTCAGCCCGTATCCCTCGAGGATCAGCATCCCCATGGCGTAGAAGAATTCGCCGATCTCCTGGGACAGCGGGGCGCCGCCCGACACGAAGTAGCGCACCCGCCCGCCGGTGCGAGCCTTGATCTTGTGGAAGACGAGCCGCTCCGCGACCTTCAGCTGCAGTCGCAGCCAGGCCGAGTTCGGCAGGCCGGCAAGGTGGTTGGCGTACTTGGCGCGCCCCAGCGCCAGCGCCCAGCCGAAGACCCGCTGGCGCAGCGGGGGGCCGGCCTCAACCGTCGAGAGGACCCGGGCGTAGAGCCGCTCGTAGAGGCGCGGGACGGCAACCATCACCGTGGGACGCACCTCCGCCATGTTTGCCGCCAGGCGCTCGATGGCGGGCTCCGCATACGCGATCGTGCAGCCGCGCCCGAGCGGGACGATCTGGCCCGCCGCCCGCTCGGTCATGTGGGAGAGGGGCAGGAACGAGAGAAACAGGTCGTCCTCGTTGAAGTCGATGGCAGCCACGCCGCCCTCGAAGTTGTGGAGGATGTTGCCGTGGGTCAGCACCACTCCCTTCGGGTTGGCGGTGGTCCCGGAGGTGTGGACGATGGTCGCCACCTTGTCGCGGCCGTACCCACGCCAGGTCTCCGACCATTCCCGGATCTCGCCGGCGTCGGCGGTTGCCAGGTCGAAGATGTCGTCGAAGCTGATCGCCCCCGCGGGGAGCCGCCCGCGGTCGTCGATCACCACCACGTGCTCGAGGGTCGGGCATTGCGCCCGGACCTGGGCGATCTTGGCAGCCTGCTGCAGGTTCTCGACGAAGATCAGTCGCGCCTCGACGTTGTTGATGACGAAGGCGGCCTGGTTCGGCTCGACCGACGGGTAGATCGGACAGGTCACCGCGCCGAGCGAGAGGGAGCCGATGTCGGCCGCCAGCCAGGCAGGGCGCGTGCGGCTCATGATGCAGACCCGATCGCCATCGCGGATGCCCAGGTGCTTCAGCCCCATCGCCACCTGCGTGATCCAGTCCCAGGTCTGGCGGTAGGTGGTGCTCGTCCAGGCCACCGGCTCCTCCTCCGGCGGGCCGCCGGTCTGGCGCCGGGTCCTGGGCAGCTTCCAGCGCAGCGCCTCCTTGTCCGGGTTGCGCTGCATCGAGTTGTGAACGAGTGCCACCAGGCTGTCGGCCCGCAGCTCGGCGGGGATGTCGAGGGGCTCGATCTCGGTCTCCATCATCGGTCGGCCCTCCCCTGCTCCTCGATGAGGTGCTGCGCGATGATGAGCCGCTGGATCTGGTTGCTGCCCTCGTAGATCTGGGCTCCCTTGGCGTCACGCATGAAGCGCTCGACGGGGTTGTCGCGGGAGTACCCAGCACCCCCGTAGACCTGGACCGCATCGGTCGCAACCTGCATGGCGGTGTCGCTGGCGAACATCTTGGCCATGCTGCTGGCGGCGTTGATCGAGCCTCCGGCGTCACGCAGCCGCGCCGCGCGCCAGGTCAGCAGGCGCGATGCCTCGACTGCCACCGCCGCATCGGCCAGGATGGCCTGGATCATCTCCTGCTCGGCGATCGTCCGGCCGAACTGGGTGCGTTGCGAGGCGTATCGCGTCGCGTGCTCGAGCGCCGCCCTGCCCAAACCGGTGCAGGCCGCGGCGATGCTGATCCGCCCCGAGGCCAGCGATCCAAGGGCCACCTTCAGGCCCTCGCCCTCTGCTCCGAGCCTGTCCGCCTCCGGGACCAGTGCTTCCTCGAACACCAGCTCGGCGGCGGGCGAGTCGCGGATCCCCATCTTGCGTTCGTGGCTCCCGACCACGAAGCCGGGGGTGTCGGGCGTCACCACGAACGCGGTGATCCCCTCGGGGCCATGCGATCGATCGACGGTGGCGAAGACCACGTAGATGTCCGCCTCGCCGCCATTCGTGATCCAAACCTTGGTGCCCGTCAGCGCGTACCCGTCGTCGGTGCGCCGCGCGGCGAGGGAAAGTGCCGCCGCATCGGAGCCCGCACCCGGCTCGGTCAGGGCGAAGGCGCCGAGATGCGTGCCGGCGGTCATTGGGGGAAGGAGGCGGGACTTCTGCTCGTCGGTACCGTGGGAGAAGATGCAGAGCTGGGAGAGGACGTGGACGGAGAGGCTGATCGCCATCCCCATGTCGGCCGCGGCGATCTCCTCGCACGCCAGGGCCCATGCGAAATACGAGAGCCCTGCGCCACCGAGCTCCTCCGGATACGGGATCCCCGTCAGTCCCAGCTCGCCCATGCGGGTGAAGAGCCCGCGCTCGTACCGTTCCTCCTCGTCGCGCTGGGCGACGGTCGGTGCAAGCTCGCGTTGGGCGAATTCGCGGGCGGTGTCGCGGACTGAGCGCTCCTCCTCGCTGAGAGCGAACGGATCCGGCCGCGTGGGCGTCGCGGTGCTGACCATCAGCCGATCTTCGTCCCCCGCTCGTCGTAGCGATAGAACCCGCGACCGGTCTTCCGTCCGAGGTGACCTGCCGCAACCATCTGACGCAGGAGCGGGGCCGCTCGGAACTTGGGGTCGCCGAAGCCGCGATACAGGACATCGAGGACGCTGAGCATCACGTCGTTGCCGATGAAGTCGCTCAGCTCGAGCGGTCCCATCGGGTGATTCAGCCCGAGCTTCGCCCCGGCGTCGATGTGCTCCGCGCTGCCGGTCCCATCCATCAGGGCGAAGACCGCCTCGTTGATGAATGGCCCGAGCATGCGGTTGACGATGAAGCCGGGGTAGTCCTTCGACTCGATCACCGTCTTGCCCAACTCCTCGGCGAAGGCCCGCGCCGCATCCTGGGTGGCGTCATCGGTCTCCAGTCCGCGGATGATCTCGATCAGGCTCATCACCGGGACCGGCGAGAAGAAATGCAGGCCGATGAAGCGGTCCGGCCGATCGGTGGCAGTGGCGAGCGAGGTGATGCTGATGCTGCTGGTGTTGCTGGCGAAGATCGCCTCGGCGTTCGCAGCTGAGCTGAGGACCTGCCATGTCTCGCGCTTGACCGATTCGTCCTCGAAGACGGCCTCGATCACGATGTCGTGTCCGGCGGCCCCGGTGCCGCCCTCGGCCGTCGCGATGCGGGACAGCAGCGCATCCGCGTCCTCCTGGGTGAGCTTGCCCTTCTCGACCTGGCGAGCGAGGTTGCCGGCGATCCGAGCCTTACCCTTCTCGGCCAGCTCGGCGGTCCGATCGGCGAGGGTCACCTGCTTGCCCACCGCGGCGCTCACCTGGGCGATGCCGTGTCCCATCAGGCCGGCGCCGATGACGAACACCCGGTTCAGGCTCATGGCTGAGTAGCCTACCAGCACCGATCATCCCCCCGACGGAGGCCGATCAGGCCATGTCGTCCTCGCCGAGCAGGCGCTCGGCCGCCATGAAGGGGTCGAGCTCGCCATCGGAGACCGACTGCAGCGTCGAATCCCAGGCCCGATGTTGCGAGGCGCGGCGCAGCGCCAGCTCGGCCAGCGCACGACGCACCTGGTTCCTTGCACGGGCCGGCGCCTCCTGCGGTGAGCGCGCGACGGAGCGGTGTGCCTCGATCGCATCCGCCAGCGCGGCAACTCCTTCGCCGCTGGTGGCGGTGGTGAGCATGATCGGCGGCGGCTTGCGTCCGATGCGACCACCGGCAGTGGACAGCATTGCGCGCAGGTGACGCGCGGCGAGGTCGGCACCGGGACGGTCGCCCTTGTTGACCACGAGCAAGTCGGCGACCTCGAGTAGCCCGGCCTTGATGGCCTGCACCTCGTCCCCCATCTCGGGCACCTCGACCACGACGGTGGTCTCGGCCAGGCGAGCGATCTCGATCTCGCTCTGGCCGGCGCCGACCGTCTCGATCAGGATCGGGTCGTACCCCGCGGCGTCGAGGGCCGCGGCCGCCATCCAGGTCGCCGCCGCGATGCCGCCCAGCTCGCCGCGGCTGGCCATCGAGCGCATGAAGACGTCGCGGTCCGCGGCATGGGCCATCATCCGGATCCGGTCGCCCATGATCGCGCCTCCGGTGTAGGGCGACGAGGGATCCACCGCGACGATGCCCACCCGTTGGCCGCGGCGACGCCATTCGTCGGTCAGGGCGTTGACCAGGGTCGACTTGCCACTGCCCGGCGGTCCGGTGATCCCGACCAGGTGGCCACCGCGCCCCGCGGCGAAGAGCTGGGGCAGCAGCTCGCGCAGACCGGGAGCATCGTTCTCGATCGCGGTCAGCAGACGCGCGAGGGCCAGTCGCTCATCCGCCACCGCGCCGCGCAGCAGCCCCGGGAGGTCGGCCACGACCCTCAGGCGCGCCGGCGCGCGTGCTCGCGGAAGTAGCCCGCGATCTGCCCGATGCTGGTCCCCGGACCGAAGATCTCGCCGATCCCGGCCGCCTTCAGCTTCGCCACGTCGGCATCGGGGATGATCCCGCCGGCGGCGATCAGCACGTCGTCCATGCCGCGGCTGCGACTCAGCTCGACGACGCGCGGCAGCAGGGCCATGTGCGCTCCCGAAAGGATCGACATGCCGATCACGTCGACGTCCTCCTGCTCGGCGGCGTCCACGATCATCTCCGGCGTCTGGCGCAGGCCGGTGTAGATGACCTCGAAGCCCTCGTCACGAAGGCCACGGGCAAGCACCTTGGCGCCGCGGTCGTGGCCGTCGAGCCCCGGCTTGGCGATCAGGACGCGGATCGGCGTGCTGCGGTCGTCATCCATACGCGCCGATTCTAGCGTCCGCCCTCGCCACCCCGGCTGCGAGCCCAAGCTGGGTGACTGCCGCGGCGGTGGACGGCCAGAGGTGGACGACGAGGTGCTCGATCCCGAGCTCGCCGTAGTCGCCAAGCGCCCGGCCGACCTCCTCCGCGTCGCCGGAGATGGCGTTCTCGGGTGGATCCTCGTCTCCGGTCAGATGCAGCGCGGGGAATGAGACGAACAGCCCGGCGGTGAGTGTGATCGTCGACCGATCACGGCCCTCTGCGGCGCACGCCTCCTCCAGCAGCCGGATGCGCTGCTCGAGCTCTGCGGCCTCCGCGCGTCGGCCGTACCAGGCTGCGTTCCATGCGTCGGCGTGGCGAGCGACGAGGCGCAGCATCCGCGGGCGTTTGCCTGCGATGAGGATCTGTGGCCCGTTGGGGCGCGGGCCCGGAGGCAGCAGCTCCGCATCGGCGCGATGCCACCGGCCCTCGACCTGCACACGGCCCGTGCGCAGGAGCGGGAGGACGACGTTGAGCCCCTCTTCGAAGCGGCCTACCCGATGGTCGAATGGGAGGTCGAAGGCGTCGAACTCCGGCTCGTGCCAGCCGCAGCCCAGTCCCAGGATGAGCCGCCCGGCGGAGACCTCGTCGAGAGCGGTCGCCATCTTGGCGACGAGCGCGGGATTGCGGAACGGAAGCGCCAGCACCATCGGCCCGATCTCGACCCGACGCGTGATGGCGGCCACCGCTGCCAGGATCGTCCAGCACTCGTGGATGCCGCTCGAGGTGCCGTCCTCGCGGAAGATAAGGTGGTCGGCGGCCCAGATGGAGTCGAGCCCCGACTCCTCGGCCGCCAGCGCCAGCTCCCGCAGCTCGCCCCAGGGCAGGACCTTGCCGGACTTCTCCTGCTCCCCGATAGGGAGCATCAGGCCGACCTTCATCGGTCCCTCTGCGCGGCCAGCCGGTCGATGGTGGCGGCCATGGCGACGTCCTTGGCTGACAGCCCATGCGACGCCTTCGTGGTCAGCCTGAAGGTCACGCGCCGCCAGTTGATCTCGATATCGGGATGATGGTTAGCCTCCTCCGCCGCATCGGCGACCCGGTCGACGAGCGCGATCGACGCGCGAAAGGTGGGGCATTCGACGGTCCGGATCAGCCAGTCTCCCTCGCGGCGCCATTCCGGAACGGCCGCGAGCGCTGTGGCGATCTCCGGCTCCGTCAGAAGCGGGGCGTAGGGCATCGCCTAGCGGTCTGACGAGCGACCGATGAAGGTCAGGAACTCGGACCGCGTGCGCGCATCCGCACGGAAGGTGCCGAGCATCGAGCTGGTGACCATGGTCGCTCCCTGCTTTCGCACGCCGCGCATGACCGTGCACAGGTGCGTCGCCTCGACGACACAGGCGACGCCCTTGGGCTTCAGCCGTTCCATCAGGAAGCCTGCCACCTGCTGGGTCAGCCGCTCCTGCACCTGCAGGCGGTGCGCGTACATGTCCACGACGCGAGGAATCTTCGAAAGGCCGATGATCCGGCCGCGCGGCAGGTAACCGACGTGCGCCTTGCCGAAGAATGGCAGCAGGTGGTGCTCGCATAACGAGAAGAACTCCATGTCGCGGACCACCACCATCTCGTCGTAGTCGACGTCGAAGGCGGCCCCGTTCAGGAGGGCATCCGGATCGGTGTGATAGCCCTCGGTCAGCTCGGCGTAGGTGCGCCGGACGCGGTCCGGGGTGCCCGCCAGGCCGGCTCGGTCCGGATCCTCTCCCAGCTCTACGAGCAGGGTCCTGATCGCCTCGGGGATCTGGCTGCCCGGCGCGCGCTCGTCCATGAAGGGCATGCTAGCAGGGCACCCGCGCGGGCTAGGCGAGGGGCATCGGCGGCGGTAGACTCGAGATGCGCCCGCCGAATTCGCACGGACCGTCGCCCGTCGCCATGGTGATTCACCGACCCTCCTCTCCGTCGCTGCGCCTCGCCTTGCCCAGGACCTCCGGCGATCGGCTGGGCGGGCCACTCGGGAGGCGTCTCGACGACCGCTTCCACTACCTGCGACTCGTCCTCGCAGGCGGCAGGGAGCCGATCGAAGCAGTGGTCGTTGGCCCGGGCGGGACCTGGGCGCTGACGCTGCGCGCCGAGCCGGGCCGGTACCGAAAGCGGAACGGCCACTGGTATCGCCGCAGCGCCGCGACCGATTCATGGGTCCCCTGGGACGCCGATCGGATCACCGCCGCTCGTCTCGCCGGTCGCCGCCTTGAGATGTACCTGGAGCGTGCGACGCTGCCCTCGGCGGTGACCGCCTGCCTGGTGCCACCGCGCGGGGTTGAGATCGAGTGGGACGCCGCCCAGCGGCCCGGCATCCAGGTCATCCGGGACGCGGACGCGCTCGCGGCGGCGATCAGCGCGGGCGGCAATCTCACCAAGACCCAGGTGGATCGGATTGTCGCGCTGCTGGATCCCCGCCAACCCCTCCCCAGGCTCACGCGGACCGCGCGTGCCAGCTGAGCCTGGAGGTGGCAGGCCGCTGAGCTTCGTCGCGGGGATCGTGGCCGCCCTCCTGGTTGGCGGCGCGCTACTGGCCGCCTGGCTTGAGCCTGCGCTGGCGGTGCCGGTCGTCTGGCCGCTTCTCTTCCTGCTGCCGGGGTGGGCGATCGTCGGCTGGGCGCGACCGCGCATCTCCGCGACCGGGCGCCTTGGCCTTGCGATCGTGCTTTCGGTGGCGCTCAGCGCGCACCTCGTCTACTGGCTCTCGCTTGCGAGCGGCAGCTACCGGAGCGAGATGATCTTCATGGTCGCGGCACTGCTGGCGCTCCCGATCCCGATCGGCGTCATGCGCGGCGGCGCGCACACCGTCCTCGATCAGGCCTCGGCGGCCTGGCACGCCGTCCGCCGCGACTGGCTCGCCTTCGCCGTGGCAGTGGGCTGTGCGGTCTTCGTTGGCGTGGTCCTGCAATCCGGACTCTGGCATGCAACCCCGAACGGGATCGCCGCCGGAGGGTCCAACTGGAGCGACCTGGGCGTCCACCTGTCCATTGCCCAGTCGCTCAACGCGGGCAACTTTCCGCCGCAGGTGCCGTATTTCGCGGGCGAGCCACTCATCTACCACTGGTTCGCCGATTTCCACGCCGCGATCGCGGCCCGCGCGGCGGGGGTCTTCGCCATCCCCAGCTTCGTCGTCTCCTCGGCCATCCTGGCGGGGGCATTGGCGCTGCTCGTCCACGGGCTGGCGCGAACGGTCCTGCGCGGCCGCGGAGCGCGACGAGCCGCGCTGCTGGCGGCAGTGCTGGTCGTCTTGGGCGGCGGGCTGGGCTGGATGCGGCTCATCGGCGATCTCGCGAACGGATTGGGCGACCTGCCAAGCCTGGTGACGCACAACTCCTACGACAACTCATGGCTGACAGAGTGGCCGTACTTCCGCATCCCATCTGTCATGGGGACGGGGCTGCTTGTCCACCGTGCCACGACCGCCGGGCTGCCGATGCTGGTCGGCGCCGTCCTCTTGTTGGTGGCGGGCCTGCCGTCCGCGCGGGCACGCGCAGCGGGCTGGCGCGATCGACCCGCGCTCATCGTGCTCGCCGGCCTGCTGGGCGCGCTGCTGGCGCCATTCCACTTCTTCTTCTTCCCGGCATTCCTGGCGCTGGCTCTGGGGTGGGTCGTGGTGGGGGGCCGGCTCCTCGATCGGGACGCCCTGCGCAACGCCGCACTGCTGCTGGCGCCATACCTGCTGGCCGTCCCGTTCGCGATCGCGGCGGTGGGGCAGGCACGCGACAGCGGCGCGCTCCACTGGGTCGCCGGGTGGGAATCGGCGCCGATTCTCGACGGGCCCTGGGCGATCCTCTTCTTCTACCTCACGAACCTGGGGCTTCCCTTCGTCCTCGCGCTGCTCGCCTTGGTGCTACCCCGGCTCCCACACCGTGGCTTCCTGGCGCTATGGCTCGGGTTCCTGTTCGTTGTGCCGAACGTCGTCCAGGTCAGCGCCATCGGCTTCGACATGAACAAGTACTTCCAGGCGATGTGGGTCGCGGTGGCGCTCCTCGCCGCATGGCTGATCCGGCGCTGGCCAGCCTGGGCGGTCACCGCCGTTCTGCTGGTGAGCGTCCCGTCACCGCTCCTGGTCTCGGCCTGGACGGCACTCAACCGCGAGGTGGTACTGGGCTGGAGCGAGGTAGAGGCCGCCGACTGGATCGCAGCCAACACCCCGGAGCGCTCCGTGTTCGTGACCAACGGCTGGCTGAACTCGCCCACCGACCCGGCCGGTCGCCTGCGGGTGATGACCTTCACGCCATACATCGCCAACCTCGGCTACTCGCCCGATGAGCGGCACGCAATCGTCGACGAGATCTACTGCTCGGGGGATCCGGAGCGGGCTGCTCGGCTGACCCGGACGCTGGGTGCCACCTACCTGCTGGACACCGGCCCTCCGCGTGCCTGCCAGCCGACGATCTTCGAGGGAAGCCCGGGATGGGAGCTCGTCTACGACCGATCGGGGGTGCGGATCTGGCACGTCTCGGGCGCGGTCGCCGCGACCGGCACGCCGGGCTCCGTATCATTCCGCCAGTGACCAGCAGCGCGGCGGTCGTAACCCTCGATCACGTGAGCAAGCGCTACGGCCCGGCGGGCACTCCGCCGGCCGTCTCCGACCTCTCGCTGACCATCCCCGCCGGCGAGATCGTTGTGCTGGTCGGCCCGTCGGGTTGCGGCAAGACGACGACCATGAAGATGATCAACCGGCTGATCGAGCCGACCACCGGCCGGATCACGATCGACGGCGAGGACGTGATGCGACTGCCTGCGGTGGAGCTGCGGCGCCGGATCGGCTACGTCATCCAGCAGGTCGGACTGTTCCCGCACCTCACCGTGGCCGAGAACGTGGCAGTGGTGCCGCGATTGCTGCGCTGGCCAGAGACGCGCGTCCGCGATCGGGTCGAGGAGCTGCTCGACCTCGTCCGGCTCGATCCCGCGACCTACCGGGATCGGTACCCGTCGGCGCTCTCGGGGGGTGAGCGTCAGCGGGTGGGGGTGGCCCGCGCCCTGGCGGCCGATCCGCCGCTGATGTTGATGGACGAGCCGTTCGGCGCCGTGGACCCGATCCTGCGGGATCGGCTGCAGAACGAGTTCCTGCGCCTGCAGGCCCAAGTCCGCAAGACGATCGTCTTCGTGACCCACGATGTCGACGAGGCGATCAAGATGGCGGACCGCATCGCGATCCTGCAGCGCGGCGGGATCCTTGCGCAGTACGACACCCCCGACGCGATCCTCGCCGAACCCGCCAGCGAGTTCGTCTCGCGCTTTGTTGGGGCCGATCGAGGTCTGAAGCGACTCTCGCTGGGACGGGTTCGCGACCTGGCGTTGACCTCGCCGACCACCGCGCGAGTCGGAGAGGCCCGTGCTGACGTGCGTCGACGCCTGGACGAGGCGGGGGCGGAATACGCGCTGCTGCTCGACGAGTCGGACAAGCCGATCGGCTGGATCGAGCGCCGCGATCTCAGTGGCGACGATGGCGTGACGCCGGACGACGCGACGCCGGGCTCCCCCACGCTCCAGCCCGAGAGCACGCTGCGCGACGCGCTGTCGGCCATGCTGGGCTCATCGGTTCAGCTGGGAGTCGTCGTCGACGAAGCTGAACGGGTGCTTGGGGTGGTCAGCGTGGACGCTATCTCCGAGGTCCTGCGCGCCCCGGCGGCAACCGTCAGATGACCGAGGGGGAGCCGCTCTTCCGTCTCGACTGGGTGCTGCAGCACCTTGACATGCTCTGGCAACGCATCGGCGAACACATCCTGGTCACCGTCATCGCTGTGGCAGCGGGCTTCGTGATCTCCTTCGGGTTAGCCTTGGCGGTGCGCCGCTACCCGTTCATCTATGGGCCCATCCTCGCCATCAGCGGCATCCTGTACGCGATTCCGAGCATCGCGCTGTTCGTGCTCTTCATCCCGATCACCGGGCTCTCACTGCTCACTGCCGAGATCGCCCTGGTCAGCTACACGCTGGTGATCCTGGTGCGCAACATGGTCACGGGACTGCGCGGCGTGCCGCCCGAGGTGATCGAGGCGGCGCGCGGGATGGGCTACACGGATCGGCAACGCCTCTGGCGGGTCGAGCTGCCGATCGCGATGCCGATCATCGTTGCCGGCCTGCGAATCGCCACGGTGACCACGATCGGCCTCGTCACCATCGCCACCCTGATCGGGATGGGCGGACTGGGCTACCTGATCGTGAACATCGGCGTACAGCGTCGCTTCCCGACGGCGACTATCACCGGCGTCGTTATCGTCGTCCTGCTCTCGACCGCTGTCGACCTGGGGCTGCAGCTGCTGCAGCGGCGGCTGACGCCGTGGGCGCGGGCCCACGAGGCCTGAAGCCGATGGACTTCCTGGCCCAGGTCCTGGCCTGGTTCACCGATCCCGCCAACTGGACCGGCAACAATGCGATCCCGCTGCGGCTCTGGCAGCACCTCTCGCTGTCTGTTGTCTCACTGGCCGTCGGGGTCGCCATCGCGTTGCCGATCGGCCTGTACATCGGGCACACCGGGCGGGGCGCTCGGTTCGCGGTCGCTGTCAGCAACATCGGGCGGGCGGTGCCATCACTCGGCTGGCTGGGAATTGCCTACCCGATCAGCACCGGGCTGTTCCAGCGCGCGGGGATCGGGTTCCTGCCGGCCTTCATCGGGCTGGTGGCGCTGGCCATCCCGCCGATCGTCACGAACACCTACGCCGGCCTGCGCGCCGTGGATGACGAACTCCGGGAGGCAGCGCGCGGGATGGGGATGCATGAGCTCCAGCTGCTGATGCGGGTGGAGGTGCCGGTGGCGCTGACGGTGATCCTTGCGGGGATCCGCGTCTCGGCGGTGGCGGTTGTCGCCACCGCCCCGCTGGCGGCCCTGGTCGGCGGCGGGACCCTCGGCGCGTACATCCTGCAGGGGTTGGCGCTGAGCGACGAGGTCCGGGTCTTCGCAGCCGCGGTCATGGTCGCGTTGCTTGCGATCCTGACCGAGCTGGCATTCGCCTGGCTCCAGCGCCGGGCAGTCTCGCCCGGGCTGGCGGCGGCCGGTGACGCGAGCTGGGTGGAGCCGCCGCAGCTGCCAGCCGGGCCCGCGATCGTCCCGTCATGATCGGCACCTCGACACCACCAAACGCCGGATCTGTGGTGTCGGGGGAGCTTTGCTAGACTCGGGCGGTCGCGCAGGAGCGCGGCGCAACAAGCCCCATTCATCAAGGAGGACCCAATGCGGAGATACCGCACGCTCGCTCTCGGGGCGGCGTCGCTGGTGCTCGTTCTGAGCGCCTGCACGCCGGGTGGGAGCGGGGGCTCGCCAAGCGGAAGCGCGGCAGCCAACAAGCCAACCGTGAAGGTCGGATCCGCCGGCTTCTGGGAGGCGGCCGTCACCGGCGAGATGTATGCCCAGGCCCTGGAGGCCAGTGGCTACACCGTCGAGCGCCACCTCGAGATCGGTGAGCGGCCCGCCGTGCACAGCGCACTGGCGAACGGCGACGTCAACCTGATCCCCGAGTACCTCGGCGGCCTGGCGGGCCAGGGACTCGGCATCACCGACCTCCCGCCCGACCCGCAGAAGGCGTGGGACAACATGCAGTCGGCGCTCGCCGACAAGGGCTGGGTCTCATTCGACTTCTCGCCTGGCACTGATGCCGACGGCTTTGCCGTCCGCAAGGAGACGGCCGACCAGTACAGCCTGAAGACCATGAGCGACCTTGCGGCAGTCGCCGACAAGCTGGTCTGGGGCGTGGCTGAGGGCTGCCCGACCAACCCGCTCTGCGGCCCGGGCCTGAAGTCCACCTACGGCATCGACCTCGCCACGCTGCAGGTGGAGAGCCTGCCGCCATGCAGCACGGACATCGCCACATCGCTGAACGACAGCGCCATCGGTGTCGCCCAGGTCTGCACCACGCAGCCCGAGATCTCGAGCATGAACTTCGTGCTGCTCACGGATGACAAGCACCTGCAGCCGGCCCAGAACCTCGTTGCGATTGCCACCAAGGAGCTGGCCGATGCGGCCTCGGCGGACTTCGCCGAGACGCTGAACGCGATCACCGCCAAGCTCACTACGGAGGCCCTCACCCAGCTGGGGGAGGCAATCGTGGTGAACCATGACGAGATCCCCGACGTGGCCACGCAGTTCCTCAAGGACAACGGCCTGCTGTAGGCCCTCACCCTGAGACCGATGCGGGCGGCGCAGCCTCCGGGCGGCGCCGCCCGTACACTTTCCGGACCGATGTCCGAGCACCTCGACCTCCTCGATTGGCGTCGCCGTGTGGCGGCGTCGTACGGCCTGCTGCGCAACGACGCGCGCGCGGAGCCGGCTCGGCTGCTCGGATTCCGCGCGGCCAAGGACCGCCTCTTTGCCTCGCATCCCTCGTCGCCGGTGCCGGCCCCGGCGCGGCGTGAATTCCGCGGGCTGGCGTACTGGCGGTACGCGCCAGCGCTCGCCTTCCGTCCGGCGCTCGAGCCCGATCCCGATGCGCCGCCGCTCGACGTCCCTCGCTCCGGACCCGGACCGTCGATGGCCTACACGAGGATCGGCTGGGTCAGCTTCGCGGTCGACGGGACGCCGACGAGGCTGGCGGTCTACTGGCTGAACGAGTACGCGGGCGGGATCTTCATCCCGTTTCGCGACGGCACCAGCGGCACCGAGACATACGGCGGTGGCCGCTACCTGTGGGATTCCGGCAAGGGCGCGGATCTCGGCTCGGAGGATGACGAGCTGGTGATCGACTTCAACTACGCCTACCACCCGTCGTGCGTCTACGACCCGATCTGGAGCTGCCCGCTGGCCCCACCCGAGAACTGGCTCACCACCCCGATTCGCGCCGGCGAGCGACTGACCCCAGCGTCGTGAGGCCAGCCGACCGTCGCCCCCTGCGCAACTGCTACAAGTGCGGACGCCAGATCGGTCCCGATGAGACGATCTGTGAGATCTGCAACCGGGCCGGCATGGCCACCCCGTCCGCGACGCAGTACCACGGCACGATCGTGGTCGCCATCGTGGCAGGAGTCGCGCTCATGGCGATCGCGGCAAGCCTCTCGCTGCGCGGGATCGGCCCGTTCAGAGGGGAGGCGCTGGGCTGGAGCAGGGACCCGCCAGACGCCGTGGTGGTCGAGCTGCGAGTGACCAACCAGGGGACGCGCGCGGGTCGAGCGAAATGTCAGCTCACCGTGCGCGACGCATCCAACCTGGTGCTGCGTATCCGCTCCACCGTCTCGCCGCAGGTGCAGGGCGGAGCCACGGTCACCTTCTCAGAACGCATCCCCGGCCTGGCCCAGGTGCCGGCCAGCCTGGCGGTGACCTGCTCCTAGTCGCTGCCGGGCGTCTATCCTGCCGACGTGGGTGTGTTCCGCTTCTTCCGCGTCGCCAGCAGCGTCGTCTTCTTCCTGTTCTGGGCGATCGTCATCGTCGTTGGGGTCTTCGGCTTCCCCGGGATCTCGTCCAGTGAGCACCGGTTCGCGGACCCCGTCAACGGGCAGGCGGTCTATGACCCCGCCGGGGCGCTCGACCCGGGGGTCGAGCAGGCGCTGGAATCCCGGATCGACACGATCGAGGCGCGCAGCCGCGCCGAGCTGGCCGTCTATGTACAGGTCGACGAGTTCGCCACGCCAGAGTCGAACCTGGCGGCCGCCCAGGCACTCCTTGATCAATGGGAGGTCGGCCGCGCGGGCTTTGACGACGGGCTCGTCATCCTGATCAGCTTTGAGCCAAACCTGGTCCACGGGCAGGCCCACTACTACGCCGGCGCCGGGTTCCTGCGTGGCTACCTTTCGCAGGGCGATCTCCAGTCGCTGTTCGACGAGGTGATTCTGCCGGCAGCCGGGCAGGGGCAGATCGGTGGCGGCCTCATCGAGGCGGTAAACCTGATCGATGCGGCGATCACCCCGGCTGCGACGGCGCGGCTCAACTTCCTGCGCCAGGTCAACGGGGTGGTCGGCATCATCGGGGCTCCGCTCAGCTTCCTGCTGATCGCCGGTTTCGCGTTCCGCGCCTGGCGCCGCGAGGGGGACGATCCGGAGGTCCTTGACTCGCCATCGATCCTGATGGCCGGTCCGCCGGCCGACATGACACCGCCGCTGGCCACCGTGGTCCTCCAGGGAAAGGCGACGCAGCACTCGATCAACACACTGCTGATGGAGCTGGCCAGCACCGGCCGGATCGCCTTCCAGAATCTCGATCGGGCCGGCAAGGCGAAGTCCGATGACGAGCCGGACCCGCTCCTCGACCCGGCAATCGAGATCCGCGACGAGGCGCCAACCGGGGGTCGCCTGGGAGGCGCCGAGCGAGATGCGTGGGACCTGCTGCGCCAGCAGGCGCTCGCGACGGGCATCATCTCGCGCGAGCGGCTCTGGGAGCTCAACGACCTGCTCAAGGCGACGCGCGGCGCACTCGAGAACGACGTGGTTCACCTCGGCTGGTTCACGCGCCCTCCATCCCAGCTCATCACGCGCTGGAGCTTCATCGGGATCGGCGAGATGCTCCTCGGCGGGCTCTTCGTCCTGGGCGGATTCCTGATCCCGATGTCGGGGCTGACGCTGCTTGGTGCGGCGACGGGTGCCGGTGGGGCGCTGACGTGGGTGATCGGTCAGTTCATGTCGCAGCGGACCCCCAACGGCGCCTATGTCGACGCCATGCTCAAGGCGTTTCGGCGCACGCTCCAGAAGACGATGGAGCAGGCGCGCAGCATGGAGCAGGTCGTCGCCGATCCAAACGTCAAGCTCCTCGCCAACACTCCCGACAAGGCGGTCATGTGGGGCTTCGCCCTCGGGCTGCACGACGAGGTCGCGACTGTCCTGCAGCGCACGCTCCAGGACCACGAGAAGGACCCGTCGACGGCCACCGGCGTCTACTACCCGCTGTGGCTCGGAAGCTCTCCCGCAGCATCCATGCAGGCCGGGATGGCCGGCGGGAGCATCTTCTCCGGCTCCGGCATGCCGGACATCGGGGGCATGTTCAGTGCGGTTGGCGGCATCGGGTCTTCCCCGCCTTCATCGTCGTCGGGTGGCGGCGGCTTTAGCGGTGGTGGCAGCTCCGGCGGCGGGGGTGGTGGCGGCAGCTTCTAAGCCCGCTGCTGGCGCCCCGGCGGTCCAGCGGCTATGGTGAGCCCGATGCCATACGATCGACGACCTGACCGACGCCCCGGCGGCGGCCGACCCGGCGGCCCCGGACGACCTCCCGGTGACCGCCCTAGCTTCGGTGACCGGCCGCAGCGGGATCGCCCCGCCTACGGCGACCGGCCGCAGCGGGATCGCCCCGCCTATGGCGACCGCCCGCAGCGCGAAGGCGGCGAATTCTCCGGCCCGCCCCGTGAGCGCAGCTTCGGCGACCGCCCGCCCCGTCCGACCGGCTTTGCGCCGCGACCGATGGACGACGGCG
>JACDEL010000092.1 GCA_013816405.1 Chloroflexota bacterium | reverse complement strand
GCGCAGCCCGGTCGCCCGCGCCGCGACGCACGAAGAAGACACCCGACCCGCGTGCCAGCCAGCCGACCAGCGGCCAGCCGGCGATCTCCTCCTTGGCCATGAAATGGATCGGGCGGGCGATGTGACGCCCGATGGCCCCACCGATGAAGGGCGGGTCCAGGTTCGAGTTGTGGTTGCTGACCATGATGAACGGCCCGGAGCGCGGAACGTTCTCGAGCCTTTCGACGCGGCCACCGCCAAGCAGCCACTTCGACCAGCCGGTCATCACTGCGCCCGGGAAGTAGAACCAGGTGCTCATCGCCCGGACGGCTCGGCGGGCAGGTGCGCGACGATCGCGTCCACGCAGGCGTCGACGTCCAGCTCACCGGTGTCGAGCACCAAGGCCCCTGGCGCCTTGCGCAGCGGCGCGACCTCCCGGCCGATATCTGCCGCATCGCGCTTCTCGATCTCGGCCAGGTAGCGATTCAGACGATCCGAACGCCCCATCTCGGCGGCGCGGCGCGCGGCGCGCACGCCCGCGGCAGCGGTCAGGAAGACCTTCAAGGTGGCGTCAGGCAGGACCACGGTGCCGATGTCGCGGCCGACCATCACCGTGTCGTGGCGTCGCGCCGCGGCTCGCTGGATGTGCAGCATCGCGTCACGCACGGCTGCGTGGCGGCTGACGGACGAGACCACACCGTCCACGCGTGGCGTGCGCGCCTCGTTCGTCACGTCCCGCCGGTCGAGGAGCACGGTTTCGCGACGGTCGGACTGCTCGTGGCGGGGCCGACGAACCTCGATCCGCACCTCCCTGGCCAGCCGACCCAGCGCCTCCCCGTCATCGGGGTCAACGCTGCGCTCCAGGGCTGCGAGCGTCAGGGCCCGGTACATGAGCCCGGTGTCCACGAAAGTCGCGCCCGTGCGCTGGGCGACGGCATGTCCCACCGTGCTCTTGCCGGAACCGGATGGCCCATCGATGGCGACGGTGAGCGGCTTGCGCGGGTCGGCCGCCCGGACCTTTGGTCGAGCGCCTGCCATGGCCTTCACCTCCGCGGGACGCAGGGGGCGCCACTCCCCCTCGCGCAGGCCGTCCAGCGAGAGCAACCCGAGGCGGGTCCGCACCAGTCGCTCGACGCGGTAGCCTCCCGCCGCCATGAGGCGCCGGATCTCGTGCTTGCGACCCTCGCCAACCCGCAGCCGCACCCAGCGACCTCGTTCAGGGGAGGAGCGGCTGACCTCCGGCGGGGGCAGCGCAAGCTGGATCGCCAGGAGGCGTGCGGGTCCGTCGTCGAGCTCGACCCCCGCCAGGAGCGCATCCATGTCGTCTCGCGTGGGAGCGGGATCGACCAGCGCCGCGTATTCGCGCTCGACTCCGTAACGCGGGTGCAGGACCCGGTTTGCCCATTCGCCGTCGTTGGTGAGCACCATCAGGCCCTCGGAATCGACGTCCAGCCTGCCCGCCGGCCACAGGCGGACGCCAGCCTCGGCATCGATCAGGCTGACGACCGAGCGGCGGCCGCGCTCGTCGTGAGCCGACGAGAGGAGGCCGATCGGCTTGTGCACCGCGTAATGAACGGTCTGGGACGCTGCCGGGAGGGGCGCACCGTCGACGGCCAGCCGATCCGCCGCGGGGTCGGCGGTGTCGCCCAGGCGTGCCGGCATGCCATTGACGGTGACCCGGCCGGCCGCGATGAGAACCTCGGCTCCGCGCCTCGACGCCACGCCGCTGCGTGCCAGCAGCTTCTGGATCCGCTCAGCCGGCATCGACCGGCTCCTGCTCCTCGGCAGCCGGCAGCGTGGGTGTCGTGCTCTCTTCGATGGGAGGCAGGTCGTCGAGCGAGGTGAGCCCGAAGCGTTCAAGGAATGTGAACGTCGTCCCGTACAGGATCGGACGGCCCGGAGTGTCCCGCCGGCCCATCTCGACCACCAGGCGCCGATGCAGGAGGGATCGGAGCACGTAATCGGAGTCGACGCCGCGCACCCGCTCCACCTCGCCGCGGGTGCACGGCTGCCGGTAGGCCACCACCGCCAGCGCCTCGAGCGCCGCCGCCGTGAGGCGTGCCTCCTCGCGGGCCGCGTAGGCTGCCAGACGCTGCCCGACCTCGGGGGCGGTCGCGAGCTGCCAGGCATCGTCCATGCCCTGCAGGCGAAGCCCGCGTCGGCCCTCGATAAGGTCCTTGGCGAGGCTGGCAAGTGCGGCCTCTGCCTGCGGTCGCGGCACGCCGGCCAATTCGGCCAGCTCGGCGCTGCTCAGGGGTCGCTCCGCGATGAAGAGCAGCGCCTCCAGGAACGCGCCAAGGTCGTCCGCCGCGGTCACGCCAGCGTCTCCACCACGATCGGACCGAATAGCTCGCGCTGGCGAACTCGAACCTGTCGGCGCCTGACGAGCTCCAGGGTGGCCAGCAGCGTGACCGTGGCCTCGGTCCGGGAACGGCACGAGGCCAGCAGCTGTTGAAGCACCACGCGGCCGCCGGCTGCCAGGGCGGCGCGCAGCACCGTGATCTGCATCGCGATCGTGATCTCGCGGGCCATGATCTCGGGCGGCGCCGGCTCCGGCTCGGGGATCGCGGCCAGCGCGCGCATTGCGTCGGTGAGCAGGACAACCGGCAGGGGCCCCACGTTTGCCACCGGCAGGTCCGATTCACGGGGCTCGCGGCGGTGCATCGGCGCAACGAGGTCACGCTCGCCCAGGGCATGGGCGGCGTCCCGCAGAGCCCGATACTCCACAATGCGCCGGCGCAGCTCCTCCTCATCGGGCTCGTCGGCAGCATCCGCGCTCACCGGGGGCACCTCACCCGGCAGCATGCTGTGGGACTTGATGAGGATCAGCTGGGCGGCGACAGCCACGAATTCCGCGAGCTGGGCGGGGTCGACCGGATGTTCGGCAAGGTGGGCGACGTAGGCGTCCGCCAGCTCGGCCAGCGGCACGGTCAGCACGTCGAGCTGGCGCGACTCGATCAGATGCAGGAGGACGGCCAGCGGGCCCGAGAAGGTGGGCAGCTGCACCTCGAAGCCGGGCTCCAGCGCGTCTGTCGTGCGCATCGCCACGGCCTCGATCGGTGGCTGGACGATCTCGATCGGGTCGAGCTCGGGAGCCATCGCCTCAGCGGCCCTCGTCCGCGCGGCGCAACACGGCGGCCAGCTGGGCGTCAACCGGCTGGGTTGAACCGCGGATGAACGCCACGGTGCGCGGGCTGCAGCCCACGGCCCGAGCCTCCTCGGCCGAGAGTACGGCGTGATGCAGGTAGAGGTGGAAGGGGTAGCGCCACGACCCCGGGTCCGGTGACACCAGCCGCACCAGCGCCCGCGGCGCCACCGCTTCCAGCAGGACGCCCGCGACGCGGTGCCAGAGGCGCATGCGATGCCCTTTGGCAGCATCGTGCAGCAGCGCGGCAGCGAGCAGGTCCGGATCACGCTGACCGGCCGCGGCCAGCCGTGCTGCGACGTCGAGGGCATGGCGACGGTCAGCGGTGGGCATTCCGGCGAAGAGGGACCACGCGGTATCAGGCAGCAACGGGCGCGCCCGCTCGATCTCGCCGGGATCGACTCGGGCCGTCAGGTGGCCGATGAACTGCCCGACCCTATGTCCCAAGCATCAGCCCCGCGATCGACGAAGCCAGGCCAAAGAGCCATCCGAGCGGGCCGTTGCCCGGGCCATACGAGAGCACCAGCAGGAGGAGCAGCGCCACGTATCCGTACTGCGCGTAGCGCTGCACCAGGAACGACTGTCGCGGGGGCAGGAGCGGCAGGACGACGTTGTAGCCATCGAGCGGTGGGATGGGGATCAGGTTGAAGAGGCCGAGCGCCACGTTGAAGTACACGGTCAGCGCCACCACGTCGCGCAGGAACGGAGCGTCGAGCAGGCCCGCCAGCTGCAGCGCGCGGAAGATGACCGCCACCACCGCAGCCACCGCGAAGTTCGCGATCGGACCGGCCAGGGCGACGTAGGTCAGGCCCTGGCGCCCGGGCCGCAGGGCGTAGGCATTCACCGGCACCGGCTTCCCCCAGCCGAAGCCGGCGAGCAGGAAGAAGAGCGAGCCCAGCGGATCGAGGTGGCGCAGCGGGTTCAGGCTCACCCGTCCGAGCGCGCGCGGACGGTGGTCGCCAAGCTGGTCCGCGACGAATGCGTGGCTGAACTCGTGGAACGTGATCCCCACCACGAGCGCGACGGCAATCCCCACCAGCTCCGGCAGCGAGAGCGATCCGAAGAGCACCTACCCGAGCTCCGGCAGAAGCTGCCCGAGGACCGATTGCAGCCGCGCAGCACCGATCGGGCCCATTGCCAGGACCTCCTCGTGCGTCACCTCGCCCTCCATCTCCGGCGTCGCCTTGTTGGTCACAAGGCTGAAGCCGAGCACCGGCACACCGTGGTGTCGAGCGACCAGTACCTCCGGAACGGTCGACATGCCGACGGCGTCGGCGCCAAGGGTACCCAGCATCCGCAGCTCCGCGCGGGTCTCGTAGGCTGGCCCCGCCAGCATGAGGTAGACCCCCTCCCGCAAGGTCACCCCGGCCCGTGCCGCCGCGGCCCGGGCCTGCATCCGCAAGTCCGCGTCGAGCGCATCGGTCATGGATACGAAGCGCGGGCCAAACCGGTCAAGGTTGGGCCCCGTCAACGGGTTGTCGCCGGAGAGGTTGATGACGTCGGCGATGAGCATCACGTCACCTGGGTCGAAGGCTGGATTGATTCCTCCTGACGCGTTGGTCACGACCAGCGTCTCAATCCCCAGGGTCAGGCAAGCTCGCAGCAGGAGCGTTGCCTGGCGATGCGACCAGCCCTCGTACGGGTGCGCCCGCCCGGAGAGCAGCAGGACAGGCATGCCCGATGCAATGCCGGCGATGAGCTCCCCCGCATGTCCGGCCACGGTGGCCACCGGCACGTGCGGGATCTCGCGATATGGGATGACGATCCGCGGCTCCGCATCGAGGAGTTCCGCCACGCCGCCGAGCCCCGAGCCCAGGACGATTGCCAGGCGAGGAGCGGCAAGCTCTGGCGCTCTGGCGAGGCGATCGCGGATGACCCCCGCCGCCTCATCGATGCGCCGGTCCAGCTCCGCTCCGTAGACTCCGTCGGAGAGCGAGCGGAGGGGTTCCTCCACCTACATCCGCTCCAGCAGGTCGCGTTTCTTTGCCTCGTACTCCTCGGGCGTGATGAGGCCTCGATCGCGCAGCGCGGCAAGGCTCTCGAGGGTCGCCGTCAGCTGGTCCGCGGCGGGGGGAGCCGCTGCGGGCGCTGTGGCTGGAGCAGAGGGCGCAGAAGCAGTCGGAGCCGCGTGCGCCGCCTCCATCGGGACCTGTGCAACGCGGTCCGATCCGGCGCGTGGCGCCATCGGCTCGGCACGCTGCATGGCCGGGGAGCTGCTCGGCGCCTGCATGCGCGGCGGCGGCGCCAGGTCGGGTCGCTCGAGCTTCTCCTTCTGGTTCAGCATCGCGATCTTGAAGCGGATCGGGTCCGCGAGCATGTAGTAATCCTGGATCCCGGC
>JACDEL010000052.1 GCA_013816405.1 Chloroflexota bacterium | reverse complement strand
GCGTGATGCAGCAGGAGCGCCACCCCCGCGGCGCCAGAGCCGGCGATGCCGATGAGATGGATCCGCTCACCGGCGCGCATCAGCCTGCTGCCGAGACCTCGTCGAGCGCCATTTGCAGGGCTGCCAGCGCGGCGGCGGACCGATTGCCATTGCGATCGTGGCTGAAGACGTGTTGCTCGACCCGGGCCGTGTGGCCCCGCCGCACGACACCCACGTAGTGAGTTCCCACCGGCTTGCTCTCGCTGCCGCCGTCCGGCCCGGCGATGCCGGTGACGCTGAGCCCGACCTCACTCTCGAAGCGGTGCGCGGCACCCGTCGCCAGAGCGGCTGCCACCTCCACGGAGACCGCCCCGTGGGCCTCGATGAGCGCGTGCGGGACGCCCAGGGCCCGCTCCTTGGCGCGGTTCGAGTAGCAGATCACGCCGCCGGCGTAGTAGTCGCTCGCGCCGGGGGTCATGGTGAGGGCATGCCCGATCAGGCCGCCGGTCGACGACTCGGCGGTCGCCAACCACCACCTGCGGGCCCGCAGGGCCGCGCCCAGCTGTGCGCCGACATCAGCCAGCTCCGTCTCACTGGGCGGACTCATCGGTAATTGATGAACTGCAGCGCGACCGCGTAGTCGAGGCCGCGCAGGTGGGTGATGACGCCCTGCAGCTCATCCTTGCTCTTGCCCGACACTCGCACGGCGTCGCCCTGGATGGCGGGCTTCACCTTCGGGAACTGCTCACGCAGCATCTTCGCGATCTCCTTGGCCTGCTCGGACGTGAGGCCCCGATGCAGCCCGATCTGCTGCCGCACGGTGCCACCCGCAGCCGGCTCGAGCTTCCCCCAGTCGAACACCTTCAGGGAAAGCCCACGCCGCACCGCCTTGGACTCGATCAGGTCCTTGACCGAGCCGGCGCGAAAGTCGTCGTCCGCGTGGAGCGTGATCTCGTCCTTGCCGAGCTCAAGCGAGACCTTCGCACCCTTGAAGTCGTATCGCGTCGCCACCTCGCGTCGCACCTGGTCGAGCGCATTGACGAGCTCCTGCTGATCGAAGTCGCTCACCACGTCGAATGAAGAATCGGCCATCTCGCCTCCCTGCTTGAACCCGCTCCCCTATCTTCGCCCCTACGGCGTACTCCCGCCCGCCGCTGCCAGCGACGGTAGCTGGCTCGGCGTCGGGCTTGTCGGATTCACGACCGTGATCGTGCGCCGCACCGTCGCGCTGTCGCGGCCGGTCAGCGGGTCCTTGGCGACGAGGGTGATGACGTTGGCTCCCGGTACGAGGCCGACGCGCACGCTGAAGGCGCCGTCCGCACCTGCCGTCGCGCTGGGGTTCTGCCGCAACCCGTCGGTGGTGATGGTGGAGTTTGGCTCGGTGACACCTCGAATCGTGTACTCGGTGCCCTCGTAGGACAGGAGGTCGGCGCCCGGATCGGTGATTCGCAGGTCGGGCGTGCCGCTGAAGATGACGAGCTCACTCACCACGTAGACCACCAACGCCAAGACCAGGATTGTCAGGATGGCGGTCGTGATGGCGCTGGAGCTGACGACCAGTGCTTGGCCCGGGCGCTCCGACATCGGGCGGGGCGGCGATGGCATCGAGGGTCGCTCGGCCGCAGTTCCGCTCTCGAGCCGATACAGGTCGATCAGGTACTCGGGATCGAGCCCCAGGTACAGGCCGTAGTTGCGCAGGAACCCACGGGTGTAGACCGAGCCGGGCAGGTCACGGTAGTCGCCACGTTCGAGCGCCGCGAGGTAGCGGACGCGGATCTTGGTGTCGCGCTCGACACGGGCCAGGTCAATGAACCTGGCCTCACGTGCGGTCCGCAGGACGGTGCCGAGCTTGGTGGGTTCCCGTTCGGTCACTCCCCGTCCTCGTCGGGACCGATCTCGCCTCCCCATCCATCGGGCGTGACGAGCACCTCGCGGAAGCGGCTGCCATCGGCCGGGCCGACGATGCCGCGGTCCTCCATCTGATCGAGGATCCTGGCCGCGCGGGCGTAGCCGATCCGCAGCCGGCGCTGCAGCAGCGAGGCCGATGCCTTGTCCGAGCGGCGGACGATATCCACGGCGGCCGAGAGGAGGGCGTCCCCCTCGTCGTCCTCCTCGCCCGGGCGTCCGCCGGCCTTGCCATCACGCTTGGGCGCGGTGATCTCGGGGCGGTACTGCGGGCCGCCCTGCCCGCGCCAGTGTCGCGTGACGGTCTCGATCTCATGATCGGTGACCAGGACACCCTGCAGACGGACCGCACGGGGCGCGTCGATCGGCTGATAGAGCATGTCGCCGCGCCCCAGCAGGTCCTCGGCGCCGACCGTGTCAAGGATCGTGCGTGAGTCGACCCCGCTGGTCATGGCAAACGCGATCCGCGACGGGATGTTGGCCTTGATCAGGCCGGTGATGACCTGCACCGACGGCCGCTGGGTGGCGACCACCAGGTGAATGCCGGTCGCGCGCGCCAGCTGCGCGATGCGGGTGATGGTGGCTTCCACCTCGTACGCGCTGACCATCATCAGGTCAGCCAGCTCGTCGATCACGATCACGATGTACGGCATCCGCGGCTCCCCCGGGTGCAGTGCCTCGTTGTAGCCCGCGATGTTGCGCACGCCGCGCTGCGCGAACTCGTGATATCGGCTCTCCATGGTGCCGACGGTCCACTTCAGGGCGTTGACCGACTTGTCGTTGTCAACGATGACCTCGGTCAGAAGATGCGGGATGCCCTTGTACTGCGCCATCTCGACGCGCTTGGGGTCGATCAGGATCAGCTTCACTTCGGTCGGCGAGGCGCGCATCAGGAGCGAGCAGATGATCGCGTTGACGCACACGCTCTTGCCCGATCCAGTCGCCCCGGCGATCAGCATATGTGGCATGCGTGACAGGTCCGCGCTGAACGGCTGGCCGGCAACGTCCTGCCCCAACGCGAAGGCAAGCTTGCTGCGGCCTGACGCCTCCTCGAAGTTCGGTGAGCTGAGCACCTCCTTCAAGGTGACCAGGTCGAAGGCGCTGTTCGGGATCTCGATTCCCACGTATGGCTCGCCGGGGATCGGCGCCTGGATCCGGATACTGCGTGCCTTCAGGTCGAGCGCCAGGTTGTCGGCCAAGCCCTCGATCCGCGAGAGCTTGATCCCCGGCTCCACGTCCAGGGCGTACTGGGTGACGACGGGCCCCTCCTGGATGCGGGCCACCTTGACCCCGATTCCGAAGTGGGCGAGCGTGTCGCGGATGCGCTGGCCCTTGGCCGTCAGGTCGAGCTGCGCCGCGCTGCTGGCCGGCGCATCGTCAAGCAGGGAGATCTCCGGCAGCTCCCAGCTGCGGATCGTCGCCTCCAGCGCGGCGTCCGCCACCTCGTGGTGCTCGACCTCGGCAAGGTGCGCTGTCTCCTCGCTCTCCAACTCGTCGACCGTGACGGAAACGGCTTCGACCGGCTCGACCTCTGCGATCGGGAACGGCACGTCCCGTGGACGCGGCGCCGGTGCCGCGCTCTCAGGTGGTCGCGCGCGTCGCAGGATCAGGGGCTCGTCATCGGCATCGGCTCCCCCGCCCAGCGCATTGCGCATCCTATCCAGCAACCCATGCCCTCCGGCAGCGGCGGGCGGCGCAACGGGCTCCGGTCGCGCGCGTGGATCGGCGGAGGCCCGGCGCGCTTCAAGCTCCGCCAGCTCGATGCGCTCGTCGCGTCGCTGCAGCCAGGCCGCCACGAGGTCGCCGACGGTCATGTTGAAGTACAGCAGCAGGCCGATCACCAGCATCAGGCCAAGCACGATCCAGGCGCCGGCGGCGCCGATCGCGCCGCTGAACGCGGCCGAGGCGGCGAAGCCGATGGCTCCCCCACCCTCGCCCCGATTCACCCCCTCGGCACCATTGCCGCCGGTCAGGTGGAAGATCCCCAGCAGGCCGATCGACATGATCGCCGCGCCGGTGGCGGCCATCCAGCGTTCCGCGGGCATCGTCTTGAGCCAGAGCATGAATGCGAATCCGGCCAGCAGCACTGGAGCGAATGCGATCCCCCATCCCAGCAGGAATGAGAGCGCATCGTGCCAGGGCTTCACGATCAGTCCGGCGTCCGGGGCGAAGAGCGCGATCGTGCTGATGATCGCGGCCACCACCAGGACGAGCGCGAGCACCTCGCGGGCGACGCGCCCGCTGATGGTCACCGTGCTGGTGGCCTTGCGGCGACGCGAGCTGCCGCGCCGCCGCGAGCCACTCGTGCGTCGCCTGCTCAAGAGTCCGTCAGACCTCCATCACGATCGGCAGGATCATCGGTCGTCGCTTGGTCCGCTCGAAGAAGTAGCGCGAGAGGGTGTCGCGGATCTTCGTCTTCAAGTACCCGACCTCGGCCGCATGAGCGTCCGCGACCGGTTGCAGCAGCGCCTGGGTCAGGTGCTGGCAGGCGGCCGCCATGACCGGGTCATCGGGGTCGGAGAGGAAGCCGCGGCCGACAAGGTCCGGTCCCGAGACAGCCTGCCCCGTGGCACGGTCGACGGTCAGGGCGACCATCACCACGCCATCCGAAGCCAGCGCGCGCCGGTCGCGCAGCACGACGCCGTCGACGCCATCGATCGCCGCGATGCCGTCCACCAGCACCGCTCCGGCCGGGACCGAGCCGGCGAGCCGCGCCCGTGTCCCGTCGAACTCGACCACCTGCCCATTCTCCAGCACAAAGATCCCGTCGACCGGGACGCCCGCCCCCTCGGCCAACAGCCCGTGCTGCACGAGCATCCGGTACTCGCCGTGGACCGGGATGAAGTGCCGTGGCTTCACCAGGCCGAGCATCAGCTTCAGCTCCTCTCGCGATCCGTGGCCCGACACGTGGCAGTGCACCAGCGGCTCGTAATGGACCATCGCCCCCTCCTTGAAGAGGTTGTCGATCGTCTTGGCCACCGCCTCCTCGTTGCCGGGGATTGGCGAGGCCGAGATGATCACCGTGTCACCCGGCTCGATCGTGATGTTGCGATGGTCGCGGTTGCTCATCCGGGTTAGTCCGGACATCGGCTCACCCTGGGAGCCGGTGGTCATGACCACCAGGCGGTCCTTGGGGAGACGCTGGAGCCCGTCCTTGCCGGTCAGCGTCCCGTCGCGCGGGTCCAGGTAGCCAAGCTCGAGGGCGATTGCGATGTTCTGCTCCATGCTGCGCCCCAGCGCCACCATCTTGCGGCCGCTGGCCCAGGCCGCGTCGAGCACCTGCTGGACGCGACCGATGTTGCTGGCGAAGGTCGCGACGATCACCCGCCCGCTCGCCTCGCGCACGAGCTGGTTGAGCGAGTCCCCCACCGTCTTCTCGGAGAGTGTGTAGCCCTCGCGTTCGGCGCGCGTCGAGTCGGAGAGGAGGAACTCGACGCCGTGGTTGCCGATCTCGGCGATGAGGCCCAGGTCGGCGCGACGGCCATCCGGCGGGGTGTGGTCGAACTTGAAGTCGCCGGTGTGCACCACCGTTCCGAGCGGAGTCTTGATCGCGAACCCCATGCCGTCGGGGATCGAATGGTTGACGCGGAAGGGAGTGATGGCGAAGGCGCCGATGCGGAACTCGACCGCCGGCTCGACGACCTCCAGCCGCGTCTGGCCCAGGAGCTTGTGCTCCTTCAGCTTGCCGGTCACCAGGCCGGCCGTAAGGCGGCTGCTGTAGATGGGCGTGCCGGGAATCTGCGGCAGGACGTAGGGCAGGCCGCCGGTGTGGTCCTCGTGGCCATGGGTCAGCAGGATCGCCGTGACGCGGTCGCGGTTCTCACGCAGGTAGGTCACGTCCGGGATGACGAGGTCGATGCCGAGCATCTCCTGCTCGGGGAATGCAAGTCCGCAGTCGACGACCAGGATCTCCCCGGCCGCCTCGATCACGGTGATGTTCTTGCCGACCTCGCCCACGCCGCCGAGCGGAATGATGCGAAGGGTGTCTGGCATGGTGCTCCTAGAAGAGGGTCATCTGTTCGGCGTCGTCGCTCTCAGCCGTCGGCGCCGGTGGCGCCGGATCGGGCAAGATCGCCTGGACCGATTCCGTCCGCTCGGCTGCGATCGCCTCGCGGGCGGCAAGCAGCGCGGCCGGCAGGCCACGCATGTCTGCGAAGAGGGTCTCCCGCAGCGAGGACTGGTGCAGCGCCGCAGCAGGATGGTACATCGGGAAAACGAAGCGGCCGCCCGATCGCCGCAGTCGGCCGTGCACCTCGCCGATGCGGGCATCGGGCAGGTAGCGACGCAGCGAGTGGCGTCCCAGGGTCACGGTCACGGCCGGATCGAGCGCCGCCTCCTGGCGATCGAGGTAGGGGCGGCAGGCGCTGATCTCCTCAGGCTCCGGGTCGCGGTTGCCCGGCGGCCGGCACTTAACCACGTTGGCGATGAAGACCTGCTCCCGTGCCCAGCCGATCGACTGCAGCAGCTCGTCGAGGAGCTGTCCCGCCGGTCCCACGAACGGGCGCCCCGTAGCATCCTCACGGACGCCGGGTCCCTCCCCCACCATGAGCACATCGCTCAGCGGGTTCCCCTCGCCCGGGACGGTCTGGGTCCGGCCGACGTGAAGGGGGCAGCGAGTGCACCCACTGACTTCGTCGGCGACCGCGGAGAGGAGCGCCTCGGCCCCCATCGGCGTCAGGACTCTTCGCTGACGCCTGCCTTGGCCATGTGCCGCTCCATCGCCGCGCGGCGGCTCAGGTTGACGCGGCCCATGCGGTCGATCTCGGTCACCACCACCATCAGCTCGTCGCCGACCGCGACCACGTCCTCGACCTGCGCCACCCGATAGTCGGCCAGCTGGCTGATGTGCACCAGCCCCTCCTTGCCGGGCATGATCTCGACGAAGGCGCCGAAGTTCATGATGCGGGTCACCTTGCCGAGGTATTCCTTGCCGACCTCGACGTCCTTGGTGAGGCCCTCGATCCAGGCGATCGCCTTCTTGGCATTCTCCTCGGAGACCGAGGCGATCTGGATCGTGCCGTCGTCCTCGACGTTGATCTGGGTGCCGGTCTCGGCAACGATCTGGCGGATCACCTTGCCGCCGGAGCCGATCACGTCGCGGATCTTGTCGATCGGGATCTTGATGGTCGTGATCCGCGGCGCGTACGGCGACAGCTCACTGCGGCTGGCGCTGATGACGGCGGTCATCTTGTCGAGGATGAAGAGACGCGCAACCCGCGCCTGCTCAAGGGCGTCGCGCATCACCGACATCGGGATGCCGCCGACCTTGATATCCATCTGCAGGGCGGTCACACCCTCCGCGGTCCCCGCCACCTTGAAGTCCATGTCGCCGTAGGCATCCTCCTTGCCGCTGATGTCGGTCAGCACCGCGTGCCGGCCGCTGGCGGTATCGGAGATGAGGCCCATGGCCGCCCCGGCGACGGGAGCCTTGATCGGCACCCCGGCATCCATCAGCGCCAGGGTCGAGCCGCAGGTGCTGGCCATCGAGGTCGAGCCGTTCGAGGAGACCACCTCACTGACCACCCGCATCGCGTACGGGAACTCCTCGGCGGACGGCAGGACCGGCAGCAGGGCCCGCTCGGCGAGCGCACCGTGCCCGATCTCGCGCCGGCCTGGCCCACGCATGGGCCGTGCCTCGCCGACCGAGTAGGGCGGGAAGTTGTAATGGTGCATGTAGCGCTTCTCGGTCTCCGGGGAGATCGTGTCGAGGCGCTGCACGTCGGACGAGGGTCCGAGGGTGGCGATCGAGAGGGCCTGGGTCTGGCCCCGCTGGAAGAGTCCGGATCCATGGGTGCGGGGCAGGATCCCGACCTCCACGCTGATCGGTCGGATGGTCGTGGTGCCGCGCCCGTCGATGCGGATGTTCTCCGAGAGCACCAGCTCGCGGGAGGTGGCCTTGGTCAGGACGTCCATGAGTCCCGAGCCAATGCCGTGCTGGCGCCGAATGTCCTCCATCCGATCGCCCTGGGCGGCTCGGTTGTAGTCGGTCTTGCCGCGCCGGATCTCGGCGGCGATGTCGGTGCGGATCTTCTCGAGCCGCTCGGCCAGGCCGCTGGTCAGGTCGATGAACAGCTCCGCCGCCGCCTCGGCGTCGGGCATCGCCCGGTGCGCGGCACCGTGGTCACGTCCGAAGACGAAGCGCACCAGGTCGCCGAGCTTGTAGCTACCGGCATCGGGATAGAGCTGGTAGGCCAGCTCGAGCGTGTCGTACACGGCGCTCGGCTGCCAGTTTGCGTCGTGTGGCATGTGGCGCAGCACGAAAGGCAGGTCGAAGGCCACGTTATGAGCGACCACCGGCGCGTCGCCGACCCAGGTCGCGAACTTGGTGAGCACCTCTGCCGCGGTAGGAGCCTTGTCGACGTCGTCGTCGCTGAGGCCGTGGATCTGGTGACCCACGATCGAGCGGCCGGGGTTCACCAGCGACTCGAAGCGGTCGACCACCTTGCCACCCTTCACGCGCAGGGCGGCCAGGTCGACGATGTAGCCGTTCTCCGGCTTCATGGCGGTCGTCTCGAGGTCAAACACGACGAACTCGGCATTGCTTTCGCCGAGCGCCTTTCCGAGCTTGACGACCGAATCGGCCTTGGGACCGAGGAACGGGATCTTCTTCGGCTTGCCTGCCGTGGCCGTCAGCTTCTCCTGGAGGTCGATGCTGTGCTGCAGCTCCTTGTGGGCATACTCGATGGCATCGGCCATGACCGACTCGGACAGGATCTTGGCTCCCGCCTCGACCATCATCACGGCCTCGCGGGTGCCGGCCACCACCAGGTCGAGCTCGCTGTCGTTCAGCTGGGTGTTGGTCGGGTTGGTGATGAAGGCGCCGTCGATGTAGCCCACGCGGACCGCCCCGATGGGGCCGAGGAACGGGATGCTGCTGATGGACAGTGCCGCGGAGGCACCGTTGATGGCAAGGATGTCGGGATCGTTCTCCTGGTCGGTCGAGAGGACCGTCAGGACGATCTGCACCTCCTGCTTGTAGCCCTTCGGGAAGAGGGGCCGGATCGGCCGGTCCGTGAGGCGCATCGCCAGGATGGCTGCCTCCGACGGCCGCGATTCGCGCTTTATGAAGCCGCCGGGGATCTTGCCCGCGGCATACATGCGCTCCTCGTAGTCGATCGTCATGGGGAAGAAGTCGATCCCCTCGCGCGGCTCGGCGGAGACCGCCGTCGCCAGGAGCACGGTGTCGCCGTAACGCACGAGCACCGCGCCATCGGCCTGCTCGGCGAGCTTGCCCGCCTCAAACGAGAAGGGCTGGCCGCCGATGTCGGCCTCTACTTTCATTGCCACTGATTCCTCCAGAAGTCTTGTTGGGGCCACGCGACCCGGCGCTCGGCCCGCACACGAATCCCGATCAGATCGAGATGGCGGGCGGCGGCCCTTGCAGGCGCGGATGGCTGATGATTGGCAGATGCCATTGGCATCCATGGGTCCGGCCGGGAAGCTGGGCCGGAGGCAGGCGACCCTGGGTCGATGTGACTCCCGGGTCGTGGTTGTGACGAGTTCGGGATTAGCGGCGCAGCCCCAGGCGACCGATCACCGCGCGGTAGCGATCCACGTCATTTCGGACGAGGTAGGCCAGCAGCCTGCGGCGCTGACCGACGAGCTTGAGCAGCCCGCGGCGCGAGTGGTTGTCGTTCTGGTAGGTGCGCAGGTGCTCGGTCAGCGACTTGATGCGCTCGGTGAGCAGTGCGATCTGCACCTCTGGGGATCCGGTATCGCCATCGTGCGTGGCGAAGTCGTCCATGATTGCGCTCTTCGTGTCTCCAGCGAGCGGCACGTATTCCTCCACTTTTCTTTCCACTTTTCGCTGTGCACTTTAGCAGACCGATGGCTCCGACGCCGATCGGCCGCCCTCAGCTCAGGTCATTCCGAGCACGGCACGACCCAGCTCGGCATCGCGCTGCATCTCGGCCACGAGGGCGCCGGCATCGGCGAAGCGCTGCTCGTCGCGCAGTCGCGTGAGGAGCTCGACCCCGAGCCGCAACCCGTACAGGTCGCCGTCGAAGTCGAGCAGGTGCACCTCCGCCAGCACTTCGGCGCCATCGTGAAAGGTCGGCCGGGTGCCGATGCTGATCAGCGCAGGATGCCCTGCTGAGACGGTCGGCCCAGCCTCTGTCACCCGGCCTGCATAAACGCCAAGGGACGGCATCGCGGGTCGGTAGCCGAACTGCAGGTTGGCAGTCGGGAAGCCCAGCTCGCGGCCACGTCGATCGCCTTCCACCACGATCCCCTCCAGGTACGGCACGACGCCCAGCGCTCGCGCTTCCTCCACGTTCCCGGCGGCGATGGCCGAGCGAATGCGGGTCGAGGAGACGATCGCACCACCCACATCGACGGGCTCGACCACCCGAACGGAAAAGCCACGTTCGGCCCCGAGCTCCTGCATGCGTGCCGCCGTTCCGGCGCGGTCGCGTCCGAACGCGCTGCGGGGTGACATCGTCAGCCCGCCCAGCGCGAGGGCCGGCGCCAGGGCGTCGAGGAAGGCCTCGGCGCTGAACTCTCGGAGCACCTCATCGAAGCGAATCGGGATGGCCCTGTCGACGAGCGCCTCGATCCGCCCGAGGTTGACGTGCAGAGGTGCCAGGCGAGGCACGGTGCTGCCGGGCCGCAGCACCTCGTCGGGAGGCGGGTCGAAGACGAGCGCCAGGCTGGTCGCACCTCCCTCAGCCGCCGTGTCTCGTGTCGCGTCCAGGATCGCCCGATGGCCAAGGTGGACGCCGTCGAAGACGCCCATCGTCACGACCGCACGGCCGATCTCCGGAAGGTCAGCCAGTCCGAAGCGCCGTGGCCCGCCGTTCACGCGGCACCGGTCGCTTCAATCACCGTCCGCGGCTCGAGCAGGCCGTCCCGCAGCATCCCGATGCCCAGGAGCCCACCATCCGCGAAGACCGCGTGGCGTCCCTCACCCGTCGTCCCCCGCATCTGTACGGCAGATCCGTGGACAAAGCGGCCGGCCGCCTCGACATCCAGGCGCAGCTCCGGCAGATGCAGGAGCGGCCCCAACGGCAGGATCGCCCCTCCCAGCCGACCCGCGACCGCCAGCTTCTCGAGGAGGTCGGGTGCGATCGCGTCATTGACGCGCAGGCCTGCCGCCTCGGTGCGTCGCAGGGCATGCAGATGGCCGCCGCAGGCCAGCCGATCGCCGAAGTCACGCGCGATCGACCGGATGTAGGTGCCCGGACCGCAGCGGATGTCGCACCGTAGGTCGAGCCAGCCATCGCCTCGCTCCGATCCCAGGAGATCGATCGACTCCACCGTCACGGTCCGCGGCGGCGCCTCCACCGGATGGCCCGCCCGAGCCGCTCGATGGGCGATCACGCCACCAGTCTTGCGCGCTGAGAAGGCCGGCGGACGCTGCTCGAAGGTCCCGACGAACGATGCAAGGTCGGCGGTCGCGGTGGCCAGGTCCGGTGGCGGAGCGACGGGCTCGAGCGGCCCCTGGGCATCATCGGTGGCCGACCTGATCCCAAGCCGAATGACGGCGTCGTAACGCTTCGGGCCGCCGGTCAGGTCGTCGCTGAAGCGGGTCGCGGCCCCGACCAGGATCGGCAGCACGCCGGAGGCGAGCGGGTCGAGGGTGCCGGCGTGTCCGATGCGCCGCATGCCCGTCAGCCGCCGCACCAGGTCGACCATGTCGTGTGATGTCGGCCCGACCGGCTTGTCGAGGTTAACGACCCCGAGCATCGCCGCGGGCGAGCTCACGCTCGGCCTCCGCCAGAACCGGCTCCCGGGCGGCCTCGAGGGACGCAGCCACGGTGCAGCCCGCGGCCCGTGCATGACCTCCCCCGCCGAATGCGGACGTGATGGCAACCGCGTCAGCACGGCCGGTGGTACGAACGCTGACCCGCGTCTCCTCCGGCCCGACCTCCTTGAACAGGATCGTCACGTCGGCCAGCTTGCTCGACGCGAGCAGGTCGACGAAGCCCTCGGAGGCGGTGGGCCGCTCGCCAGTGCTGGCCAGCATCGCCGTCGTCATGGAGGCGTGGACGACCCGTCCGCCGGCTCGCTGCCCGATCCCTGCCAACATCAGCCCCCAGAGGGCGAGCGTGCTGAACGGCTTGTCGGCATAGACGGCCCGGTTGATGGCGGCCAGCGGTGCGCCGGCCTCGACGAGCTCCGCGGCGACGCGCAGGGTCCGGGCGGTGGCGTTCGGATGGGCGAATGTGTGCGTGTCCTGCACGATGCCCGCCATCAGCGCGGTCGCGAGCTGCTCATCAAGCGGGACGCCGAGCTCGGCCAGGAGGAGGGTCACCAGTTCGCAGGTGGCGGCAGCCTCGGGATCGATCCAGGCCGCCTCCCCGTAGCCGGGATTGCTCACATGGTGGTCGATGTTCACGATGCGTGCCCGTGCGAACCAGTCTGCCTTCTCCGTGACCACGGAGCCGATCCGGCTCAGCTCGCCCGCGTCGACGACCACCGCCACGTCCGGCTCGAGGGCCGGGCTGCGCCGGACGCGCTCGACCCTTGGCAGGAACGACAGGAAGGGCGGTGGCGGATCGACGCTCACCACCTCTGCCTGCTTCCCCAGCCGCTCGGCCGCCAGGGCGATCGCAATCGCGGCGCCGAGCGTGTCGCCATCGGGATTCTCGTGGCAGAAGGCCGAGATGCGCTCTGCACCCCGGAGGACTTCGGCGACGTCGAGCACTAGGGCTCCCCCGCCTCGTCCGGCACAGGGTTCGTCGGGCCGCCGTCGAGCTCCTGGAGGATGCGCAGGACCCGGTCGCCCGATGCGGTCGAGTCGTCCTCACGGACCGTGAGCTCCGGGACGTGGCGCAGGGAGAGTCGCTCGCCGAGCTTGCGGCGAAGCCACGGAGTTGCGACGCGCAGTGCGCCCATGGTGCGCTCGCGCTCGCGATCGGTCCCAAGCACGCTCACCCAGACCCGGGCGTGGCCAAGGTCGGGTGCCGTCTCGACCCTGGTGATGGTTGCGAAGCCGAGGCGTGGATCCTTCATCTCGCGCTGCAGCAGATCCATCAGCTCCTGGCGGATCTGGCTGTCGAGCCGATCGGTCCGCTGACTCATCGGAGGCGGGTCACGCCTGCTCGGCAACCATCTGGTAGCACTCGATCAGGTCGCCCTCGGCGATCTCGATGTTCCCGAGGCCGATCCCGCACTCGAACCCCGTCGCAACCTCGCGGACGTCGTCCTTGAAGCGCTTCAGCGACTCCACGCGACCCTCGGCTACAACCTGGCCGCCGCGGAAGAGCCGCACCTGGCCACCGCGCACGATGCGTCCGTCGACGACGTACGAGCCGGCCACGTTCCCGGCCTTGCCGGCCTTGATCACCATGCGGACCTCGGCATGGCCCTCGATCTGCTCGACCTCCTTGGGGGTGAGCATGCCGCTGAGGGCTGTTCCCAGGTCATCGGTCAGCTTGTAGATGACGTCGTACATCCGCACGTCGACGCCGAGGGCATCGACCGCGCGCTGCGCGCCGGGATCGAGTTTGGTGTTGAAGCCGATGACGACCGCCTCGGAGGCACTCGCCAGCTGCACGTCGGACTCGTTGATATCGCCCGCTCCCTCGCTGACGATGTTGATCCGCACCTCGGGGGTGTTCAGTCGCTCGAGCGCATGGCGAATGGCACCCAACGACCCTTGGACGTCAGTCTTCAGCACCACCCGCAGCTCCTTCACCTCCGAGGCCTGGATCTGGGCGCTGATGTCCTCGAGCGTGAAGGCTGCCTTGCCATCGCCCGACGTGGCCGCCAGTTCGATCGCCTCCGCCATGTCGCGCGCCGTCTTCTCATCCGGCACCACGCGCAGGATGTCGCCAGCCTCGGGCAGGTCGGTGATGCCGATGATCTCCACCGCGGTCGCCGGCTCCGCCGCCTTGACGCGCTTGCCGGCGGCGTTCTGGAGGGCTCGGACACGTCCGAAGGTGCGCCCGACCGTCACCACGTCGCCGATCTTCAGGGTGCCGGTCTGCACCAGCACGGTCGCCACGTTGCCACGTCCCTTGGCCACCTTCGACTCGATGATGGTGCCGATCGCCGGTCGATTGGGATTGGCCTTGAGGTCCTGCAGGTCGGCGACCAGCAGGATCATCTCCATCAGGTCGTCGAGTCCCGTCTTCTGCTTGGCGGAGACCGGCACCGCGATGACGTCGCCGCCGAACTCCTCGATCAGGACCTTGTTGTCGGCCAGCTCCTGCTTCACCCGGTCAGGGTTGGCATCGGGCTTGTCGATCTTGTTGATCGCCACGATCATCGGCACCCGGGCGGCTCGAACATGGTCGATCGCCTCCTTGGTCTGTGGCATCACGCCGTCGTCGGCGGCCACCACGATGATCGCGATGTCCGTGATCTGGGCGCCGCGGGCCCGCATCGCCGTGAACGCCTCGTGGCCGGGCGTATCGAGGAAGACGATCCGCTTTCCGTTGTGCTCGACCTCGGAGGCGCCGATGTGCTGCGTGATGCCGCCCCGTTCGGCCGTGGCGACGCTCGTACTGCGAATCGCGTCCAGGAGGCTCGTCTTTCCATGGTCGACGTGGCCCATGATCGTCACGATCGGGGCGCGGGTCACGAGGTCCGCCGCCTCCTCTTCGGTGAAGAGCACGCGCTTGCCGGCACCCTCCTCCTCGCTGCCCGGCGCCACGATCTCCTGCTGCGAGGCCGCCTCGGCCGCGGCGCGCTGCGCGATCCCGCGCTGGACCGTCTCGATCCCAAGCTCACCCGCGACGAGTGAGGCGGTATCGAAGTCGATCGACTGGTTGATCGTCGCGAAGATGCCGTTCCGGATCAGCTCCTTGATGATGTCGGCGTGGCTGACGCTGAGCGCGGCCGCCAGGTCCGTAACGGAGACTGACGACGGGAGCTCGACAGGCGGGCCTCCTCGCGGGACGACCGGCTGGGTCTCGACCGCCAGCCCGCCCTCCGGCCCGCCGTCGCGGCGCCGCGGCGGTCGCGGACCACGACGCGGCTGGTATCTACGCGGAGGCATGCATCACCTCCGCGAGGATCTGCTCCGGCACGACCGAGCCACCCAGCGCCCGCTGAATGCCCTCCGCCAGGCGCCGGGGCTCATGGCAGGCGGCCTGGTCGCACAGGTACGTCCCGCGTCCGGGCGCCTTGCCACTTGGATCGACCATGACCGCGCCGTCCGCACGACGAACCACGCGCGTCATGGACCGCTTGGGGTGCACCTCGCGACAGACCGCGCAGGTCCGCTGCGGCTGGTGCTCAGGCCTCCGCTTCGGCATCGACCGGCGCCTCCTCGGGGGTTGCGCTGTCGTCCGGGGCGCTGCCGTGCGCGGCGGCGGCGGTGGCCACCCCGGCGTCAGAACGGATGTCGATGCGCCAGCCGGTGAGCTTCGCCGCGAGCCGGGCATTCTGGCCCTCCTTGCCAATCGCAAGCGAGAGCTGGCGCTCCGGGACGACGACGTTGGCGATCTTGTGCTCCTCGTCGATCCGCACGTTCAGGACCTCCGCCGGAGAGAGCGCCTCAGCCACGAATTGCGCCGGGTCCTCGTTCCAGAGCACGACGTCAACCTTCTCGCCGTTGAGCTCGGCCACGATCGCCTGGATTCGCGCTCCACGCTGGCCCACCGCCGCGCCCTTGGCGTCGACGCCGACCTGCCGGCTCTCGACCGCGACCTTGGAGCGGCTGCCCGCCTCGCGGGCGATGCCCCGGATCACGACCGTTCCGTTGTAGATCTCGGGGATCTCCATCTCCATCACGCGCCGCAGGAATCCGCGGTGGGTGCGGCTCACGACGAGGACTGGCCCGCGCGTCGTGCGCCGCACTTCCAGGACGTAGACCTTCAGGTGCTGACCGATGCGGTAGTGCTCGCCAGGGAGCTGCTCGCTGACGGCCAGGACCGCCTCGACCCCCTTCCCGAGGTCGAGGACGACCGCCTGGTCCGTGGTGCGGTGCACCACGCCAGTCATGATCTCGCCCTCGCGACTGGCGTACTGGCTGTAGACCACGTCGCGCTCGGCCTCGCGCAGGCGCTGGCGGTACACCTGGCCGGCAGTCTGCGCCGCGATGCGACCGAGCTGGGCCTGGGTGACATTCTCCGGGACGCGGACCTTGGCGCCGACGCCGGTGGTCGGGTCGATCTTCTGAGCCGCACCGACCAGCATCTGGAGCTCGGGATCCTCCACCGCGTCGGGAGTGGCGACGACCTCGTACTCGCGATAGACGCTGATCTGGCCGGACTCCGGGTCCACGCGAACCACAACGTTCTCGGGGGCGTCCGCATTGCGGCGATAGGCGGATTCGATCGCCTGCTCCAGAGTCTCGATCAGGATCTCCTGGGGAACGCCCTTCTCAGCGTTCAGCTGGAGCAAGGCTCCGATGAAGTCCCGGTTCACATCCGCACCTCGCCCCTACGGGGCAGAAACAAAAACGTGGGACTGGCGAACCGACCCACGTTGCACTCAGAATCAATATCGATTTGGCCCGCTCGAACGGCCCGCGAAACCGCCCGGAGTATAGCAGCCGAGGCAGGCTCCCGCCACCACCCCGGAGGTCGCCCGAAGGTCAGCCGCCGATCAGATTTGCGACATCCCGGATCGAGATCAGGATGACCAGGACGATGAGGACCATGAAGCCGGTCAGGTAGACCAGTGCCTCGCGCTCGGCCGGCAGGCGCCGCCGCCGGACCGCCTCGACGACCGTCACGGCGATCCTGCCACCGTCAAGCGGCGGGAAGGGAAGGACGTTGAGGACGGCCAGGTTGACCGACAGGATCCCGACGAAGACAAGCTGGCTGACGAGCGGGGCCTGGAGGACGCGACCCGTCTCGGAGGCGATCCCGATCGGCCCGACGGCAGTGCCCGCGTCGGGAGCCAGCCCCAGCAGCCCCGCGACGGCTGAGGCGAGTCCGCCGGGAATCTGTGCGGCGAGGTCGGCGGCCGAAACGACCCCCTTCCAGGCTGCCTCCGCGGGATTCGCGACGGTGGGCGGGACCTCGACGAATCGAGCCGGCTCGTAGCTGAACCCCACCGCCCCCAGGCCCTTCGCCTCCTCGGCAGCGCTCAGGGAGCGCGGCGTGACCGGAATCAGCGTCTCTGTCCCGTCGCGGCGAACGGTGAGCTCCACGAGATGCCCTGCCCTCGAGCGAACGTAGGCGGTGAGATCGCGCGAGACGGGGAAGGTGCGGCCATCCGCTGCCACGATCACGTCCCCCACCTCGAGCCCGGCGGCTGTGGCGGGACTGGCGGCCTGGATCTCGGTGACGATCAGCGGCCCGCGCCCCTCGCTGCCCGGCAGGCTGAGGGCGACCGCGAACAGGACGGCCGCGAGCAGGAAGTTCATGACAACCCCCGCCACCAGCACCACGATCCTGAGCCAGATCGGCTTGCGGTTGAAGGCCCCCTCCATCGCGCTGTCGACAGCGGCTTCGGAGAGGCCACGCTTCCGCATCTTCTCGGCCTCGCCCTCGCCATCCTCGCCGAGCATCTTGACGAAGCCACCCAAGGGGATCCAGTTGAGCGAGTAGCGCGTGCCGTGCCACACGACCGAGCCGATGCGTGGCGGGAATCCGACGCCGAACTCCTGCACCGTGATGCCGGCACGCTTGGCCACGATGAAGTGGCCGAGCTCATGGACGAGGACCAGGACGACCAGTACCGCGATGAAGGCCAGGATCGTTCCGAGTACGCCCATCAGGCAGCGCCAGCCAGGCCGAGCTCGACGGAGAGGGCGGCGCGCACCTCCCCGTCGAGCGTCAGGATCCCGTCCAGGTCGGGTTCGGAGGGGTCGCCCCAGCGCTCGACGGCGTCGGCGATGACCTCGGCAATCCGGGGGAAGGTGATCGTGCCGCCCAGGAAGGCGGCCACGGCAGCCTCGTCGGCGGCATTGAGGATCGTCCCGCGATTGCCACCCGCGGAGGCCGCGGCGCGAACCGCGTCATAGGCGGGAAAGCGACCCGCTTCGAGTGCCTCAAACTGCAGCGTCCCCCATTCCTGCGGCGCGGCGTGCCGTGCCGGCGATGGCAGGCGCCGTGGGTACGTGAGCGCGTACTGGATCGGAAGGCGCATGTCGGGGACCCCGAGCTGTGCCTTGAAGGAGCCGTCGGTGAACTCGACGAGCGAGTGCACCACGCTTTGGGGATGGATCACTGCCTGAATCCTATCGTAGGGGAGGCGGTACAGCCATTTGGCCTCGATCGCCTCGAATGCCTTGTTGACAAGCGTGGCCGAGTCGATCGTGATCTTGGGGCCCATCCGCCAGTTGGGATGCACCAGTGCCTCGGCCGGTGTCACGTCCTCGAGCTCACCTGCGGGCCGATCCCGAAGGGGGCCACCCGAGGCAGTGAGGATCAGACGCGCCACCTCATCGAGCCGTTCCCCGGCGAGGCATTGCCAAATCGCGGAGTGCTCGGAATCGATCGGCCGCAATCGCTCGAGCGGGTCGCCTTCGAGACTCGCCACCACCTGCTCAACCAGGTGGCCGCCGGTGACGAGCGTCTCCTTATTGGCCAGCGCCACACGGCGACCGCGGCGCAGTGCGGCCAGCACCGCCGGGAGGGCTGTCATGCCGGTGGTGGCGACGACCACGATCTCGGCGTCCTCCAGGGTCGCGAGCTCCTCGAGGCCGCCGACAACCCAACGGTCGCGCGCGAGATCGGCGGGACGACCATCGCTGCACCAGGCGCGCGCGCCCGGCCACTCGCCGAGCTGGGCCGCGAAGTCATCGCTCCTGCGGCCGGCCGCCAGGCCGACCACCGAGAACTGATCGCGGTGCGCGGCGATCACCTCCAGCGTCTGCCTTCCGATGGATCCGGTTGACCCGAGCAGGACGACCCCGGTCACAGGCTGAAGCCGGCGATCAGGAGCGCATAGCCGACCAGCACCGGCGCGGCGAACAGGAATGAGTCGATCCGGTCAAGGACGCCGCCGTGCCCGGGCACCAGGAAGCCAGACTCCTTGCGGCCTGCGGCGCGCTTGACCATCGACTCGGCCAGGTCACCGGCCTGGGCGGCGAGCCCGACAATCGGCCCGATCAGCAGCGGCTGCCAGGCGTCCAGTCCGATCAGCCACGCCCCGACGCCGGCGGCGACGGTGGCAGCCAGCAATCCCCCGACCAGCCCCTCGACCGTCTTTGACGGGCTGATGTGGTCGATCAGGCGTCTCCGTCCCAGCCAGCGGCCGGTCAGGTAGGCCCCCGAGTCGTATCCCCACACCACGAGCAGGAGCAGCAGCATCCAGGCGGTCCCTGCATGGAGGTTCACCGCCCCGATCGGGGTCGTGGCAGAGCCACCCGCCGGCGCCAGGTGGGTAACCACCACCATGAATGGGGCCAGCAGTCCGACATAGGCGACGCCGAAGGAGGTGATCGCCCAGGTCAGGAAGCCGTCGCGTGGCTCGGCCCGCGTGAAGCCGACGACCCCGAGCACCAGGACCGCTGCGACGAAGGCGACGGCCGCCAGGCCCGGGGGGTCGGCGGCACGCAGCATCTCGGCCAGTGCCCCGCCCACCAGCGCTTGGTTGGCAGCGACCAGGCCGGCGCCGGCC
>JACDEL010000051.1 GCA_013816405.1 Chloroflexota bacterium | reverse complement strand
GTCATGCCGGACGTCTCCTCGGTTCCGGTGGGCTCGGGGAGGATTGCCACAGGATTCTACCTGCGGGGGACACCGCGGTTGGGGGGCTGGACGGGTGGGCTTGCGGCTGGGTGTATGGTGCCGGTCGGAGCGGTCGCGACGATCACACCCATCCGCCGCGCGAAAGGCAGGGCCGCAGACCGATGAAATGATTGGGCTGGCAAGATCCCGGCCGCGGCGATGCCGAGCCGAGCGTCGGAAGCGCCACGTGCCTATCCACATGTTGGAGGTTCACGCCCATGGAAGCCACGGCCCCAGCCCGCGCCCCCAATACCTCTATTCCGTTCGTCATCGGCGCCTCGGCGATCGGAACGGTGATCGAGTGGTACGACTTCTACCTGTATGCCGTCCTCGCCACTTTCCTCGCGCCGGTCTTCTTCCCGGGCGATCCCACCGCCCAGGTCCTGAGCGCCCTCGCGACATTCGGCGCCGGGTTCGCCGTTCGTCCCTTCGGTGCCCTCGTGTTCGGCCGCATCGGTGACAAGACCGGGCGCAAGGTCGCCTTCCTGCTCACGGTCTCGATCATGGGCGGTGCCACGGTCCTGGTCGGCCTGCTCCCCGGCTACGCGCAGATCGGCATCTTCGCCCCGATCCTCCTCGTCGCGCTGCGCATGCTCCAGGGTCTCGCGCTCGGCGGCGAATACGGTGGCGCGGCCATCTACGTGGCCGAGCACGCGCCGGACCGCAAGCGCGGCATGTACACGTCCTGGATCCAGACAACTGCCACGATCGGTCTGTTCCTCGCGCTGGCGGTCATCCTGATCTTCCGGCTGACGCTGGGTCCCGAGACCTTCGCCTCGTTCGGATGGCGCATCCCCTTCCTCCTGTCCGCGATCCTGGTCGCCGGCGCCCTGTACATCCGCTTCAAGCTGCAGGAGACGCCCCTCTACACGCGTGCCAAGGAGCAGGGCAAGACATCGTCCGCTCCCCTGCGTGACAGCCTGGGAAACCGGCGCAACTGGCGACTCATCCTGCTCGCCCTGTTCGGCATGACCGCCGGCCAGGCCGTGGTGTGGTACACGGGCCAGTTCTACGCCCTGTCGTTCATGACCGTGCAGCTGGGCGTGGGCTTCGTGGACGCCTACACGGTCATGCTCATCGCGATCGCACTTGCGACGCCGTTCTTCATCTTCTTCGGCTGGCTCTCGGACCAGATCGGGCGCAAGCCGATCATCTTGGGCGGCTGCCTGATTGCCGCCGTCGCGTATTTCCCCATCTTCAACGCGATGAAGGGCTTCGCGCACCCCGCGCCCGGGACCGATGCCACCGGCAAGGCGATCCAGATCGCCCAGGACCCGAACATCGTGGGCCTGACCGCGATGGTCTTCCTGATGATCGTGCTGGTAACGATGGTCTACGGGCCGATCGCCGCCTTCCTGGTCGAGTACTTCCCCGCCAAGATCCGCTACACCTCATTGTCGCTTCCCTATCACCTGGGCAACGGCGAGTTCGGTGGCTGGCTCCCGTTCATCGCCACCGCGATCACGGCGGCCGCCGTGGCCGGCGGTGGGCTTGCATGGCTGGGTGATGTGACCCCCGGCGGGTCGACCTTTGCCGGCCTCTGGTATCCGATCGTCGTGGCGATGATGAGCGTCATCGTGGGCGGCATCGCGATCCGCGAGACGAAGAACGTCCGCATTTGGGATGAGGTGGGCGGACACCAGGACGATCTCAATGCCGCGGCCGATGCGCGGGCTGCGGCCGGAGGCACGCTCGCCGGCTGACGACGAGACTCCTGTCGATCACGAGCCCCGGGGTTCCGCATCGGGCGATTACCCCAGGGCTCTCGGCATTCCCTTGCGCGGATTCCTCAGCCATGGTGCTCGATGCGGTGGAGCCGGGCGATGATCGCGTTGAGCATCGGGATTGCCATTTCGGGATGCTCTTCGAGCGACGCCTTGAATTCCCAGCCGCTGATCAGGAGGCAGTCAAGCTCGTCCTCGGCCACGACGGTTGCCGTTCGACCGTGCTCCTCGATGAGTGCCAGCTCACCGAAGAACTCGCCGGGCCCCATGCGCCCCACGGTCCGTCTCTCCTGCTGGACGCTGGCGTGGCCGTCGACGATGAGGTACAGCACCGTGGCGGGATCGCCCTCGCGCACCACCGTCTGGCCGGCCGTGTAGTGGGCCTCTCGCGCCGTGTGTAGGACCTGCTGGCGAGCGCGCTTGTCGAGGGGTGCCAGCAGGGGGATCGAGGCCAGGCGCTCGTCGTCCATCGGGGCTAGGGCGTGCGCGCTGCGCGGGGAAGCGGTTTCACGGGCTGTTGGCGGCCCGCCGATCGGACGAAGAGGATGCCGTCGCCTCCCACCGGTTCCCCGCTGCGCAGCGCCGACGCGATCCTCCCCGAGGTGACCGGCATCGTCTGGACGATGAGCTGTGCGAATGGGGCGAGGCGCTCTCGACTGCTCCGCGTTGCCGGAACCGCGATCACGAGGCGGATCGGTCGCTCGTCCTGGGCTGCCATGAGCTCGCGCCTGACTTGCGCCGATCTCAGCTGCGCCTGGAAATCCACGAGCGCGCGCTCGATCTCGATGTGGATGATCTCCGTCGGTCCGGTCAGGAGGAGGTCCGCCGCACGCGCATACCCCGGTGCGACCGGTACCTCCAGGCTGGGACGCCAGCTGGGATGTCTCGCGCCAACGATCGCCTGCGCCACGGTCAGTTGACCGGAGTCCCGCAGGCGCACCGTCGCCACCGGGTAGAGCCGCCAACCAAGCTCGTGTCCGCAGGCGGCCGCAAGCCGGCATCGGGCTTCGAGGGAGAGGTTGCCTCGCCCGAGCTCGGCCCAGCTGGCGAGCTGCTGGCTCACGCCGGCCAGCCTGGCGAGCTCCCTCTGGGTCAAGCCCACGGTCATGCGGGCAACGCGGAGTTCACGACCGAACAGTGCGGCCAGGTAGCTGGCACGGTTGCGACCCGTCGAGGTTGGCCGTGGCCGAAAGGAGTGCACGCGGCCATCGTCCGAGCCGAGCCTTAGCGCCGACGTATCAGCGGCTTACTAACTCCATTGGTAGAACGGCACATCAGGGACTGGCGGAGGCTCGCCACACGCGAATCTACCAATGTCATTGGTATCAGCCCGCACATGGCAGCCAGATCGCTGCTTCGCAGGCGCGCGCGTCAGTTTGTACCAATGTCATTGGTACCGCGGCAGTGGATGATCCAGACGGCCTACGCCGTCGCGGCGTGGAGCCCCGACCGGCGCCGATGCACAACCGCTGTTTGTATTGACTGATCCCCTCAAGGAGTGCCCGATGGGTCCTTGGGAGCAGGCGCCGGGACGACCGCCACGAAGGCCGCAGCACCCAGGTACGAGGCGGCCATCAGGACGAACGCGACCGGATACCCCCATGACGCGGCGACGTTCCCGATCACCAACGCCCAGAAGGCCCCGATCCCAAAGGCACACGTGAAGTAGACGCTGAAGGCGACGTCGCGGGTGGGGCCCGAGGCGCGGTCGGCGAGGAAGGCCTGCAGCACGGGCGACTCCGAGAAGACGGCGGTCCCGAAGGGGAGCAGCAGCGGCACCAGCAGCACGAGGTTGGAGCCCGCGGCCAGGAAGGCCAGGACCCCCACGGCGGAGAGGAGGTAATAGACGACCAGCGTGCGTCGGCGGCCGAAGCGGTCGGAGAGCCAGCCGGCGAGGAGCGGTCCAACGACCGCACCGACCAACAACAGGGCATAGAGGACGGCGGTCGTCCGCTCCGAGATCCCCAGCGGCCCGCGCAGGTAGAGCAGCATGAACGGCGCCACGATGTCCAGGCCGCGTCCGCCGGCGGCGATCAGCGAGGCGCCCAGGATCAGCCGCAGGTCAGGTCGACCCAGCACGGAGCCAAGCTGCCCGCGCACCGAACCGGCGCGACGCGCTCGGGCGCGGTAGGCGGCGCCATCCTCGCGGACGCGCCACAGGATCAACGAACCGGTCACCAAGGCTGGGATGCCGAACAGGGCCAGCGTGGTCTGCCATCCCACTGACCCAATCAAGGCAAGGCCCACGAACGGCACCAGGACGGTGCCCACGTTGCCGCCGCTGATATGGGCGCTGATCGCGAACCCGCGGCGCTCGGGCGGATACACGTCGGAGAGCAGCGCGTTGCCGATCGGGTGCTGCGGGCTGGAACCGATGCGCGCGACCGAGATGGCAGCCAGCAGCTGCCCCAGCGAGCGGGTCAGCCCGGAGACGAGCAGCCCAGCCGCGAAGAGCAGCTGACCGCCGCCGAGGAGCACGGGGCGTGACACCCATCGGGTCAGGAAGCCGTAGAAGAGCTGCATCGTGCCGCCGACGGCCGTGGTGATGGCGATGAACAGGCCGATGTCGCGGGGGTTCAGGGCGAACTCGACGATCACGATCGGGTAGATCAGCGGCATCAGTGCCGACTGCGCATGGATCACGGCGTGCGACAGCGCGAGCAGCGCGAGCGTCAGCCGCGGGCGTGGAGGATCGGTCAAGCAGACAGCACCGGGCGTCCCGGCAGTTCGACGCGTGCCTTGCCACGGACCACCAGCTGCCATGCGGCCAGGCCGATGAAGAGGGTCGTGGACGCGGCCCCGACCAGGAAGCCGGCCGGCGGTCCCCATGCCTGGGCCACGGCACCGGCGATGAGCCCACCGATCGGGGTGGAGCCGGCGAAGACGGTCACGTACAGGGCCATCACCCGTCCGCGCAGCTCGTCGGGCACGCTGCGCTGCACCGTCACATTGATGGTGTTGATCATCAGCATCGACGAGAGGCCCACGAACACGATCAGCGGGAACGCGGCGACAGGGTCGCGGGAAAGGCCGAGCAGTGCCTCGAAGATGACGAACGAGGTCGCGCCGCCCAGGATCATCCAGATCAACGGCCGGCGGGACCCGAGGAAGGCGAGCGCCAGCGACCCGAGCAGTGAGCCGACACCCATGACCGCAAAGAGGGCGCCGAAGCCGTCGGCGTCCAGGTGCAGGGTGTACTTGGCGAAGAGTGGCAGCAGCGTCTGGAAGTTCATGCCGAAGATGCCCACCCCGGCCAGCAGCACCAGCGGCCAGAGGACCGTGGGCGTGCGCAGGGCATAGCCGATCCCCTCGGACAGGCTGGAGCGGATCGAAGGGTGCGCCTCGAGCCGCGGGAGCCGCAGCATGGCGGCGGGATCCATCCGGCGCAGCGCCTCCAGGACGCCAAGGTAGCTGACTGCATTGATCGCAAAGTTGAAGGCGGGGCCGTAGAGGGCGAGGGTGATGCCGGCGACGGCGGGGCCAACCACGCGAGCGAGGTTGAACGACGCCGAGTTGAGGGTGATGGCATTCATCAGGTCCTCGCGCGGGACCAGCTCGGCGGCGAAGGACTGGCGCACCGGCATGTCGAGCGCGTTCACGAAGCCGAGCGCCAGGGCCAGCACCATGATGTGCCAGATCTCGACCACGCCGGTCGCGGTCAGGACGAACAGCACCGCCGCCTGGAGCGCCGCCACTGACTGGGTGAAGATCAGCAGCCGTCGCTTGTCGACCCGGTCGGCCAGCACGCCGCCGAGCGGCGCCAGCGCCAGCGACGGTGCGAACTGCAGTGCGACCACGATCCCGAGCTGGATGTAGCTGCCGCCCAGCAGCAGCACCAGCCACGGCTGGCTGACCGACTGCATCCACGTGCCGGCCAGGCTCACGATCTGGCCGATCCAGTACAGACGGAAGTTGCGGTGGCGAACGGCGCTGAAGCCGCGCCCCATTTCGAGCATTGATGGGCATGCTACTGGTCCGCGGCGGGTCGACGCCCCTTCCGCGGATGTCCCATGCTGACTCCCGATGCGACGACCGATCGCCCACCTGACGGGTGCCGCCGCCCTGCTCGCCGTGCTGGTGGCCGTGTCGTTGACGCTGGCGCCCGGCGCCTTCTCTCCGGGCGAGCTGCCTCCCCCCGCCGCGTCGCTGCTGCCGGCTGCAAGCTCGGGCACGCAGCCACAGGCCGTCTCGCCTTCCCCGCACGGAGCCGATGGTGGCGGAACGGCTCAGCCGGTCGACCTGCGGCCGGTCTCCACTGCAGAGTCCGCCGCGCTGCAGGCCGCGGTGGATCGGGCTCGAGCGGCGTTCGGCCTAACCTCGGTGGCGGTCGGCATCTCGGCCGATGCGCAGCTGGGCTGGACCGGCACCTCGGGGCCGTCCCGCGACGGCACCACTCCCCTGAGCGGCACCACCCCCTTCGCCATCGCCAGCGTCACCAAGACCTTCACGGCGGCGGTCGTGCTGCAGCTGGTCGATGAGGGCCGCGTCAAGCTCGATGCCGCGGTGAACGACTACCTCCCGGAGCTGACCATCGCCCGCGGCGTGACGGTGCGCGAGCTGCTCAGCCACAGCTCGGGGATCGCCGACCTGCTTGCGCCGATGCGCGACCGGCTCAACGCCGAGCCGTCACGCGTCTGGCAGCCGGCCGAGGTGCTGGCACTCCTGGGGCCGTCAACCTTCGAGCCGGGAACGAGCTGGGGCTACTCGAACACGAACTACGTCATCGCCGGCATGCTGGTTGAGCGAGTTACCGGCCACCCGTTCGCGGACGAGCTGGAGCATCGCATCACTGGACCGCTGAAGCTGCGCGGCACCGGTCCCCCGGAACGGGGCAAGCTGCCGGAATTGATGGGGGTCTCCTGGACGAGCGCCTTCTTCACATCGGCCATGCTCGACTCGAATGCGGCCAACCTGGTGCGCTGGGGTGACGCGCTGTACGACGGGTCCATCCTGCGAGCCGAAACGCTGGCGCAGATGCTCGACTTCAACGACCGGGGATACGGGCTTGGTGCGGAGCAGTATCGGTTCGGGGGGCTGCTCGGCTACGGGCATTCGGGGCTGCTGCGGGGCTACACCACCCTGCTCGTCCACATCCCCGACGCCCACCTGACCCTGGCCCTCCTGGCGACCGGGCACCTCTTCGACGTGTCGGACCTGCTCACGTACTCGGCGCCGGGAGTTCCTTCGATCCTTTCGCTGGCGGGGAAGCTGCGTCCGAGCTGAACAGGATGTCGCGGATGACCGGCATCGAGGGCGATCCGTGGGCCAGCACCGCCTCAAGGAACGGCCGGTAGACGAACTCGCGGCCCTCCGACTCGGCGCGACGGCGAGCCTCGCGCTCCAGCCCGTGCATCTCCACGCTCCCGAGGAAGTACTCGCAGAGCTGGGTCGATGAGAGCCGCGCGCGGTCCCACTTGGCGGTCGCCTCGCCCTCCTCCTGGAAGCCGCCGTCGACCATGAGGTGCATCGCCTCGGCCTCGTCCATCGAGCCCGACTGGATGCGGATGTCCATCAGCGCGTTGGTGGCTGAGCGCAGGTAGAACTTCCAGTGGACGAGCAGCAGTGCGGGGTCATCGGCTCCGTAGCCGAGATCCATCATCACCTGGGTGATGTAGACGGCCCAGCCCTCGGCGAAGACCCCGGAGCGGAAGATGCCACGAGCGAGCGAGGGAGATCGGTTCGAATAGGCCAGCTGCAGGTAGTGGCCGGGGACCGCCTCATGGATGGTGAGCAGCCGCAGCATCCGCGCGTTGTCCTCGCGGAGGTACGACTCGCGCCGCTCTGCCTGCCACGACTCGTTCACCGGGGTGATCGCGAAGAAGCTGGCCAGTCCACGATCCAGCGGACCGGGCGGGATCAGCATCGCGCCGCCGAAGTTGCGCAGGAAGCCGGGGGTCCAGATGATCTGCAGCGGTTCCTCAGTGAGGGAGACGACGTCGTGCTCGACCACGAACGCCTCGATCCGCTCGTTCTCGGCGCGGCAGAAGTCGAGCAGCTCGTCCGCGCGCGGGTGGTCGACCGCGATCGCGTCGAGCACGCTCCGCACCGCCTCGTCGTCGCTCTCCGGAGGCGGGGCGTCCCCCATCCAGTCGCTCCAGATCGAGCGCGCGATGCGGGTCATCTCGGCGCGGGTCTGGTCGTACTCCTCGGCGGCCATCTTCTCGAGCTCGGCCGGGGTGACCGAACTCTTCAGGGAGTGGCGGAACTTGGCGGCGTACAGCTCCGGCCCCAGCCGGAAGTCGCCGTCGGCGGTCGGCAGCAGCTCGTCGCGAAGCCACTTCGTCCAGTCCTCGATGGCCGTGGTCGCGACATCGGCGGCGACCTGGACGTCGGCCAGCAGCGCGGCGTCGTCGCAGGCCTGGGCCTCCGACACGGCGAGCCCGGCCAGGTCGGCGACGCCGGCCATGCGATCCACCGCCTTCTCGGCGTGGAAACGGCTCACGGCGCGGCCGCCCTCCTTGCTCAGCAATTCGCGAGCTCCGTCGAGCGCGATGGGCAGCCCCCGCAGGCGGGACGCGAGCGCGTTCAGCCGCTCGTTGATGGGAGCGTACTCGCGCGCCAGCATCGTGAAGAGGGCGGCGCCGAAGAGGTAGACATACACCATCGGGTTCCACTCGGTCTCGCGCAGCTTGTCGGTCGCGAACCGTATGGCCGCCAGGTTCTCGAGCAGGATCCGCCGGTCGATGGCCTCATCGCGCGTCAGCGCGCCCGGCTCGATCGCCTGGATGCGTGCCTCGGCATCGCGCAGCCAGTCGGACCAGGCCACCTGCCCGGCATCAGTCAGGTCCGGCCAGTGGTGGTCATAGGCGTGCTCGCCGAGCTCGGTGGCATCAGCCGGCTGCAGCCGGAAGTATTCGTCCAGCAGGGTGTCGACGGTGGCAGAGAAGTCCATGGCGCACGGCATGGTACCGCCTGCTAGCCTGCGCGGCGTGAGCAACAACCTCGCTTACGCCGATGCCTACGCGGCGACCACTCCCGCCCGCGTGCTCCAGGTCGATGACAGCGCAGTGCTGCTCGACATCACCGTCTTCTATCCGGGGGGCGGCGGCCAGCCAGCAGACACCGGATGGCTTCGGACCGATGAGGGCGCGGCATGGCGCGTCACCGGGGCACGCAAGTCCGGCGACGACATCTGGCACCTGGTGGAGGATGCCGAGCTGCCGCCGATGGACACCGAGGTCAGCGCCGAGCTGGACTGGGACCGACGGCACGCCCTGATGCGGACCCACTCGGCACTGCACGTCCTGTGCGGCGTCATCTGGCGCGACTGGGGAGCGTCGGTCACCGGCGGCAACATGGAGCCGCTCTCCGGCCGGATGGACTTCGAGTTCGAGACGATGGCCGGTGAGTTGGTCGCCGAGATCGAGCGGCGGGTCAACGTTGAGATCGAAGCTGACCGCGAGATCCGGGCCGCCGTCCTGCCGCGGGATGAGGCCTTCGCGATCCCCGACCTGATCCGCACCAAGGTCAACCTGCTCCCGGAGGGGATCACCGAGGTGCGGACGATCGAGATCGTTGGGCTCGACCTCCAGGCCGATGGCGGGACGCACGTCTCGCACACCGGGGAGATCGGTCGCGTGCGCGTGACCGGCTACGAGTCCAAGGGCCGCATCAACAAGCGGATCCGGATTGAAGTGCTGGACGCCTAGGCTGGACCTTCAACGCCCGGGCACCCACTCAATCCAACCGAAGTCAGGCGCATAGTCGGTCGAGACCACCTCGCCACCGCTGATTTCGGATGCCCACGCGTAGAAGCGGACGCTTCCGGGCCGCCGCAAGAAGATATGCCCTGTCGGGTCCTCTTCCGATCGGGGGACGCGGGGAAGACAGCGTCCATGACGTTCGGATCTTCGAGGGATTCGAACGTTTGGGTCACCCCCGTCGCGAGATCGGTTCGCCACATTCGTTGGCCTCCGGCGTCAGCGTTGTCGAGGGACCACCGCGCTTGCCGCGAGCCTGAAGTCGCTCACCAGGACAGCTTGCCGGCGCTGATCACGCTCGACGCGACGAAAGTGATCGACGAGCTTGTTGCGCGCGATTCCAACCACCCAGGTGATCGCGTCGGACTGCCCGCGAAATCGGGCTCGGCTGCGCACGGCTTCGACAAAGGCCTGCTGCGCCAGTTCCTCGGCGAGCTCTGGGTCGCGCCCGCAGCGGTGAAACAGGTACGTGTACACGCGGGGAAGGCTGTGCTCGTACCAGGCGCGGAACGCGACCTCGTCGGCAAAGACCGCGGCGACTTCGCTCCGACCCTCGCTGGCGGTGGACGGTTGCACCCTGCTGGCCTCGAGTGCCATTTGCAGGTTAGTCGTTCGGCAGGCCCGGAATCGGTCTATGTCGATTTGCGGAACTACGACGCTTGCGGCCAATCGGTGAGTATGAGTCGGCGGCCGGCGCTAGCGTTCAACCTACACTTGGGCCGATGGACGTCTGGGAAGCGATCAACTCGGTGCGCGTCATCCGCGACTTCGCGGAGCAGCCGCTCTCCGCCGAGCACGAGGCCCGCATCCTGAACGCCGCGCGCCGCACGGGCAGCTCCAAGAACGAGCAGACCTGGGCCTTCATCGTGATCCATGACCGCGATCACCTGCGCGAGCTGACTGGTGTGGGCAAATACGCGGATCACATCGCCGGCGCCGCCATGGCGGTTGCTCTCGTCACCCCCGACGAGAGTGCCGGGTGGCGCAACACCCGGATGTGGGACCTCGGCCGGGCCGCGCAGAGCATGGTCCTGGCGGCGTGGGAGCTAGGCATCGGGAGCGCGCCGGCGACGTCTTCGAGCAGGACCTGGTTGGTCAGTTGCTCGGCCTGCCGGCGGACCGGCGCTGCCACTACCTGCTGTCGTTCGGCTACCCCGCCGACCCGTCGGAGCTCACGGCGCCGAACAAGGCCGGCGGCCGGAAGCCACTCGAGGCCCTGATTCACGAGGAGCGCTGGTAGGAGTCAGCGCTCGGTGGACTCGGGGGTGGTCATAGCGCCGTTTTCTCGGCGATGGGAGATCCGCGGGCGGCCGGTGCGGGCCGCCCGCGCATGGGTCTAGTCGTAGGCCGAGTTGATGGTCGCGGACTCGACGATGGCGGCTCCGGGGTTTCGGTTGCGCCTGGACCGCCGACGGAGCCTCCGGTCAGCTGGTAGCCCATGACAGCGATGACCACCACGGCCGCAGCCGCCAGACCAATCTTGAGAAGTCGGTCCACGTCTGGCGTCCTCCACGAGGAGATAACTGCCGACCGGGATGCCGAGCGTCTCGGCAACCTGGTCGAGCGGCAGGTCGAGGTAGTGGTGCAGGACCACCACCGTTCGGTGATCGAGGGAGAGACGCCGGAAGCCCCGGTCGAGCTGGTCGCGGTTTACGACCGTGCTCAGCTCATCGCTTGCCATCGGCTCATCAGCCGGCAGCAACCGGATGTTCGGCGTCCAACGACGGGCCTGGCCCGCCTCCGCGTAACAGGCGCGAACGAGGAGGCGGTACGACCAGGCATCAAAGCGTGCCGGGTCGCGAAGCTGGGGAAGGTCCCGCCAGATGCTCAGCAGCGCCTGCTGCGTCGCGTCCTCGGCGAGGCTGAAGTCGCGCAGGATCCTGTGCGATGCGGCAAGGAACCGATCCGCTCGCGCGGCGGCAAGGGTCGTGAAGGCCCCCTTGTCGCCGTTCTGCGCGAGTTTCACGAGATCGGTGTCCATGCCCTCTTCCGCTAAAGACATCGGGTTTAGACCGATGCATTACACACGGTATGGGGGCAGGGACCAATCGAAACTTCAATGGCCGATGCAAAAAGCCGGCGAGGCCCGGAGGCCTCGCCGGCTTCAGTAGCAAGCTACCAGCGCTAGGGCGCGATGTGTACCGAGGCCATCACCTGCTGGAGAGCAGTGAGATCTGCCTCCGTCGCCGTCAGCGGGTGATAGGCGCCACTGACGAGGATCCGCGTGCCATCGACGTCCAGGATGCGGAGAAGGTTGACCTCGCTGGGTCCGACACTATTCGTCCGGGAGGCAGTCGCCCAGACTCGCAGGTCGCACCCGGGGGACGCAGGAGCCGTCACCGTGAACTGCTTTCCGCTGAAGCCATCCACGGTGACGTCCAACGGGGTCGTGGCCTCGAAGCCCGCGAGGTTTGAGATGGCCGTGACGAGATCATCGACCGACGGCCCCACGGGAGGATCCATCAACTGATCAGTGCAGGGGTCGGAAACAAGCGGGGCCTGTCAAGCCCGGCCGTCCCTTGATAACCCAGGGTTATGCCCATGCCTCAACGCGTCACTCTATAACTATCTTGTTATGGAAGGAGCCGGTTATAGATGGCGATCAACCTTGACGCGGTCTTCTCGGCGCTGGCGGATCCCACGCGGCGTGCGATCCTGGCCAGGCTGACGCAGGGAGACGCGCCGGTTGCCGCGCTGGCGGCGCCGTTCAAGATGTCCCAGCCTGCCGTCTCCCGCCACCTCAGGGTGCTCGAGGAGGCCGGCCTCATCTCGCGCACCCGGCAGGCCACCGCCCGCATCAGCCACCTCGAGGCGCAGCCGCTGCGCGAGGCTACGGCCTGGCTGGCGGAATACCAGCGCTTCTGGGACGAGCGGTATGGCCAACTCGACGAGCTCCTCTCCCGACTTCAGCAGACCCAACGAAAGGAACAGCAACCATGAGCAAGACCCAGATCGACGCACCCGCAGGCGTCCCATTCGTCGACATCACCCGTGAGTTCGACGCTCCCCTTGAGCTCGTCCGTCGGGCATGGACCGATCCGGACCTCGTCAAGCAGTGGCTCGGCCCGCGCAAGTACCAGATGGAGATCGAGCGCTGGGAGCCGCGCGCCGGTGGCGCGTATCGGTACACCCACCGCGACGAGGCCGGCAACGAGTTCGGCTTCCATGGGGTCTTCCACAGCTCCGACCCCGACAACATGGTCCAGACCTTCGAATTCGAGGGGATGCCCGGACACGTCTCGCTCGACAAGCTCGAGCTCAACGACATCGGTGGCGGACGGACGCGTGCCCACATCCACTCGGTCTTCCAGTCGCTCGAGGATCGCGACGGCATGGTTGCCGCCGGGATGGGCGACGGCGTGAACGAGGGCTTCGAGCGGATGGACGAGCTCCTGGCAACGATGCCGATGCCCGTCGGCTGACGCAGTTGAGAAGGCGGCCGCCCGCGAGCGACCGCCTTCTCGGGCTTGGTGAGGCTCACCTCGAACGCTCTACAGATGCTCGCCATGGGCGGTGACACCCTGGAGCTTGCGCATTCGTCGGGCGCATGAAATCGCACCGGAAACTCCGTTCCCGTGGCGCCCCAGTCCCCTGGTGAATGAAAGAGCACCGGAAGCCGGCCATCGGTGCGTTTCTATTCCCCCGGCGCATGGCCCAGGCTCTGAGGGCGCCTGCCTATAGGCCACCCTCATACGAGGCCTCTACTATCTGAGACCGATGCGCTTCCAGATGCTGCCGCGCGGATCGTGGCCAGACTTCCTGGACCTGCCGTGGTCGGATCCGCTGGCAGGCTGGGAGTCGCCGCGCATCGTTGAGGTGGCGCGCGGGATCAGCCGCCACGTCGTCCGCTTCGTCGACTATGACGGCCAGCTGTATGCGCTCAAGGAGCTGCCCGAGCCGCTCGCCGAGCGTGAATTCCGGCTGCTGCGCGAGCTGGACGCGGCATCGGTCCCGGTGGTCGATGTGGTCGGCGTGGTGAGCGGCCGCGAGGACCTGGACGCCGTGCTGATCACGCGTCACCTCGAGTTCAGCCTCCCCTACCGGACCCTCTTCACGCAACGCGGCATCTCCGACCTGCATCTCCGACTCCTCGACGCCGTCGCCGAGCTGCTGGTGCGCCTCCACCTGGCCGGCTTCTTCTGGGGAGACTGCTCGCTCTCCAACACCCTCTTCCGGCGGGATGCCGGATCCCTGGCGGCTTATCTGGTGGATGCCGAGACGGGCGAGCTGCATCCGTCACTCTCGGACGGGCAGCGCACCTACGACCTGTCCATTGCCGAGGAGAACTTCGCCGGCGAGCTGCTCGACGTGATGGCCATGCTGGCCGAACAGGGCGAGGCACCCAGCTCGAGCATCGACGACCCGTTGGAGGTCGCCGCTGAGCTGCGCCCCCGCTACTAGAGCCTGTGGAGCGAGCTGACCCGGGACGAGGTGATCGCACCGAACGAGACGTATCGGATCGATGAACGCCTGCGGCGGCTCAACGAGCTGGGCTTCGACGTGGAGGAGGTCGAGCTGCTCACCGTCGACGGCGGCTATCGGCTGCGCCTGCCGACCCGGGTCGTGGAGGCGGGACACCATCGGCGCCGATTGCTGAGCCTGACCGGCCTCGACGTCGGCGAGAACCAGGCGCGCCGGCTGCTGAACGACATCGCCCGATACCGCGCCGAGCTCGAGGCCGCGGAGGGGCGAAGCCTCCCGGACTCGGTGGTCGGCTATCGCTGGCGCGCCGAGGTCTTCGAGCCGGCGGTGGCGGCAATCCCTCCCGACCTGCACGCCAAGCGCGAGCCGGCGGAGCTCTTCCACGAGCTGCTCAACCACCGCTGGTACCGATCCGAGGCTGCGGGGCACGACCTCGGCATGGCCGATGCGGTGGCGAGCTTCAGCCAGCAGGTGCTGCCAGAGGTGCCCGACGAGCGGGCCACCATCGGCTCTTCGAGTTGACGACGCCCGACCGATCACCCAGGGTTATCGCCCATCGGGGCTGGACCATAACCCCTGGTTATCAGGTGGCGCCCAGCTCGTATTCACGGCCCGCCGCTCGGCGTCGGCCGTGCTGCGCCAGGATGCGCTTGCGGAGCCGGATGGAGGAGGGGGTGATCTCCACCAGCTCATCGGCGGCGATGAACTCGATCGCCGACTCCAGGGTCATGGCCCGCGGCGGGGTGAGGCGCAGCGCCTCGTCGTGCGCGTGCGTGCGCATGTTGGTGAGCTTCTTCTCCTTGGTCGGGTTGACGTCCAGGTCGCCGGGGCGGCTGTTCTCTCCCACGATCATGCCCTCGTAGACCTCCACGCCGGTGCCGATGAACGGCTCGCTGCGCTCCTGGAGGTTGAAGAGGGCATACGAGTTCGAGACGCCCGCCCGGTCGCTGACCAGGACGCCAGAGGTCCGATGGGTGACCTCCCCGGCCCACGGGCCATTCCCCTCGGCGATCTGGTGCAGGAGCGCCGTGCCGCGCGTCTCGGTCAGCAGCTGCCCGCGATAGCCGATCAGCCCGCGAACGGGGAGCACGAACTCGAGGCGGACGCGCCCATCGGCATCGGTCGACATCTGCTCCAGCTTCGCCTTGCGGCCTGCGAGGGCCGCCTGCACCTCACCGATGAAGTCGGGCGGGATGTCGACGGTGATCCGCTCGTAGGGCTCCATGGTGACGCCATCCACGGTCGTGAGGATCACCTCGGGACGGCTGACCTGGAGCTCGAATCCCTCGCGGCGCATCTGCTCGACCAGGACGGCCAGCTGCAGCTCGCCGCGGCCGCGTATCTCGAACGTGTCGCCGGCCTCGGTCGGATAGACCTCGATCGACACGTTGCCGAGCACCTCGCGCTCGAGGCGCGCCTTGATCTGGCGGCTCGTCACGTAGCGGCCGTCACGCCCGGAGAGTGGCGAGGTGTTGACGCCCAGCGTCATGCGCAGGGTGGGCGCATCGACGTCCAGGCGTGGCAGCGGGCGAGGGTCAGCCGGATCGGTGATGGTGTCGCCGATCGTCACCTCCGGGATCCCGGCCAGGGCCACGATGTCTCCCGGCCCCGCCTCGTCGATGTCGACCCGCTCGATGCCGCGTGCGGTCGTCAGGCTGGTCACCGCACCGCTCAGCGTGACCGTCCTGCCCGGCTCGACCGAGCCATCGGCCCCCTCCGGCTCTTCACGCACGATGGCCACACGCTGGCCGGGCTTGACCATCCCGCTCCAGATCCGCCCCACCGCCATGCGGCCCACGTAGTCGTTGGCGGCCAGGTTGGTGACGAGCAGCTGGAGCGGCATGTCCGGGACGTAGGACGGCGGCGGGGTCACCTCCACCAGCAGGTCGAGCAGCGGGAGCAGGTCTGTCCCGGGCTTGGCCAGGTCGCGGGTCGCGGTCCCGAGCTTGGCGTTGGTGTAGACCACCGGGAACTCGATCTGCGCATCGGTCGCGCCCAGGTCCATGAACAGCTCGTAGATGGCGTCGAGGACCTCGGCCGGCCGCGCGTCCGAACGGTCGATCTTGTTGATGCACACGATCACCGGCAGGTGGCGAGCCATCGCCTTGGAGAGGACGTATCGGGTCTGGGGCAGCGGGCCCTCCGCGGCGTCCACCAGCAGCAGCACCGCATCAACCATCAGCAGGCTGCGCTCCACCTCGCCGCCGAAGTCGGCGTGGCCCGGGGTGTCGACGATGTTCAGGTGGATCTCGCCGTGATCGATCGTCGTCTGCTTGGCCAGGATGGTGATCCCCTTCTCCCGCTCTAAGTCGCCGGAGTCGAGGACCCGATCCACCACGGCCTGGTTGGCACGGAACGCGCCCGTCTGGCGCAGCAGGGCATCGACCAGCGTCGTCTTGCCGTGGTCGACGTGCGCGACGATGGCCAGGTTGCGCAGATCAGGGCGCGTGCGGCTGGCGGCGGGCGTGGCGAGAGAGGCGGGAGTCGTCATGGGATGCCCCGATTGTCGCACAGGCGTGCTCGAGGGGCGGACCAGGCTCCTGATAACTCCCAGTTATGGCCACGCACCGATGGGCCGGTATCCGCGCCAGGGTATTACTCATGCTTATCAGGCGGCACCGACAGGGCCGCATCGGTGCGGGACGATTACCCTGGGTTATGCGGCCGGCGTCTCCGACCCGACTGGCAGGTCAAGGTCGCGGGCAACCGACCCACGCAGGACTGAGAGCGGCAGGGCGCCGTGGCCGAGCACCGCGTCGTGGAAGCGGCGAATGTCGAAGGAGGCGCCCAGGGCTGCCTCGGCCTCGGAACGGATGCGCCGAATCTCGAGCTGGCCGATCTTGTAGGCCAGGGCCTGTCCCGGCCAGCCGATGTATCGGTCCACCTCGTTGGCGATGTTGTTCAGGGCCAGGGCGGTGTGTGCCGCCATGAAGTCGATCGCGGCCGAACGGGACCAGGCCAGGGCGTGTATGCCGGTGTCCACCACCAGCCGCGAGGCGCGCCAGGCGTCGTAGGAGAGCATCCCGATGCGGTCGAGGTCGTCGCTGTACAGCCCCATCTCGTCGGCGAGGCGCTCCGAGTACAGCCCCCAGCCCTCGACGAATGCGGTGGTCTCCGAGTGGCGCCGGAAGGCGGGCAGGTGCTCGAGCTCCTGGCCGATCGCCACCTGCAGGTGGTGTCCCGGCACGGCCTCGTGGAAGGCCAGCGCCTCAGCCTCGTAGCGTGGCCGTGTCTCCGGGGCGTAGGTGTTGACGTAGTAGCGCCCCGGCCGGCTCCCGTCCTCGGGCGGCTCGCGGTAGTAGGCGATGGTCGAGTGCTGCTCCTCGTGCGCCTGCATGCGTACGACCTCGCAGGCCGCCCGTGACAGGCGCCCGAACCAGGCGGGGATCGCCTCGACGGCGCGTGCCAGCGATGCCTCGGCGACCGCCACGATCTCCTCGGCCGAACGGAAATGGACGGATGGATCCCCGCGCAATGCCGCCAGCGTGCTGGCCAGGTCAGGAGTCCCGAGTACCCGGCTGCTGAGCTCGGCGATCTCCGCGTCGATGCGTGCAGTCTCGGCCAGGCCCGTGTCATGGATCTCCCGCGGCGTCAGGTCCGTGGTAGTGTGCCCACGCGCCAGGCTGGCGTAGGTCTCTGCGCCGCCGGACAGGTGGCCGATCCCCACGTGGGCCTCGTCTCGAGCACCAGCCAGGACCTCGTCGGCCAGGTAGGCGCGATAGCGGGCGAAGGCGGGACGCACGCCGTCCCGCGCGGCGCCGGCCAGGCCCACCTCGAAGGCCCGCCACGCCCCGTCGCTCCATCCGTCGTGGGCGGCCTGCAGGGGAGCCAGCAGTGGCCATTCCTCGAGCGGTTGCGCCAGCAGCTCGTCGAGCTGGGCGATCACCCGCTGCACGGACCCCGCGACCGGGACCTTGCCCTCAGCCGATCCGCGGCGCAGCTGGGCGATCTGCTGGTCGATCCACGGGCCCATCGCCCACCAGCGGGAGAGCATCGACTCGCCGTCGGCCACGTCGCGCAGCGGCTGGTAGGAGGGGACGCTCATGAAGGAGGCCTGCGGCCCGCTCATGGCGTCCACGGTGTGGGCATAGGGATCGGCGGCCAGGAGGGCGAGCCGATCGCCGACTGCCTGCGACAGCGCGGCCTGCGTGAGCGCCGACTCCGGATCGGACTCGGCGGGAAGGGCCGCCACCGCCCTCTGGATCTCCTCGAAGCGCCGGGCGAGCGCCGCGCGTCCGGTGGGCGAGATATCGCTCAGCCGGTCCCCGTAGCGATGCTCCCCGATGGCCGTCCCCTGCGCCGGGTCGGCCGCCACGACCGCATCCCAGAACTCCTCTGCCAGCCGATCCAGCTCCGCCGTCATGCTGGAACCCTCACGCGGTGGCCATCACCGCACGCTCCGCAAGGGCGATCGGCAGCGTGCCGGCGCCGGTGATCGCGTCGTGGAAGTCGCGCAGAGCGTCGACATCGGTCTGGGAGGCGCCGCGGGCTTCGAGGAATCGGTCGCGGATGCGCAGGATCTCGAGGCAGCCGGTGAGGTACGAGCTTGCCTGCGTTGGCCAGCTGCAATAGCGCGTCACCTCGGCGATGGCGGTCGGCTCGGTCATGGAGGAGTGCTCGAGCATGAAGTCAACCGCTTCCTGGTGCGTCATCTCGCCCAGGTGGAGGCTGGTGTCGACGACGATCCGCGCCGCGCGGAAGAGTGCCGCCTCGTACTGGAACATGATGTGGCGCAGGTCGTCGTAGAAGCCGTTCTCGCGCATCATCCGCTCCGCGTAGAGCGCCCAGCCCTCCGCGAAGTAGCTCGTCCCGAAGACCTGCCGAACGGCCGACGGATTGAGCTTGGCCATGACCAGGTGCCAGTGATGCCCGGGGTACGCCTCGTGCACGGCGGTGGACGGGATGCTGGGGTACGAGTTCGACTCCAGGCGCTTGGCGATCTCCGCTTCACTCGCCCCGTCAGGCGGGTAGGGAACGAAGAAATGGCCGTGCATGGACGAGGAGAAGGGTGGCGGATCCTGGTACGAGGCCACCGCCAGGACGGGACGCTGGAAGGGCGGCGACGGCTCGACGGTGCACTCTTCGCCGGCGGGAAAGCTGACCAGTCCGCGCTCGACCAGGAAGGCGCGGGCCTTGGCGGTCCACTCCTCGTAGCCGACACGCATCGCCTCGGGGGTGAGCGGCCGGTCCTTGTTCAGCTCGAGCAGGACGGTGTGCCAATCCTCGTGGCCGGCGAGCTCCTCCGCGCCGCGCTTGAGGTCTGCGCTGATCTCCTCGATCTGGCCTCGCGCTCGCTCACGGAGGGCACGGGCGTCGAAGTCGAAGAGCTCCGCCCGCTGCAGGATGCCGTTGTAGCGATCCTCCCCGAAAGCCCAGTCCCCGGTCGCGTTGGGCTCCATCTCCTCGAGGAAGGTGGCGTAGGCCTCGAGGGCGTCGCCGGCGACCGCGCCGGCAGCCGCCAGCTCGGGACGGTTGGCCGGCTCCACCTGGGTCAGG
>JACDEL010000050.1 GCA_013816405.1 Chloroflexota bacterium | reverse complement strand
GCGCGGCAGCGATGCGCGATCGCGTCAGCAAAGGCCGCGTAGTCGAGCCCCTTGTCCTTGCCACCCGCGATCAGGACCACCTGGGCCGGGGCGAACGCGTCGAGCGCCGCGATCGCGGCCATCGGGATGGTGGCCTGCGAGTCGTTGACCCACGCGACCCCCTGACGCGTGGTCACCCGCTCGAGCCGATGCGGGACGCCGCCAAAGTCGCGGATGCCGGCCGCGATCGCCTGGTTGGAGGCTCCCGCCAGGGAGGTTGCGAGGGCCGCGGCCAGGGCATCGGCCAGCGTGTGCCGGCCGGGGATCGGCAACTCGGCGGCAGCCAGCACTCGCTCACCGCGGATGGTGAGCCAGCCGTCGATCAGCCGCGCCGCCATCCATGCATCGTCGGCCGCAAGGGCGTACCACGCGATGGACGCAGCGGGCAGGCGCGTGCCGAGCTCGCGACAGCCCGGGTCGTCCGCATTCAGCACGACGTGCCCGTGCGTCACGCTCAGCTCGGCGAGCCGGGCCTTGACCGCCCGGTAGGCCTCCTCGGTCCCGTGCCGGTCGAGGTGATCGGCACCGATGTTGGTGTAGACGGCGATCTCCGCGCCGCGCGAGATGGTCGGGAGCTGCAGCTCGGAGAGCTCGAGCACCGCCCAGTCACCCGGTCCGAGACGCTCGACCTCCTCGATCAGCGGCCGGCCGATGTTGCCGCCGAGCAGGTGCGGCATGCCGGCCGCATCCATGATCGCCCCGATCAGCGAGGTGGTGGTCGTCTTGCCTTTGGTGCCCGTCACGGCAAGCACCCTTGCCTGCGTCAGGCGCAGGAAGAGCTCGACCTCGCTGACCAGCTCCACGCCGCGCGCGGTCGCCTCGTTGATCACGGCGCGCAACCATGCGTCAGTGGTCGGCATCGAGGGGGAGATGCTCGGGCTGGTGACCAGCAGGTCGGCCGTCTCGATCAGGGCACGTGCCTCATCGGAGGTCACGCCCAACGCCAGCCGCACCGGCCGGCCGCCGAGCGCCTGAACCGCCTCCGCCAGCTCCGTCGCCGGTCGCCGGTCATAGGCCGCAACGTCGGCGCCGGCATCGGCCAGCAATCGCGCCACGGCGGTCCCGGAGCGTGCCAGGCCAAGGACCACGGCGTGCCTTCCGCGCAGGTCCTCGAGGGTCGCGATCGGGGCGGTCATCGTCTTCATCGGTCTCACTGCAACCCGGGCACGGTTGCCAGGTAGACGCTGAAGCCGAGCAGCCCCGCCAGCGCCGCCACGATCCAGAAGCGAACGGTGATCTTCTCCTCCGCCCACCCAATCAGCTCGAAATGGTGCTGCAGCGGGGCCATCCGGAAGATCCGGCGGCCGCGCAGCCGGAACGAGGCGACCTGCAGCACGACGCTCATGATCACCGCGAAGAAGACGGCGCCGATGACGGCCAGGAGGGGCAGCTGGGCGGTGATGGTGGCCACCACGGCCAGGGTGGCGCCCATCCCGAGCGCGCCAGAGTCGCCCATGAACAGCTGGGCGGGATGCACGTTGAACCAGAGGAATCCCATCAAGGCACCGATGATGAGGGCGCAGAAGATGGCGAGGTTCGGCTGAGACGGCTTCCCGCCCGCCGCCACCAGGGCGATCAGCAGGTACGCCACAAAGCTGAAGATCAGGACTCCACCCGCCAGCCCGTCGTTGCCATCGGTCAGGTTCACCGCATTGCTGACCCCCACGATCACGAAGGCGACGAAGAGGACGAAGAGGAGGCCGCCGATGACGACCTCGCCGTCGAACGGGAGGGGCACCGAGATGAACGAGATGTTCACTCCCGGGATCGCGAAGTGGCGCTGGATGTACAACGCGGCCAGCAGGCCGACGGCCGTCTGCCAGATCAGCTTGAAGCGGCCTCGCACCCCAATCCCGGTGTGCACGTTCACGAAGTCGTCGATCGCGCCCAGGATCGAGACGCCGACGAGGGCCAGCATCGGGGTCAGCGTGTAGCCGTCCTCGATGCGCATGGCCATGGCCAGGAACATGACCACCACCACCACGAGCATGCCGCCCATGGTGGGCGTGCCCGCCTTGCCAAAGTGGCCCTCGGGTCCGTCGGACCGGATCTGCTTCCCGAACCCGAGGCGCTGCAGGAGGCCGATGTAGACCGGGGCGAGCAGCACCACCCCTGCGAACGCGGCAAGCAGGGCGACGACGATCGGCAGCATGTCAGTGGTGCCCCGAGGCCTGGCCCGTGAGCGCCGCCACCAGCCGGTCGAGCTCGATCCCGCGCGAGCCCTTGATCAGCAGCAGATCGCCCACGCCGGGCGCGAGGTCACGTTCGACCGCCAGGACCGCCTCGTCGGCGTCCTGAACCGTGGTCACGCGGAGCAGCCCTGCAGCGCGTGCCCCCTCGGCGATCCAGCGGCCGCGCTCGCCGACTGCCACGAGCGCGTCGGCGACACCGGCCGCCTTCGCCCCAACCTCGCGGTGCAGCCGCTCCTCCTCGGGACCGAGCTCGAGCATGTCGCCGAGGACTGCGTACCTAGCGCGACCGGAAGCCAGCGGACTCTCGCCGAGGAAGTCGAGGGCGGCGGCGACGGACACCGGCGACGCGTTGTAGGTGTCATCGATGACGGTCGCTCCGGCCGTCGCCTCTGCGACCGCCATGCGATGGTCGGCGCGGCTGCCCGCCGCCAGCGCTGCCTCGACCTCGTCGAGGGGGACGCCGAAGTGATCGGCCACGGCGGCCGCCGCCAGCGCATGGGGCACGAGGTGTCGCCCCGGCGTCGCTGAGTGCAGCCGCCGTCGTCCCCAGGGCGCGTCGAGCGTGAAGGTCGTGCCGCCCACCCCCTCCGATTCGATGTCGGTGGCGCGCACGTCGGCGCCCGGCCCCAGACCGAAGGTGCGCACTGGGGCCGCGGTCACGCTTCGCATGGCCGCGACCCGCGGATCGTCGGCATTCAGGACCGCCAGCCCGTCGGCGGGGAGTGCAGCCGGGAGCTCCGCCTTGGCGCGGCCGATGGCATCGAGACTGCCGGCACGCTCCAGGTGCGTCGCGTGGACGGCCAGCACGACGCCAACCTCGGGCCGCGCGATCTCGGCAAGCCGCGCGATCTCGCCCTCCGTGTACATGCTCATCTCCAGCACGCTCACCTCATGCCAGGGCTCGAGCCTGAGGAGCGTCATCGGGAGACCTGTCTCGCTATTCAGGTTGCCGTCGTTGCGGAGGACGCGAAGCGTTCGTGACAGGACGTCGGCCACCATCTCCTTGGCGATCGTCTTGCCCGTCGAGCCGGTGACTCCGACGACGCGGACGCTCGATCGGGCTCGCCACCAGGCAGCCATCTCCTGGAGGGCGAGGAGCGGATCGGCGACCTGCAGGACGGCAACCTCGGCGCCGGCTGGGAGCTCGACCGGATGTTCGACGATGAGGACCGTGGCGCCGGCACGCACGGCATCGGCTGCGAAGCGGTGGCCATCGGTGCGCTCCCCGCGCAGTGCGACGAAGAGACAACCCGGAACGACATTGCGCGAGTCAACCGCGGCGGTGGCGAAGGAGGTGACGCTCGTCGGCCCAAGGAGGCGGGCACCGGTGGCAGCCAGGAGATCGTCGAGCCGGATTGACGGTGGCACGCTGCTCCCTGCAGAGAGGTCGGCCGAGTCTAGCAGTCTCATTTGGCGGCGACCGGGGCCACCACCCGATCGGGAGCGATGGCGAGGTAGTCGAAAATCTGCGGCGCCAGGCTGCGGAAGACACTCACCGGTGTCTGGGCCATCTTGTACAGGCCCCAGGTCACCGGGCGGTGAATCAGGATCAGTGTCACGAACTGCGGATCGCTGGCCGGCATGACCGAGATGAACGACGAGTCGATCCATCCGCGCTGGTAGACGAGTCTGGTCTGCATCTCGTAGATGGGATTTCCAGCGTCATCGGTCCCGACCTGGGCCCGCTCCGTCTTGGGTCCGGCGACTTCGGCGGTACCCGTCTTGCCGGCGATCGAGTAGCCCGGGATGGAGGCCTTCTGGGCGATGCCGTGGTCGACCGCATCCAGCAGCAGCTGGAGCGTCGCGCTGGCGGTCTCCTCGCGCATGATCCGCTCGCCCTCTTGCACGTCAGTGGCGTGGTAGACCCCGTCGGGTCCGGTCCAGCCGGCGATGACGTGCGGCGTGACCAGCGTTCCGCCGTTCGCGATGGCGCAGTAGCCGGCAACGAGCTGCATGGCGGTCACGCTGAGGCCCTGCCCGAAGGCGTTCTGCGCGGCCGTCAGGTCGCCGCTGGCGTTCGGCCCATCCGGGTTCCAGACCACGCCCGAGGCCTCGCCGGCGATGTCGACGCCAGTCGGCGTGCCAAAGCCGAAGCGCTTGAAGGCCTCGTACAGGCGCTGCCTGCCGAGCAGCAGGCCGATCTTCGCGGCCCCGACGTTGTTCGACAGCTTCAGCACATCCCCTGCGGTGATCTGTCCGTGCCCACGGGGCGTGATGTAACGGTCGGCATTCTGGATGCGAATCCCACCGATGCGCAGGTTGTTGTCGTCCTCCACCCTCGTCTGGAGGTCGATGGCCCCCGCGTCGAGTGCCGCCGCCACCGTGAACGCCTTCATGACGGAGCCCGGCTCGTACTGGCGGCTGACCGCCGGGTCCGTGAAGAGAGCGGGTGGGCTGCTCTTGTAGCTGTTCGCGTCGAACGTGGGAAACGAGGCCATCGCCTTGATCGCACCGGTCTGCACGTCCATCACCAGCCCGGTCACCCCCTGGGCGAGGTTCTTCTGATAGGTGGTCCACATGGCCGACTCCAGGATGTGCTGCAGGCCCGCGTCCAGCGTCAGCTGCAGGTCGGCACCATTGACCGGGGGTCGCAGCTCGTAGACGGAGTCGGCGATCCTTCGGCCGATGACGTCCTCCTGAGCGCTCACCGACCCGGGCAGCCCGGCCAGGAGTGCATCCTCCGCGCCCTCGACTCCGTACTGGCCCTGGCCATCAACGTTCACGAAGCCCAGCAGCTGGGCGCCAAGGGTCGTCTGCGGAGCCACGCCGCTGATCGGATAGACCCTCTGCGTCTCGGGGAGCATCCCGACCCCGGGAATATCGAGGGCCGCGACCCATTGGGCCATCTGCGGATCGATGCGTCGGCGCAGCCAGACCCACGGATCCTTGCCGGTCAGGCGGGCCAGTACGTCGTCGACGTTCATCCCGAGCACCGATGCGAGCTGGGTGGCCGCCTCTTGCGGATCGCCCTGCTGCACCGTCGGCGGGATGGCATACACGGACTGGACTTCGACCGACGTCGCCAGCAGGACGCCGTTTGCGTCCCGGATCTCGCCGCGTTCAGCGGGGATCTCTTCGTTCTGGGCAAGCTGGTTCAGGGCGAGGGCCGCGACCCGCTCGCGGTCCACGACCTGCCAGAAGACGAGCCGCCCGCCGACGAGAATGGCGAGCATGGCCGTGATGATCAGCAGGAACAGGGCGCGGGCACGGCTGTCAGTCCTGGCGAGCACGGCAACTCCGTCGACCGAGGGTCTCCCCCGGCCGCTACTTCAAATGGGTTTGGTCAATCGATCTCGTGGCAAAGCGGACAACGGTTGGATCCAGCGCCACCAACCGCAGTTCGTTCTGCGCCTCCACCTCGATGGTGCTCGGCGAGCGGGCCACGCCGATCTCGAAGGTGAGCTGTTGCTGTTCGGCCCGCAGGTCGGCGACGCGCGCCTCCAGGCCATCGATCTGGTAGCCGAGCGCGGCGACATGCGTCGACTGGCTCAGGTAGAAGAGGCACAGGCCGGCGGCGGCGGCGATCGCAACCAGCACGGTCGAGAAGCTGCCGACCATGCCGCGGCTGCGGGCGACGCGATGAACACGCCGGCGTGCCGGGGCAGCGGGACGCGTGCGAGGACGAGGTCGGCGTCGGACGAGGCCGATCCCGGTCGCTGGACGCGCCCCGACGATGGCCATCTAGGCGGCGCTGGGTCGCGCGTTGAGCTGGACGCTCCAGCCGATCGGGTTCTCGACTTCTCGCGTGTCATCCGCCTCGAGCGCGCCGTCCTGCTCGACGACACCGGGTGCATCCCATTCCTGTTGCGAGCGGCGCTCACGGAGGTCGCGCTGGCGGCCGCTGTACATGCGACGGCGACTGGACTGGTGACGCGGGCGTCCTCGGCTCATGGGTACCCTCCTCGAGCTGGTCATGCGCCGGCCGGCGCTAGCTTGATGGCCGCTCGCAGGCGTGCGCTGCGAGCTCGGCGGTTGCGACCCACCTCGGCGGCGGTCGGTGTGATGCCCCTCTTGACGATGGGACGGAGCTGTGCTCGATGGCCGCACAGGCAGACGGGCGGGAGCGGGTCCTCGACGCAGTCGCGGCTCTCCCGGGCCAGGAAGCGCTTGACGATCCGATCCTCCCCGGAGTGATAGGTGATGACCGCCAGGCGGCCGGCGGGTCGCAGTGCCGCCAGGGCACCGGTGAGTGCCGGCGTCAGCACCTCGAGCTCGCGATTGACGGCGATGCGGAGCGCCTGGAAGGTGCGCGTGGCCGAGTGAATGCGTCCCGCGTCGGCGCGGCTCGTTGGGACGGCCGCGGCCACGACCTCAGCGAGATCGGCGGCGGTCATGAGCCGCCCTTCCGCACGCGCCGCCAGGATCGCCGTCGCGATGCGGCCTGCACGGCGTTCTTCACCAAACGTCGCGAGGATTCCGGCGAGCTCTCGCTGCGACGATCCGTCGATGAGGTCGAGGGCCGATAGACCACGATCTTCATCGAATCTCATGTCCGGCGGCGCATCGGCCGCAAAGCTGAAGCCGCGTCGAGGGTCGGCCAGCTGGTAGCTCGAGAGGCCGAGGTCGAAGAGAACGGCGTCGAGCGGGATGAAGTGGGCCGCGCGGGCCTCGTCGTAGAGATTCGCGAAGTTCGCCGGTCGGAGGATGACCCGATCGCCGAAGCGAGCGAGCGTCCGTTGCGCCTCCAGGATGGCCGCCCGATCGGCGTCGAGGCCGAGCAGGCGGCCATCCGGGGACGAGGCCTCCAAGAGTCGCTCGGCGTGCCCTCCGCCGCCGACCGTGCAATCTGCGATGGAGCTGCCGGGACCCACCGCCAGCGAGGCAAGAACCTCGTCGACGAGGACCGGCAGGTGCCCTTCTCCCATTCGCGGTCGCACCTTTCGTGTCGGACGGCGGGCCGATCGGCCCGGAGACGCATGAATGGAGGGTTCGCGGCGTGCGTCATTCGTCGCGTCCTCAGATCCCGAGATCGGCCAGGTGTTCGGCGAGCGCCTCCGGCTCGTCCTCGATCTTCGAGCGATACGGCAGCCAGGCCGCCGGCGCCCAGATCTCGAGCCGGTTGAGCGCTCCCACCACCACCACTTCTCCGTCGGAGAGGCCGGCGTACTCGCGCAGATAGCCTGGCACCAGGATCCGACCCTGCTTGTCGAGCTCGACCTCCACCGCACCCGAAGACATGAAGCGCGCGAACTCCCGGGCACGCGGGTTGGTCAGCGGCAGCGCCGAGATCTTCCCGGCGAGCTCGTCCCACGCGTCGGCTGGGAAGAGGCCCAGGCAGTTGTCGAGCCAGCGTGCGAGGGTCGCCCCCTGTGCCAGGCGCTGCCGGAAGCGCACGGGGACGGCGACGCGACTGCGATCGTCGAGCGTGTGCCGGAATTCACCTGTCAGGTACGCGGACTGCATACGAGGTTGCTACCACTACTCCCCATTTGTCCCCACTTTGGGCCACCGGGCGCCATTGTACAGGGCAGCAGCATGCCGTCAAGGGATTTCTGCTTCGAGTTTCCGGGGCCGATGGCCCTGAGAGAGCGATCCGGCCCTAGATGTCCTCTTGCTTGAGGACGATGTAGCGCTTCTCCCCGTCGGCACCCTGGTACACGGCGCGGATGAGGAACGGGCCTGACCGATCGCGGATATACGAGAGGCCGCTGAAGAATCCCTCGCTGGTCCGCCAGTGGAGGAGTCCGTTCGGGGCCTCTATGCGATCGACGGGCGCCTTCGAGAATCGGCTGTAGTGGGCAGTCTCGGAGCGCACGATGTTGCCGGCGGCATCGATCTCGAAGAGCGTGTTCTCGCCCGCCAGCACCGTCACCTCGTAACCCTGGAAGGTGTCCCCGGGAAGAGGCGTCGGATCGGGAATCGGCGTCTCCGGGAAGGGGGTCGGCTCCGGCGTCGGCGAGGGCTGTTGAGTCGGGGTCGTGGCGGCACTGGGGCTCGGCTGGCTGCTGATCGAGGGCTGGGGGGTCGGGGTCGGTCGAACGGCCACTCCCGGACCGTTGAAGTAGAAGAGGGCCCCACCAGCTCCCACGACGGCCAGCAGCAGCACGAGTCCGAGCAGCAGGAAGATGCGACGCCGGCCGCTCCCATCGGGCTCGGGAGGCGGAGGCGTCGCTGCGTCGGGCGGCGCCGGCGGACGGACGGGGGGCAGCGGACGGCGCAGCGCCTCCAGCTCTTCGGTCGGGATGACCAGCACGCCACGCAGGTAACGCGGGCAATTCCCGTAGCCACGCCCCAGGCACACGCGCTCCTGCTGCTCGACCGAGAGCTCGACCGGGTCTCCGAACGCATAGCAGCGGTGCTCGCGGGTGAACCCGTCGTGGTATTCGGTCTGGGAGCTGGCGAGGCCCAGGAAGGGGCAGATGTTGGCGGGCCGCTTGGCAAGCTCCTCGAAGAGAGCCCGCCGGCTCTGCTCCCGGTCGGCAGCCTCACGGCTCTCCCGGCTTCGGTCTCGACGCCCGAACAATGCCTGGCGACCTCGTCTCGTTCAGGTTTGTGACGATCCAACCCCTGATCGAGTGTAGCGCGGCCGGAACACGGAGCGCGTTGCAGCGAGGCCCGGGATGGTACCAACGCCCCATTGAGCTGGTGCGTGCAGCGAACCTAGGCTGCTGGACGACCGGTTCAGCGCTACCCGGTCAACGAGGGGAAGGTCGACGCATGGCGGTCGAAAAGCTCGAGTCCAGCACGCGGATCCCGATCCCCCGGCAGGGACGCATCCGGCGTTGCCGCGTGCGTCACGTTTCGATCCTGCCGGCCGGCGAGGGGCCCCGCGTCCAGGTCGACTGTCTGCTCGGCGGTCCCGAGCACCCGCTCCCGCTGGGGACCATGGACGAGGCGCGCTCGATCTGCAACGCCTGCACGGCGACGACGATCTGGCGGGCAGACGAGGACTAGGCCGATGCCGATGCCGGCCACACGGCGCGGTAAACCCTGGAGAGCGGCCTGTAAGCCGAGTTCTGTGCCGGCGCCCTGCGGCGCCGCGACGGCCATCCATCTGAGCGACCTACCCGAGGGCTGAGCGAGCAGCCTGCTGCGGCGCGAACGCCGCCTTGCGCCCTCCTATTCGGTCTTGCTCCGGCTCGAGCTTGCCGCGTTTCACTCCCGCTTGCGCGGGCATCGTCACTGTGGCGCTGGTCCTCGCCTCACGGCGGACGGGCGTTACCCGCGAACCTGCTGTATGGAGCTCGGACTTTCCTCGGGCGCCGCCTTTCGACGATCGCGCCCGCGGCCGTCCGGCCGCCTCCAGGGACGAGCATTCTATCGCCGCTCGTCGATGGCGACGTTCGAGAGGCGATCCGCGTCCTTGTTCAGCTCGCGCGGGACGTGGCCGACGGTGTATCCGCTGAGCTGGCCGAGCATCGCCATCACGCGTGCGTGGATCGGCTTGAGGTCGGCATGCCTGACGCGGTAGCGGCCGGTGATCTGTCGCGCCACCAGCTCAGAGTCCATCCGCAGGTCGACATGCTTGGCGCCCATCTGGAGCGCCTCACGCAGGGCGTCCTCGACCGCGGTCCATTCGGCGTAGTTGTTGGTGCGTACCCCAAGGAAGCGCGCGAGCTCGCCGAGGACCGCGCCGGTCTCGGCATCGCGCAGGATCGCCCCAAGGCCGGCCGGCCCGGGATTCCCGCGTGCAGCGCCATCGGTGTAGATCAGGACCCGTCGAGGTGACCCCTCGTCACTCACGGACGCCGGATCTCGATCTGGCGGGTGACCTCCATGATGGCGCGGGTGATGTTGATGCCCCTGGGGCAGGCCTCGACGCAGTTGAAGATCGTTCTGCAGCGCCACACGCCGTCTGCGTCAGCCATGATCTCCAGCCGCTCCTCGGTCGCATGGTCACGGCTGTCGAAGATGAACCGATGGGCGTTGACGATCGCGGCGGGACCAACGTAATCCGGGTTGGCCCAGAAGGACGGGCAGGCGGTGGTGCATGCGCCGCACAGGATGCACTTGCTGGTGTCGTCGAATCGCTCCCGCTCGTCGGGCGACTGGCGCCGCTCCTTGCCGTCCTCCGGCACCTCGTCGTTGACGAGGTACGGCATCACCGAGCGGTACTTGTCCCAGAACCCCTCGAGGTCGACCAACAGGTCCTTGATGACCTGCGAGCCGGGCACTGGCTCGACGCTGATCGCCCGCCCCGCATCCTTGACGAGGTACTCGCACGCCAGCCGATTTCGGCCGTTGATCAACATCGCATCGGAGCCGCAGACGCCGTGCGCGCACGAGCGCCGGAAGGTGAGAGTCCCATCCTGGTACCACTTCACGTGGTGCAGGAGGTCGAGCACCCGGTCGGAGGGCTCGGCCGGGACGGCGTACTCCTCCCAGTGCGCGAGGTCGTCCCGCTCGGGGTCGAAGCGAAGGATCCGCAGCTGGACGTCCATCGGCTCAGTAGGTCCGCGGCTTCGGTTCGAAGCGCGTGATCGTCGCCGGCCGATAGGCGAGTCGCGGCGGGGCTCCATCGGACCACCGGAAGGCGAAGGTGTGCTTCAGCCAGTTCACGTCGTCGCGATCCGGGTAGTCCTCGCGCGCGTGCGCGCCTCGACTCTCCGTGCGGGCTACGGCCGACGCGACCAATGCCTCCGCACAATCGAGCAGGAAGAGGAGCTCGAGGGCCTCGCCCAGGTCCGTGTTGTAGCGCTTCCCCTTGTCCTGGACCACCAGCTGCTGCGCGCGGACGCGGAGATCGTCGACCTCGCCCCACGCCTGCATCAGCAGCGCCGAGGATCGATACACCCCGCACTTCGTGAACATCGTCTCCTGCAGCTCCTCGCGGATGACGGCCGGGCGCTCGCCCTCGGTGCGGGCCAGGAGCTCGTCGAGTGCAGCGGTGACCGATGCCTCGGCGGCCGTGTCGGGCTCCGGCGTGTGCGCCCGGCGCACCTCCTCGGCCATGGCGATTCCCGCCCGGCGCCCGAATACGAGGATGTCGAGCAGCGAGTTGGTCCCAAGCCGGTTCGCGCCGTGCACGCTCACGCACGCACACTCCCCCGCGGCGAAGAAGCCAGGGACGAGGCGACCCGACTCGTCGGCCAGGACGCGACCATCGATGTCAGTGGGGATCCCGCCCATGGCGTAGTGGGCGGTCGGCTGGATCGGCACCAGGTCGGTCAGCGGCTCGATTCCGAAGTAGGTGCGGATGAACCCGCTCATGTCCGGCAGCTTCTCATTCAGCACCTTGGCCCCGAGGTGCCGGACGTCGAGGTGGACGAAGTCCTTGCCGTCGATGCCGCGTCCGGCGGCGATCTCCTGGTAGATGCTGCGGCTTACCACGTCGCGACTGGCCAGGTCCTTCATGGTCGGAGCGTAGCGCTCCATGAAGCGCTCCCCCTTGCCGTTCACCAGGAACCCTCCCTCGCCGCGCATCGCCTCCGAGAGCAGGAAGCCGAGCTTGTACATCCCGGTCGGGTGGAACTGGAAGAACTCCATGTCCTCCAGCGGCAGTCCGCGGCGATAGGCAATCGCCACGCCGTCGCCGGTCAGGGTATGCGCGTTGCTCGTCACCTTGAATATCTTGCCGAAGCCGCCGGTCGCGAAGAGCACCGCCTTGGCCCGAAACGAGTGGACCTCGCCGCTGGACAGCTGGAGCGCGATGACCCCGTTGACCCGGCCATCCGCCCCGGCCGGCATGGCCAGGTCGAGCACCTGGTATTCGTCATAGAAGAGGACATCGTGCCGGATGCACTGTTCGTACAGGGTCTGCAGGATGTGGTGCCCGGTCCGGTCGGCGGCATAGCAGGCCCGCCGTACGGGTCCCTCCCCGAAGTTGCGGGTGTGGCCGCCGAAGCGGCGCTGGTCGATCAGTCCCTCCGGGGTGCGGTTGAACGGCAGGCCCAGGTGCTCCAGGTTGATGACCGTCTCGACCGCGTCGTGGCACATCACCTCGGCCGCGTCCTGGTCGACCAGGTAGTCGCCACCCTTGACCGTGTCGAACCAGTGCCACTCCCAGTTGTCCTCCTCGGTGTTGCCGAGTGCCGCGCAGACCCCACCCTGCGCAGCCCCGGTGTGCGAGCGAGTGGGATACAGCTTGCTGATGACGCCGATGCGGGCCTCCGGCCCGAGGTCGCGCTTCAGCTCCAGGGCGGCATACAGCCCGGCGCCCCCGGCCCCGACCACCACCGCATCCAAGTCGTGGGTCCGCGGCCGCGGACGGCTGCGGTCGCCCTGCCGCACGAGGCTCATGAGAAAGGCCCGATGGCGGGTGCGCCGGCGGGATCGAAGGTGACGATCACGAAGATGCCGAGGAGCAGCAGGACGAACGTGAGCGCCAGCAGCATCCCGATCAGCAGGCTGCGCAACCCGCCGCGCTCGACGTAGTCGCCGATGATGATGCGGGCCCCGTTCACCCCGTGCACCAGCGCGAGCACCAGCAGGAGCAGGTCGTAGATCCGCCAGAACGGAGTCCCCCATCGGCTCGTGACGAAGGCGAAGCTGATCTCCTGCCCGGTCAGCTGAACGAGCACGTGCATGATCAGCATGTGCCCCATCGCCAGCACCACCAGCAGCAGGCCGCTGATGCGGGTGAAGTACCACATCCAGCGCTCGAAGCCGGGCTCGCCAGGCCGTGGCCGGGCCGCGCGCGACGGGTTGCGGCGGAGCGGGTCGCCCTGGACCGGCCAGATCCTGCGTCCGATCGCCATCAGCGGCCGTTCCATGGCGCGTAGGGCGTGATCATGATCAGGCCGAGCGGGATCATGGCCACGATGGTGCCGACGATCACCGCGTAGGTCATCGGCCGATACCAGCGGGTGGTGGCAGGCCAGAAGTCCATGGCGACGACGCGCAGACCGTTGAGCGAGTGATAGACGAGCGCGGCCATCAGCACGATCTCACCCAGACGCACGGGCAGGTTGCGGAAGAAGGTCTGCGTTGTGTCGTACACGCTCGGACCGAAGGCCAGCGTGGCGTTCTCGACGATGTGCATGAAGAGGTAGACGAGGACGCCGATGCCCGACAGGCGGTGCCCCAACCAGGCCAGCTGCGACCAGCTGATCCGATATCGGAACATGAAGCGGTCAGGTGCCCCGCACGCGCTCGGCCACGGCCGACGCGAACTCTCGGGTGCCGGCGCGCCCCCCCAGGTCGTGAGTGGTGACGCGACCGTCCGCGATGACGCTTCGCACCGCCGATTCGACGCGATCGGCAGCCGCCGTCTCGCCAAGGTGGCGGAGCATCAGCGCCGAGGAGAGGATCAGGGCGGTCGGGTTCGCGCGGTTCTGGCCGGCGTACTTGGGCGCCGACCCGTGCACCGCCTCGAACACGGCGGCCGTCTCTCCAATGTTCGACCCCGGGGCCACGCCCAGCCCGCCGACCAGCCCGGCGGCCAGGTCGCTGACGATATCCCCGTACAGGTTCGGCAGCACGAGCACGTCGTACCGCTCAGGCTTCTGGACAAGCTGCATGCACATGTTGTCGACGATCCGGTCCTCGAACTCGACCCGGCCGGCGTATTCGGCCGCCACCTGGCCGCAACTCTCCAGGAAGAGGCCGTCCGACAGCTTCATGATGTTCGCCTTGTGGACGGCGGTGACCTTGCGCCGGCCGTTGCGCAGCGCGTACTCAAACGCATAGCGCGCGATCCGCTGCGAGGCGGCGCGGGTGATGATCTTGATGCTCTCCGCCGCATCGGGCCCCACCCGGTGCTCGACGCCCGCGTACAGGTCCTCGGTGTTCTCGCGCACGATGATCAGGTCGACGTCGGTGTAGCGGGATTCGACCCCGACCATGCTCCGCGCCGGACGCACGTTGGCATAGAGCTCCAACGCCAGGCGGAGCCCAACGTTCACACTGCGGAAGCCCGTGCCGACCGGCGTCGTGATCGGTCCCTTGATCGCCACCCCGTTGCGACGAATGCTCTCGACGACGCGCTCGGGAAGCGGGGTCCCCTCGCTGGCGATGGTAGCCTCTCCGGCCTGCTGCACCTCCCAGGCGAAGCCGATCCCGGTCGCCTCGAGGACACCGACGGTCGCCTCACTGAGCTCCGGGCCGATCCCATCGCCGGGGATCAGAGTGACGATGTAGGTCACGAACGTGGTCTCCGGTGCGCGCCGGTCACAGCGCCGACGGTAGCGATCGCAAGTGTAGGCTGATGGGTGACCACCCGTTCTGCCCGCAGGAGGGCGAAGTGAAGCTCCAGGAATACCGATCGAAGGAGATCCTGGCGCGCTACGGCGTGCCGGTCCCCGACGGCGAGACAGCCACGAACCCCCACGAGGCACGCGAGGCCGCGGGCCGAATTGGCGGGCCGGTGGTGGTCAAGGCGCAGGTGCTGGTGGGTGGTCGTGGCAAGGCCGGCGGCGTCAAGCTGGCAGCGACCCCGGACGAGGCCGCGGCGCGCGCGGAGGAGATCATCGGCCTCCAGATCAAGGGCGTCACGGTCCGGACCGTGCTGGTCGCGCCGGCCGCCCGGATCGCGAGGGAGTACTACCTGGGCCTGATCCTCGACCGAGGCGGGCAGACGGGCACCATCATCGCCAGCGCCGAGGGGGGCGTGGAGATCGAGGAGACCGCGAAGACGGACCCCGAGGCGATCCTGCGCCTGCCACTCCACCCGCTGATCGGCCTGCAGGAGCACCAGGTCCGCCGGGTGGCGTTCTTCCTCGGCCTGCCGGCAGAGCTCCGGAAGGACTTCGGCGCGACCCTGCGCGGACTGTATGCGGCCTTCATGGAGTCGGATGCGGACCTGGCGGAGATCAACCCGCTGGTGATGACCGATGAAGGACGCCTGGAGGCCCTCGACGCCAAGATCGTACTCGACGACTCCGCCCTCTTTCGTCACCCCGAACTCGAGTCGCTGCGCGACCTGCGCGAGGAGGAGCCATCGGAGATCGCCGCGCGCGAGGCGGGGATCAACTTCATCAAGCTCGACGGCAGCATCGGGTGCATGGTGAATGGCGCCGGGCTGGCGATGACGACGATGGACCTCGTCAAGCTGGCGGGCGGCGAGCCGGCGAACTTCCTGGACATCGGCGGCGGCGCCAAGGCGGACCGCGTGGCGGCCGCCTTCCGCATCATCCTGGACGACCCAAACGTGCAGGCGATCCTCATCAATATCTTCGGAGGGATCACCCGCGGCGACGAGGTGGCGCACGGGATCGTCGAGGCGCGGGCGAGCCTTGGCCGACAGGTGCCGATGGTGGTGCGCATCGTCGGCACGAACGCGACGGAGGCGGCCGAGATCCTGCGCGCGGCGAACCTGATCACGGCCGAGAGCCTGGACGACGCGGCGCGCAAGGCGGTCGCCGCCGCGGGCTCGCAGGCGTGAGCATCCTGGTCGGGGCGCAGACCCGCCTCCTGGTCCAGGGCATCACCGGACGCGAGGGCGAGTTCCATTCGCGGGCGATGCTGGAGTACGGGACGCAGATCGTGGCGGGAGTGACCCCCGGCAAGGGCGGCCAGGCCGCCGTCGACGGGCGAGTTCCCGTCTTCGACACGGTCGCCGACGCGGTGGCCCAGACCGGGGCCGATGCAGCCTGCATCTTCGTCCCGGCGGCCTTCGCACCGGACGCCATGCTCGAGGCGGCGGATGCGGGCATCCCGCTGGTGATCTGCATCACCGAGGGGATCCCCGCCCTCGACATGCTGCGCGTGCACCATGTGTTGCGCGCACAGGGAGTGCGGCTGATCGGCCCGAATTGCCCTGGCGTCACGACCGTGGGCGGTGCGAAGGTCGGGATCATCCCCGGCGACATCCATCGTGCCGGACCTGTCGGCCTCGTCAGTCGCTCGGGCACGCTGACGTATGAAGTAGTCCAGGCCATGACCGATGCGGGCGTCGGGCAGACGACCTGCGTCGGGATCGGCGGCGACCCGATCGTCGGGACGACCTTCATCGACGTGCTGCAGATGCTCAATGCCGATCCCAAGACGGAGGCGATCGTCCTGATCGGCGAGATCGGCGGCGACGAGGAGGAGCGCGCGGCGGACTACTGCGCCCGCGAGGTGCGGAAGCCGGTGGCGGCCTTCATCGCCGGACGGACGGCGCCGCCGGGCCGTCGCATGGGCCACGCCGGGGCGATCATCTCGGGGGGAGCCGGCACGGCTGAATCGAAGCGGCAGGCGCTGCAGGCGGCAGGCGTCCGGGTCGCCGACTCACCGTCCCAGATCCCGGCCCTGCTTCGCGACGCGGGGGTCCGCTAGCCGCTCGGCTTCTCGCTACTCCGCCATTCGTCACGCAGGATCGACATCAGGACGCTGTCGGTGAGCTCCCCGTCAACGCGGACTGAGCGTCGCATGACGCCCTCGCGCTGAAAGCCGACCTTCTCGTACGAGCGGATGGCGCGCGCGTTGTCATCGTGCACGGTCAGCCAGATCCGCTCGAGCCCGAGCGTGCCAAACCCGAAGGCGAGCAGCGCATGCTGGGCGTCGGTCCCCCAGCCAGAGCCGATGTGGTCGCGATCCATGTAGATCGCGAGCTCCGCGTTTCCGTCCAGCCGATTCACCTCCTTGAGCCAGGTGGTGCCGATGAACCGGTCGTCGCCAAGCTCGCAGACCGCGAAGAAGAAGCCCTCACCGGACATGGACTGCTCGAGCGTCCGCCCATGCCAGGCGGTGGCCTGCTCAAGGCTCATCGGCATGCGGTAGCCGGCGCGGCCACCGACCTGCGTGTCATTGATGCCGGCAACGTAAGCCGGCATGTCGCGGGCCTCAAGGGGGCGAAGCCAGACGCGGACTCCGTGCAGCAAGGGGCGCTCCGGGACGGGCGCCCTCGGCTCGTCGTCGCTCATGGCCCCTCCCCTCGAGCCGTTGCCAGCAGCTCCCAGAGGACCCCGTTCAGGGTGCGCGGATGGATGAAGGCCACGTCGCCGTGGGCGCCGGGACGTGGCTCACGGTCGATCAGCTCCGCCTCCGCGGCGGCAAGCGCCTCGAGGTCGCCCGCGAGGTCGTCGCTGGTCAGGCAGACGTGGTGCAGGCCCTCGCCACCGGTCGCCAGGAAGCGCGCGACACCGCTCTCGTCATCGGTCGGCTCCACCAGCTCGATCCTGGCACCCCCGCCGGTGCCGGGTTCCAGGAAGCAGAGGCGGACGTGCTGCGATGCGAAGACCCTGGGGGCATCGATCGGCTCCCAGCCGAGGAGGGTCCGATAGCGCGGGAGCGCCTCGTCGATCGAGCGCACCACGACGGCAATGTGGTCGATCGGGCCTATCGTCACGGCCGATATTCTCCCCAGACACGCCGCAGCGCGCCGCTGATCTCACCCAGCGTGACCTCCGACTCGACGCAGGCCCGGATCCTGGGCACCACGTTCTCGGTGCCGGCTGCGGCCGCCTCGAGGGCGGCGACCGTCTCGTCGGCACGGGCTGCATCGCGGCCCGCCCGCACGGCGCGCGTCCGCGCCACCTGCTCCGCCTCGGCCGCCGGGTCGATCACCTGCGCCTGCGGCCGCTGCTCGTCCCCGTCCTCGGCGAAGGCGTTGACGCCGACGACGATCCGCTCCCCCGTCTCGATCGCCCGCTGTGCCTCATATGCCGCGTCGGCGATGGCGGCCTGCTGGTAGCCGTCCGCCAGGGCAGCCAGCGTCCCGCCACGACGATCGATCTCGGCCAGCTCGGCATGCACGCGCGCCTCGATCTCGTCGCTGAGCGACTCCACGTAGTAGGAGCCGCCGAGTGGGTCCACCGGAATGCTGACGCCGGACTCGGACGCCAGCACCTGCTGGGTTCGCAGAGCGAGCCGGGCCGTGGCCGGGGTCGGCAGCCCCAGCGCCTCGTCCGAGGCGTTCGTGTGCAGGCTCTGCGCTCCCCCCAGAATCGCAGCCAGCGCTTGCACCGTGGTCCGCACCACGTTCGTCTCCGGCTGCTGGGCCGTGAGCGTGCTGCCGCCCGTCTGGACGTGGAAGCGCATCGCCATGCTGCGCGCGTCGCGGGCGCCGAAGCGGTCGCGCGACACGAGCGCCCAGGCGGCGCGGGCGGCGCGGAACTTGGCGGCCTCCTCGAACAGATCGTTGTGCGCGGCGAAGAAGAAGGAGAGGCGCGGGGCGAACTCGTCGAAGACCATCCCCGCGGCGATGGCGGCCTCCGAATAGGCGATCGCATCGGCGATGGTGAAGGCGACCTCCTGCACGGCCGTCGCGCCCGCCTCGCGCATGTGGTAGCCGCTGATGCTGATCGTGTTCCAGGCGGGGAGCTCGGCTCGGCAGTAGGCGAACGTGTCGGTCACCAGCCGCATGGAGGGGCCAGGCGGATAGATATAGGTCCCGCGCGCGATGTACTCCTTGAGAATGTCGTTCTGGATGGTGCCGCGCAGGGTGCTGGGGTCGATCCCGTGCCGGCGCGCGACCGTCTCGTAGAGGATCAGCAGGATGGCGGCGGTGGCGTTGATCGTCATGCTGGTGCTCACCGCGTCGAGCCGGATGCCGTCGAAGAGCGCCTCCATGTCGGCGATGGTGTCGATGGGCACCCCTACCCGGCCGACCTCACCCACCGCCATCGGGTCGTCGCTGTCGTACCCCATCTGCGTTGGCAGGTCGAAGGCGACCGAGAGGCCTGTCTGACCGCTGGCCAGCAGGTAGCGGAAGCGCCTGTTCGTCTCGGCCGCTGAGCCGAAGCCTGCGTACTGGCGCATCGTCCACGGTCGCCCGAGGTACCCGTCGGGGCGAATGCCACGGGTGAATGGAAAGGCTCCGGGCTCGTCGTTGGCGTGGGCCGCCTCGCGGTCCCGGGCTCGGTAGACCGGTCGGATCTCGATCCCCGAGGTGGACCGATGCGGAGGCCGCGCGGCGCGCTCGGGGTCGCTCATCACCGTCGGATTGTACGAGGCGAGCGACCCCGAGCTGCCCTACTCGATGCGCAGCAGGGGCGTCCCGGCCCCAACCGCCTGGCCGGCGACCACGGCAATCGCCGCAACACGCCCCGCCTGTGGTGCGCGGACCTCGTTCTGCATCTTCATAGCCTCGATGGTCATCAGGGTCGCGCCCGATGACACCTCATCCCCCTCTTGCACGACGATCGCCACCACCAGCCCGGGGAGCGTCGCGCGCACCTCGATCGGGCCGTCATGCCCCCGGGAGGCGGACTCGGCATCGGCCAGGACGCGCTCCCGCCAAGTGCGCACCGCGACGGCGATGCGCCGACCGCGAAGCGTCACCACCCAGTTCGCGCCGGAGCCCTCGACAAGGCAGACCTCGGTACGCGACCCGTTGCTCAGCCGGGCGAGCCCCTCGGCATCGAGCCACGTGAGGGTCCAGCCGGCCGCCGGCTGGACG
>JACDEL010000049.1 GCA_013816405.1 Chloroflexota bacterium | reverse complement strand
CTCCAGCTCCAGGCGGACGGTCGCGCTGCCGCTGGCATCGGTCTGGACGCCCGTGACCACGTATCCGCCGCCGCGCAGGGTCGCCGTCCACCCGGCCGGAACCCCCGATACAGCGAGCCCGACCTGCTCGTTCGGGTTGCCGGCGACCGCGATGTCAAAGCCAACCGTCGTGCCCGGCCCCACCACCACGGACGGGTAGGGGGTCGAGAGTGTCAGCCCGGCCGCGACGGCGGCTGGGGCGAGCGCAAGGGTGGTGCTCAACAACAGGCCGACGGCGGCCAGCGGGGCAGCTCGTCTGCGTCCATGGATCAAGGGGGTCGGCACTCGGTCTCCTCCAACGCAGCACTTCAAGCCGGCAGCACGTCGTTGTTCCCGCGGCGGCTCGGCGCAGCATGCAAAGTGACAAGAAATGCGGGAATGCGCAACCAATTCGCGGTCAATGAATGGTTGAGACCCCGCAATACTTCTCTCTCTGCGGAATGTGATCATAGGTGTCCGATGCTTCCTCGCGACCCCGCCCGGCCCGCGTCGCGCACCGCGCCCCTCCCCGACGAGGAGGCGGTGATCGCGCGCGCCGCGTCCGGCGATCGCACTGCCTTCACGCAGCTGATCGAGCACTACCAGTCGGCCTGCTACGGGCTCGCCTGGCGCCTGCTCGGCGACCCGGACCAGGCCGCCGACGCGGCGCAGGATGCCTTCGTGCACGCCTACGACGCCATCGCCAAGTACCGCGGCGGGCTGTTCCGTTCGTGGCTGCTGCGGATCACCGCGAATGCCAGCTACGACATCCTGCGCCGGGCCCAGCGCAAGCCGACGACGACGCTCCCGGACGCCGAGGAGGGTGAGGCGGAGCTGCCGGACCGCTCGGCCGTCGATCCAGAGGCGGAGGCGGGCCGCTCGGAACTGTACCGATACCTCGATGCCGCCCTGCGACTGCTGCCGCAGGACCAGCGCACGGCGCTCGTGATGTGCGACGTGTACGGGATGGACTACGGCGAGGTGGCCGAAGCGACCGAGTCGGCGCTGGGGACCGTCAAGTCGCGGATCCACCGCGGCCGCCTGCGACTCCGTGAGCTGATGGCTGAGCACCGGGAACTCTTCCTGAACGAGAGGCGTCTGGACCGATGACCATGCAGAACGCGCCTCATCCCGACGACGAGCGGCTGTCCGCCTATGCCGGCGGCGATTCCGACGTGCTCGCCGACTCATCGCTCGTCGCGCACGTGGCGGCCTGCGATCGCTGCCGACCGCTGGTCGATGAGCTCTCCCTCCTGCGCGACGCTCTCGCCGAGCTTCCAGACCTCGCCTCCTCGCGCCCCCTGCGCCTCATCCCTCCCGTTTGGGATGCCACCCCTGCCACCAGCCCAGGCTCCTGGCTGCGCCGCCTGACCGCCCCGGCGATGGCGGCCGGGATTGGACTGGTGCTTGTCGGCGCCGTGGGCATCGGGGCGTCCGGCGCGGCAGATCTGTTGAGCAAAGCAGCCAGTTTCGATGCCGCATCGCAAGCCACTGCGTCGGATCGCGAAGTTGGTCCAGTCGCCGGCGCGGATTCTCCGTCCGTGGCACCGACCGACATGCGTGGCAGCGCTGGCCCTCCAAGCTCTGTCGAGCCTCAGACCATGGGTTCGGGCACGCCAGCGAAGCCGCGGCCCACTGCAGAGGACAACGGCCGGACCGACTACGAGACGGGTAATTCCTCGTCCGAGCAGCCGTGGCTGACCCTGCTCATCGCGGGGGTCGGCCTGTTCGGGATCTCGACCGCGCTGCGCTTCTCCCTCTCGCCCCGCGCTGGCTAGGCGAGCTTCCCGACCACCACGGCGATCGCCAGCAGCGCCAGGAAGACCGCGGCCACGATCAGCGCCGCCCAGCCTGAGTCGCGGAATGTGCGCGGACCGATCTCCAGCGGCGTCGGCCGGCGGGTCTGGGGCAGCTGAACCTCGCCTGGCTGACGAATCGTGCGAGGGGCGGCGCGAGTCTCGGCATCTGTGGCGCGCCAGGTCGCCCAGGTGCGCGTGGTCGTGGGCTGCGAGGGACGGATCGGCCGCCGCGACGCAGCCCAATGCCCACTGCTGGGGGTGCCCGCCGTGGGGTGACCGGCGTCGTACTCCGCCCGGCGCGCGCTCGAGGAGAGGATGCGCCAGGCCTCGTTGACCTGTCGCATGTGGTTCGCGGTCTGCTCGTCCGGGTGCAGGTCGGGATGGAAACGCTTTGCCAGGCGCCGATGGGCACCTGCAACCTGCTGCTGGCTGGCGTCGCGAGGGATCCCCAGCACCGCGTAAGGATCGCGCAGAGCGTCGTTTGGCACTGCCGCGGATTCTAGGCCGGGCGACCCGGTCTAGACTCCGATGATGGCCGACCGCCGACCGATCCTGATGCTCATCGACGGGCCGAGCATCGTGTATCGGGCTTATTTCGCGATGATGCAGACGCCCCTCACGACGTCAGACGGCATGCTCGTGACGGGGATCTTCGGCTTCCTCAACATCGTGCTGCGCGGGATGCAGGATCTCAAGCCGGACTACGCGATCGTGAGCTTCGACCTGGGCAAGCCGCAGTTCCGGTTCGATGCCTACCCCGACTACAAGGCCGGCCGTCCATCGATGCCCGATGACCTCCGCGCCCAGTTCCCGATGGTGCGCGAGCTGGTGACGATGATGGGAATGCCGATCCGTGAGCTGGAGGGCTACGAGGCCGATGACGTGATCGGCACCCTGGCCCTTGAGGCCGCCGCCGCGGGAGTGGACACCTACATGGTCTCGGGCGACCTGGACGGCCTGCAGCTCGTCAACGATCACATCCGGCTCTTTACCACCCGGATGGGGGTCGCGAACACGGTCGTCTACGACGAGGCCCGGGTCATGGAGCGCTATGGCCTGCGTCCGGACCAGATGCTCGACTACAAGGCGCTCAAGGGAGACACCTCCGACAACATCCCGGGTGTGCCCGGCGTCGGGGAGAAGACAGCCGTCACCCTCCTCCAGCAGTTCGGCTCGCTCGACAACCTGTACGAGCACCTCGACGAGGTGAAGGGCAAGCTCCGGGAGCGGCTGGCGGAGCACCGCGAGTCAGCATTCCTGTCTCGGAAGGTGGGGCGCATCGTGACCGATCTGCCGGTGCCCCTGGATCTCGAGTCGGCGCGCACCGGTCGCTACGACCGCCGCGCGGTGGCGCAGCGCCTTCGCGAGCTCGAATTCCGGTCGCTGATCGACCGCCTGCCGCCGTCGAGCATCGCGCCGACGGGGCACGACGCCCCCGAGCGCGACACGAAGGGCGGGCTCCAGCTGTCGCTCGACCTGCTGGGCAGGGGCGCGGCATCCGTGGCAGCGGGCGGCGAGGCGGCACAGGGTGCATCCTCGCGCGTGGCGCCGGACCCACTCGTCGATCCCGGTGGTGCCATCGAGCATGTTGATCCGCGCGTTCCGAGAAACGAGGCGGATCGGGTCGAGCTGGAGGCCTGGCTGGCGGCGCACGGGGACGCGGTTGGCCTGGGTTGGGCGGCCGGCTCGGGGCGCACTCACGACCGGGCCCTGCTCGGGATCGCGATGGCCGGGGCCGATGGATCGTGCTGGTATCTGCCCCTCGACCCTGACCCCGAGAACGGATCGCCGTGGCTTCCGCAGTGGTTCGCGCGCGAGGACCGCACCCTGATCGGGCACGACCTGAAACAGGTGATGGTGCCCCTTGCCAAGTCGGGGATCACCCTGCTCGGCCCGGCCTTCGACACCCTGGTCGCCTCCTACATGCTCAATCCAGCGCTGCGCGCCCAGACCCTCGACGACCTCGCAGCCAATCGGTACGGCACCGAGCTGCCACCGAGGCCGGTCAGCGGAGAGTCAGGGGCTGAGGAGGCGGTCGTTGCCAGACGCGCCGCGGGCGAGGCGCTGATCTCGCTCCTGCTCAAGCCGGCGCTCGAAGCCGAGATGGGGGAGGCCGGGCTGACGGCCCTCTTCAATGAGGTGGAGATGCCGCTCCTGCCGGTGCTGGCCGACATGGAGCTGGCCGGCGTGGCGATCGACCGAGCGGCCCTCGCGGCGATGGCCGAGGAGTTCGGAAACCGGCTCGCCTCGCTCGAGACGCAGATCTATGGGCTCGTCGGGCACCCGTTCAACATCGGCTCACCCAAGCAGCTCGAGCAGATCCTGTTCCATGAGCTGGAGCTGCCGGCCACCAAGAAGACGCGCACCGGGTACTCGACGGACGCATCGGTCCTTGAAGAGCTCCGCGACAAGCATGAGGCGGTCGGGCTGATCCTGGAGCACCGCCAAGTTGCCAAGCTGAAGTCCACCTACGTCGACTCACTGCCGCTCCTGGCCGACGACGAGGGCCGGGTGCACACCACCTACTCGCAGGCGGTGGCCGCGACCGGCCGGCTGTCCAGCACGGATCCGAATCTCCAGAACATCCCGATCCGAACGGCGCTTGGCCGCCGCATTCGCGGTGCGTTCGTCGCGCCCCCCGGAAAGTTGCTGCTGGGCGCGGACTATTCGCAGCAGGAGCTGCGCATCCTGGCCCACGTCTCCGGTGACGAGGGTCTGAAGGCGGACTTCGCCGCGCACAACGACGTTCACCTGGCGGCTGCCGCCCGCGTCCTGGGGTTGACGCCGGAGCAGGTTGGCCCACGGGAGCGGAGCGTGGCGAAGATGATCAACTACGGCATCGCGTATGGGCTGTCCGGCTTTGGCCTGGCGCAGCGCCTGCGCATCCCGCAGGAGGAGGCGGACCGCTATATCGCCGACTATTACGCCGCCTACCCCGGGATCCGTCGCTACACCGTCGAGATGCGGATCCTGGCTCGCGACCAGGGCTTCGTCAGCACGCTGCTGGGACGGCGACGGTACCTCCCCGAGCTCACGGCGCGAAACAGCGCCCTGCGCTCAGCGGGAGAGCGGATGGCCATCAACATGCCGATCCAGGGAACGGCGGCGGACGGGATCAAGATCGCCATGGTCCACCTCCAGGCGGCGATGCGGGAGCGTGGCCTCCACTCGCGCATGTTGCTGCAGGTCCATGACGAGCTCGTCTTCGAGACCGATACGGAGGAGCTGCCCGTGCTCGCCGAGCTGGCGCGCGAGGTGATGGAGGGGGCGCTCCCGCTGGATCCGGCACTCGAGGTCGACTTCAAGGTCGGGACGAACTGGCAGGAGATGGACCGATACCTCCGCGAGGACGGCGCCTGGCGGCGCGTCCCCAAGACCTCGACCGACGTGGCGCGCGAGGAGGCCGAAGAGGCCATCGCCGAGCCGATCGGTGCGTGAGGCCTGATGCCGGAGCTCCCCGAGGTCGAGACCGTGGCCCGCGACCTGCAGCGCTGGGTGGCCGGCGCCACGATTGCTGATGCCGAGGTCCGCTGGGAGCGGACGATCCGCCACCCGCAGCCCGCTGAGCGGTTCGCCGCAGAGTTGCGTGGCGCCACCATCAGTCGCGTCGGGCGACGTGCGAAGAGCGTGCTGCTCCACCTCGCCGATGGGCGGGTCATGACCGTCGCACTGCGCATGACCGGTGCGCTGATCGTGGCCGCGCCGGGGACCCCCGACGACCGCTACGCGCGCGTCGTCTTCCGGCTCGCCGATGGTCGCGAGCTGCGCTACCGGGACGTACGCAAGTTCGGCAGGATCGGGCTCTGGGAGCGCGGCGGCGTGCCGCGGCCGAGGCGGCGAGGAGGTGCCCGGCGCGGCGTGGCGGAGGCACGCGAGCCGTACCGGGTAGGCGACGTGTTCGCCCGCCACGGGCCGGAGCCGCTGGCGCACTCCTTCAGCGCAGCGCGCCTCGCCGCTCGGCTGAAGGGACGATCCGCCCGGCTCAAGACGCTGCTCCTGGACCAGACCTTCATCGCCGGGGTCGGCAACATCTACGCCGACGAGGCGCTTTGGCGAGCCCGGCTGCATCCCTTGCGGGCCGCCGATACGCTCACACAGGAGGAGGTGCGGCGTCTGCACCGCGCGGTCCGAGCCGTCCTGCGGCAGGGGATCGCGAATCGCGGCGCGAGCTTCGCTGATTACGTGGGGGCGGACGGCGAACCGGGAGACAACGCGGAGCGGCTGGCAGTGTATCGGCGCACGGGTCAGCCCTGCCTGCGCTGCGGGCGGCCGATCTCGCGGATCGTGGTGGGCCAGCGCAGCACGCACTTCTGCCCGCACTGCCAGGCGCTGCCCGACGAGCCGGGGCCGGCATGAAGGTCATCGGCCTGACCGGCAACATCGGCTGCGGCAAGAGCACCGTCTCGGGGATGCTGCGCGACCTGGGGGTCGCCACCGTCGACGCGGACGAGGTGGCCCGCCAGGTTCGCAACAATGACGGGATCGCGCGGGAGCGCATCGAGCGGCGGTTCGGCACGTCGGACGCCGGGAAGCTGGCCGAGGTCGTGTTCGCCGACCCGGAGGCACTTGCCGACCTCGAGGCCATCCTGCATCCGCCGGTGAGGGACGCAGTGCGATCCCGGCTGGCCGAGCTGATGGACGCCGGGGCGGAGGCGGCCTGCATCGAAGCCATCAAGCTGCTGGAGTCGCCACTCCTGGATCGGTGCGACGAGATCTGGGTGGTGCGCTGTGACGAGGCGGACGCGCTGGCTCGGCTGGCCGCGCGGGGCCTCGACGTTGAGGCGGCACGGGCGAGACTCGCGAATCAGACGTCGCAGGAGGACAAGGTCGGAGCGGCCGATCGGGTGATCGACGGCTCGGCCCCGATCGACGAGACGCGACGCCAGGTGGACGCCGCCTATGAGGTCCTGATGGCGGTTCGCTAGAATTCACCCCCGCCCCCTCCGTCCGTCGCCATGAGGCCTCTCTCCCATGCCCGATCTCAAGGTCCACGCGCCATTCGAGGCGACCGGCGACCAGCCGACCGCCATCGCGGCGCTGGTCGACGGGGTGCGGACCGGGCTGAAGCACCAGGTCCTGTTGGGCGCGACCGGCACGGGCAAGACCTTCACGGCGGCCAAGGTGATCGAGGCGGTCGGCAAGCCGACGCTGGTGATGGCGCACAACAAGACGCTGGCCGCGCAGCTCTACCAGGAGTTCCGCGAGTTCTTCCCGGACAACTCGGTCGAGTACTTCGTCAGCTACTACGACTATTTCCAACCAGAGGCCTACCTGCCGCGGTCCGACACCTACATCGAGAAGGACTCGTCGCGGAACGACGAGATCGATCGGCTCCGGCACAACGCCACGCGCGCCCTGTTCGAGCGGCGCGACGTGATCATCGTGGCGTCCGTCTCCTGCATCTACGGCCTGGGCGCACCGGTCGACTACGGGGCGACCGTCATCAACCTCAAGGTCGGCGGCCACTACCGTCGCGACGGGATCCTTCGGCACCTGGTCGACCTGCAGTACCAGCGCAACGACGCGGCCATGGCGCGCGCCCGATTCCGGGTGCGCGGCGACGTGCTCGAGGTCCAGCCACCGCACGGGGAGTACCTGGTCCGCGTGGACTTCTTCGGTGACGAGGTCGAAAAGATCGTCGAGGTCGACTCGCTGACCGGCGAGGTGCTGGCCGAGCGGAAGGAGGTCAACTTCTACCCGGCCTCCCACTACGTCACTCCGCGAGACAAGCTCCTGGTGGCGATCACCAAGATCGAGGCCGAGATGGAGGAACGGGTCGCCTGGCTCTCCAGCGAGGGTCGCGACCTGGAGGCCGCGCGCCTCAAGCAGCGGACCGATTTCGACCTGGAGATGATGCGCGAGGTCGGCTATTGCTCCGGGATCGAGAACTACAGCCGCCACCTGGCGGGGCGCGAGCAGGGGAGCCGGCCATGGACCCTGATCGACTACTTCCCGACCGACTTCCTGCTGATCGTGGACGAGAGCCACATCTCGGTTCCGCAGGTCCATGGCATGTACAAGAACGACCGGACCCGCAAGGAGATCCTCGTCGACTTCGGGTTCCGCCTGCCGTCCGCGCTCGACAACCGGCCGCTCACCTTCGAGGAGTGGGAGGACCACCTCAACCAGGTGATCTACATGAGCGCCACGCCCGGACCCTACGAAAGGGAGCGTGCGGACCGCGTCGCCGAGCAGTTCATCCGGCCGACCGGGGTGATCGATCCCCAGATCACGGTGCGGCCGACGGCCGGCCAGATCGACGACCTGCTGGCCGAGATTCGCGAGACGGTGGAGCGCGGCGAGCGGGCGCTGGTCACGACCCTCACCAAGAAGATGGCCGAGGACCTGGCCGACTACCTGGCCGAGCTCGGGATCAAGGTGCAGTGGCTGCACAGCGAGGTCGACACGCTCGAGCGGGTCGAGATCCTGCGCGACCTGCGGCTGGGGGTGTACGACGTCCTTGTCGGCATCAACCTGCTGCGCGAGGGGCTCGACCTCCCGGAGGTCACGCTGGTCGCCATCCTGGACGCCGACAAGGAGGGCTTCCTGCGCTCCGGCGGCTCGCTGATCCAGGTCATCGGCCGCGCGGCTCGAAACATCGGTGGCCGGGTGATCATGTACGCCGATCGCGAGACCGATTCGATGCGCGCCGCGATCGAGGAGACGACCCGCCGACGCGAGCGGCAGGTCGCCTACAACACTGAGCACGGGATCGTGCCCGAGACGATCATCAAGGAGATCCGCGACATCAACGACGGGCTGCGCCGGGTCGCCGAGGAGCGCACCGAGCTCGACGTGGCGGGCAAAGAGCCCGAGGAGCTGGCCGCCATGACAGGCCGGCTCGAGGCCCAGATGAAGGAGGCGGCCCGCAACCTGGAGTTCGAGCGCGCGGCGGCGCTGCGGGACGAGATCCTGCAGCTGCGCCGCCTGCGCGAGGAGCTGGCCGCGGCCCCGGGGAGCATCCCCGCCGACGTCTACGCCGCGGCTGCCGAGGCGGGGGAGTTCGGTGGCGAGCCGCGACGAGTGCCGCGGGAGGTCTTCAGCACGGCGGCACGGCCGAACATCGTGGCCGCCGGATCGCGTCGCCGCCTACCCCGCCGTCGCCGGCCGTAGAGGCGAGCGATGGCCGGCACCATGCCCCACGCCATCTTCGTCGAGACGGGGATCGACGACGGCGCAACGGTGGCTGCATACGCGGCCGAGCTTCCCGGCTGCGCCGTCTTTGCTGCGTCCGACACCGAGGCCACCAACGAGATGCCGCGCAGGGTGGCGCGCTTCGTGGACTGGCTCCGTGAGGCGGGCGAGGAGGCACCAACGTTCGTCGGCGACAACTGGTACGAGGTCGAGCGGGCCGCGTCCGCCGACGGGACGCGTGCCGCGTTCAGCCTGGACGACCTGCCGCCCGGCGACGACGAGTTCGGCCGCTACCTGCATTGGCTGGAGCTGGCCCGCGAGCTCCTCGCGGACCGTCTCGATGCCACCGCGGACGCGGCACCCAAGGAAGCGCTCGAGCGGATCGCAGAGCAGGACCTGATGCTGGCCGTCCAGCTCGGCGGCTCACCAACGGAGCCGAGCGGTGAGCCCGTCGATCGCCTGTACCACGCACGCGACGCGCTGACCACGGCACTGGAGAGCGCGGGCGCGATGGGCGACGGCGTCCGGCGCGCCGTCCGGCTGGCGATCGCCGACGACCTGCGCCTTGCCGATGAGCTGCCGGGAGCGGCCAACTGATCGCAGCCTCTAGGCCTAAGCGCGTCCGGCATGCCGGCGACTGGCCGATCCCAGAGCCGCGTCGGGCTGCGGCGGGCACCGAACTGCGGGCCCTGCAGGACGCCATGCCGCTCTGCGAGGGTGGGTCGCGGCCGGTCCTCTCGGGCGACGGGAGCGAGCTGGCAGTGCTGATCGGGCAGGCCCCGGGATGGCGCGAGATCGAGACCGGCCTGCCGTTCGCGCATGACGCCGGGCGGCGGCTGGCCGGCTGGCTGGCGCTGGCGGGGATCAGCGTCGACGACTTTCGTTCCCGCTGGTACGTGACATCGGTCGGGAAATGCTATCCGGGCCGACGGCCCGGATCCTCGGTCGATTCGGCGCCGTCGCGGGCCGAGGTGCTGCACTGGTCGCCCTACCTCGAGGCGGAGGTTCGCCTTGTCGCCCCGCGGCTGATCGTCCTGGTCGGCGGCATGGCGCATCGGTACGCGTTCGGCGCGAACGCTCGCCTGGACGAACTGGGCGGGACGGAGCTGGCCTGGGAGGCGGCGCCGGGCGCATCCGTCATCGCCCTGCCGCATCCGTCGGGGGCGTCCACCTGGCTGAATGACCCGGCGCGAGTCGAGCTCTGGCGACGGGGGATCGAGCTGTTGGGGGCTCGCTGGCAGACGCTCGGGGATGCGCCGTGAACCGAGAGACCCGGATCGGCCTTGCGCTGGTGGCAGCCCTCGGCGCATTCGTCTTCCTAATGCTGGTGATTGGCTCCCTTGGCGAGCCGCGGCCGGAGCTGACGGAGTACCCGGTCGGCGAGATCCTCGCGCAGCATGATCGGGCGGCACAGCATGACGGTACCGAGCTGCGGATCGTGGGGTGGTACGCCGAGCTGGCGGGTGACTGCGTCGGCGACAACGGGGGAGTGGACGCGTCCGTCGCCTGGCTCCAGCGCGATTGCCCGCTGCGGGTGCTTCTCAGCCAGCAGCCGAGCGAGGACGTGAGCCCGGCCGAGCTGGAGCGCGACGGGCTGCGGCTGGCGGCCCCCGACGGCCGGCCGTTCCCATCGCGGGCCCAGCCGGGAGGACCGAACCTGCGGCTCCAGCAGCTCGTCTTCACCGGTCACTTCAACGACCCAGCCGCGGCTGGCTGCGTCCCGGACCGGGTGGACCGCTGCCGCAATACCTTCGTCGTCAGCACCTACGACGGCCTGCTGCGGTAAGCGGAACAGAACGGGCGTTCACATAGGTCTGATATCATCGACCCAATGCCTTCCGACCGGATCGTCGTGCGTGGCGCGCGCGAACACAACCTCAAGAACCTCGACGTGGAGATGCCCCGCGAGCGGTTGATCGTGATCACCGGGCTCTCGGGAAGCGGCAAGAGCAGCCTTGCCTTCGACACGATCTACGCCGAGGGACAGCGACGCTACGTCGAGTCGCTGAGCGCCTACGCGCGACAGTTCCTGGGGCAGATGGAGAAGCCGGACGTCGACCAGATCGACGGGCTCAGCCCTGCGATCAGCATCGACCAGAAGGGCTCAAGCCGGAACCCGCGCTCGACCGTCGGAACGGTGACCGAGGTGTACGACTACCTGCGCCTCCTCTTCGCGCGAATCGGCCGCATGCACTGCCCGGTCTGCGGCCGCGAGATCGCACGCCAGACGGTGGAGCAGATCATCGACCAGCTCTTCGAGCTCCCCGACGGAACCAGGCTGATGCTGCTGGCCCCGCTGGTGCGCGACCGCAAGGGCGAGCACGAGAAGCTCCTGGCCGGCGCCAAGCAGGGGGGCTTCGTGCGGGTACGGGTCGACGGCGAGTTCCGGGACCTGGACGAGGAGATCGACCTCGACAAGAAGTTCAAGCACTCGATCGAGATCGTGGTCGACCGCCTGGTGGTGCGCCTGACCGATGACGACGGCAATCCCCGGCCCGATGCCGCCCGCATGGCCGATTCGATCGAGACAGCCTTGCGGCTCTCGGATGGGACGCTTATGGTCCACCTCCCCGACGAGGGGCCGAAGGGAAGCGACCGGCTCTACAGCGAGCGGTACGCCTGCCCCGAGCACGGGGGCAGCTTCGAGGAGCCGGCGCCCCGCAACTTTAGCTTCAACTCGCCGCACGGCGCCTGCCCGGCCTGCACCGGGCTTGGCAACCGGCTCGAGATCGATCCAGACCTGGTGCTGCCAAATCCATCGCTCTCGCTGGCGGAAGGTGCCGTCCTGCCGTGGCGACGCATGGTGGCGACAGCCTCGTGGTTCGCCACCATCCTGGAGGCCGTCGCGGATCGGTACGGCTTCCGGACCGATACGCCGATCGGCGAGCTCTCCGAAAAGGCCCGCGAGATCCTCCTTCGCGGCAACCATGGCGAGCGCGTCACCGTCCGCTACAAGTCTCGGCAGGGGCAGGAGCACTCGTACTCGACCACCTTCGAGGGGGTGTTGCCCAACCTCGAGCGCCGCTACCGGGAGACCAGCTCGGAGGCGACCAAGACCGAGATCGAGCGCTACATGACGCAGCGGCCCTGCCCGACCTGCGGCGGGATGCGGCTCAAGCCCGAGTCCATCTCCGTGACGGTCGGCGATCGGAACATCATCGAGACGACACGGCTGGCGGTGACCGATGCGCTGGCCTGGTACGCCGGCCTGCCGGACCTGCTCACCGAGCGCGAGAACCACATCGCGCGGCAGGTGCTCAAGGAGATCCGCGCGCGCCTCGGCTTCCTGGTCGACGTGGGCCTCGACTACCTGACCCTCGACCGGGCGAGCGGCTCGCTCTCCGGTGGCGAGGCGCAGCGGATCCGGCTGGCGACGCAGATCGGGTCGAGCCTGATGGGGGTCCTCTACATCCTCGACGAGCCGTCGATCGGCCTCCACCAGCGGGACAACGACCGGCTGATCGCGACCCTCATGCGGCTGCGCGACCTGGGCAACACCCTGATCGTGGTGGAGCACGACGAGGAGACGATCCGCGCTGCCGATTGGGTGATCGACATCGGCCCCGGAGCGGGCGAGCACGGCGGGGAGCTGATCCACTCCGGATCGCTGCCGGAGCTGCTCCACAGCCAGCGCTCGATCACGGCGGCCTACCTGCGCGGTGACCGCTCGGTGCCGGTGCCGGCGCAGCGCCGACGGGGCAGCGGGGAGTGGCTGACGGTGCGTGGTGCGCGCGAGAACAACCTGCGCAACGTCGATATCGCCTTCCCGCTCGGCCGGTTCGTGGCCGTCACCGGGGTGAGCGGATCCGGCAAGTCGAGCCTGGTCACCCAGATCCTGTATCCGGCACTCGCGGCGCGAATCTGGGGCGCCCGCGAGCGTCCCGGCGCTCACGACAGGATCGAGGGGATCGACCGCGTCGACAAGGTGATCGAGATCGACCAGAGCCCGATCGGGCGAACCCCGCGCTCGAATCCAGCGACCTACACCGGGCTGTGGGCGCCGCTGCGCGAGCTGCTGGCCGCGGTTCCTGAATCGCGGCTGCGCGGGTATCGGCCTGGACGCTTCAGCTTTAACGTCAAGGGCGGTCGCTGCGAGGCATGCGAGGGGGCGGGGATCGTGCAGATCGAGATGCACTTCCTGCCTGACGTGTACGTCCAATGCGAGGTGTGCAAGGGAAAGCGGTACAACCGCGAGACGCTCGAGATCCATTACAAGGGGCACAACGTCGCGGAGATCCTGGAGATGACCGTGGACGAGGCCCTCGCCTTCTTCAGCGCAGTCCCGTCGATCCGCAACAAGCTGCAGACGCTGCACGACGTGGGCATGGGTTATGTCCACCTAGGCCAGCCGGCGACGACGCTCTCCGGCGGCGAGGCACAGCGCGTGAAGCTGGCGACCGAGCTCTCGAAGCGAGCCACCGGACAGACCCTCTACATCCTCGACGAGCCGACCACCGGGCTGCACTTCGACGACGTGGCGCGCCTGCTGCAGGTGCTGGGTCGCTTGGTGGACGCCGGCAATACGGTCGTCGTGATCGAGCACAACCTCGACGTCATCAAGAGCGCGGACTGGGTCATTGACCTCGGCCCCGAGGGTGGCGCCGCCGGTGGCGACCTCGTGGCGGCGGGAACGCCCGAGGAGATTGCCAGAACCCGCACCTCGCATACGGGTCGGTACCTGCGCCATGCACTCGGCATGGGCGAGGCCGCCACACCGCGCCGTGCGCGCCGCCGCGAGCCGGCCGCGGTCGCCAGCTAGGAGGGAATCATGCCGACCCGCGCCGAGGCGCTTGCCCTGCTCCACGATTGGAACGTCAATCCCTCGCTTCGCAAGCACGGGCTGCTGGTCGAGGCTGGCGTCAACGGGTACGCCGTCGACGACGGCCAGGACAACGCCACGGTCGAGATGTGGGGGATCGCGGGCCTGCTGCACGACCTCGACTACGAGCGCTTTCCCGATCCCGCCGCGCACGGTGCAATCGGTGCCGATGAGCTGCACGAGCTCGGGTATCCCGATGAGGTGGTCCACGCCGTGCGCTCCCACAACGACGCTCTGGGAATTCCGCGTGAGAGCCGCCTCGACCACCTTGTCTACGCCTGCGACGAGCTTACCGGATTCCTCGTGGCGGTGGCCCTGATGCGCCCCTCTCGCAAGCTGGAGGACGTCGAGCCGGCCAGTGTTCGCAAGCGGATGAAGGACAAGGCCTTCGCCCGCGCCGTGCCGCGCGAGATGCTGCTGGCCGGGGCCGAGGAGATCGGTCTCGACTTCGACGAGCACGTGGCCCGGATGGTTCGCTACCTCTCCGTGATTGCATCCGAGGTCGGGCTGTAGCCCATCTCCCCCAGGAACCGCGATGGCCGGGCTGGGTCGAAGGCAAGTACCAGTCGACGCGTAGCTCGCGTCAGCGCGACGTAGCCAAGGCGCCGTTCCTCCTCCACGGCTCGCGCCGGATCCGCAGCCCCCTGCAAGGCCCGCCAGTTCGGGAAGCGCTCCTCCTCGAACCCGATCACTACGACGGTCGGCCACTCCCGACCCTTGGCACCATGGACGGTGACCAGTTCGATCGGCGCGGCCGGGTCGCGAAGCCGCGTTAGCCGGGCGAGGACCTCGTCGCCGGCCGCCAGGAACCGATCGAGCCGCGCAAAGGCGGCAGCCCAGCCGAGCAGCGCGTCGATGGCAGCATGGTCGTCGTCGCCCAGCGCGTCGTTTCCGTCGCCCCGGCGCCAACCGCGCATGCCTCGAAGTCGAAGCAGGGCACGGAAGGCTGGCTCCGCGGGCGGCAGACGGCGAGCCGCATCGAGCAGCGCCCGCACGGGCTCGGCCTCCAGGGGCGTCGGGAGGGTCGTCGCGTGCGGCTGCTCAGCTCGCAGCAACGCCAGGGCGACCGGCGTCAGCTCGGCACGCGTACGTGCGAGGATGCAGCAGACTCCTCGGTTCGCCGCCTCGGTTGCGGCCAGTGCCGCGAGGCGATCCGGCCAGGCGGGTCCGACGGATGCCATCATCATGATCGCCGTAGGCTCGGCGCGTCGCCCAGGGGTCGCGTCGATGCGCTTCTCGAAGCGCTCGGCATTGATGGCGATCAGGCGTCGCGAGGCAGCCACGACGGCCGGCGGGCATCGGTAGTTGGTGGCCAGCTGCACGCGCCTCGCCTGAGGGTAGAGCTCGGAGAAGCCAAGGATTCGACGCACGTCAGCCAGGCGCCAGGCGTAGATCGTCTGGTCGTCGTCGCCGACCACGAACAGGTTCTGCTCCGGCTCGGCGAGGATGCGGACCAGCCGGAGCTGGGCTGCGTCCACGTCCTGGAACTCGTCGACCGCCAGGTGGCTGAAGCGGCGCTGCCATCGCTCCCGGAGCCCAGAGTCCCGTTCCAGCAGCTCGACCGCTCGAACGACGAGGTCGTCGAAGTCGAGCGCTCCGCGCGCCGCCAGCAGGTCCTTGAAGATGGCGAGCGCGGGCTGGGCATCCTCGGGCGGGGACCTGCCCTCCACCTTCCAGGCAGACAGGAGCGTGTCGAGGGTGGTCGCCTCGGGCACGGGCGGGGCTTCCGGGGCTCGCCCGGCGATGACCCGCCGTCGTGCCGCACGAAGCAGCGGCAGGCGGTCCGCCAGCAGGCGCACGGGCTCGCCGGAATCGAGCAGGACCTGGCGCGCAAGGGCGTGGAGCGTGCGGACCTCGATCCGATCGGCTCCCGGCAGCAGCGGCCCGAGCCGCGAGATCCGCGTTGCGAGCTCCTCCGCAGCCTCGCGATTGAATGTGACCACGGCGATCCGCTCGGCGGTGACACCACGGCTCAGCAATACGCCAAGGCGGGCGATGAGGGTCGTCGTCTTGCCACTGCCCGCGGGGGCGATGATCTGGGCTGGCCCATCCGGCAGGGTTGCGGCGGCTTGCTGCTCCGCGTCGAGCGTGTCGAGCAGGGGAGCCACGGTCGGGGTGACGGCCTGGGCCAGCGCCATGTGCGCAGGATCGGCCGGGAGCCTTATCAGCGCATGATCGCGGGCTTATCGGGATATCCTGTCGTCCGCTCGCTTACATATGGGGATCCTTCACCGAACCGATGAGTTGCCGATGAACCGGCGCGACCGCCGGCCAAACCACGCCACCGAGAGTCCGCGCGCCCGCCGGATCCGCGAGGCGACCGAACGCGAGCAGCTCCTCCGCGCACGCGGAAGCGATCCGCTGAACCCCCCGCGCGGATCCCGGGGCTCGACACGCCGCCCCCGCCGCTGGAAGCGCAACCTGGTTCTGCTGCTGGTGATCCTCCTGCTGAGCGGGTGCACCGGCGGCTGGCTCCTCTGGCAGCGCGTGGCGGCCTTCAACGACGACGTCAGCTCGGCCGGCTCCCTCTCCTCATCCCTGTTTTTCCCGCTGATCGGCAGCGACCGCGTCAACGTCGCCATCTACGGCTACGGGGGGCCGGGACACACCGGAGGGATCTACCTGGCGGACTCCATCATGATCCTCTCGATCGATCCAAAGACCGATACGACAACCATGATCCCGATCCCTCGCGACCTGTGGATCCAGGGCCTCCCCGAGCTTCCCAACAACGCCAAGATAAATGAGGCCTTCGCCGACGGCTACGTGCGAGGAGGCGTGTTCGAGGCTGGCAAGTTCGCCACGTCGGTGCTCGCCGAGGTGACCGGCCTCCGGATCGAGCACTGGATGGCGCTCGACTTCGCGGGGTTCAAGGCGATGGTCGACAGCGTTGGGGGCGTGACCGTCGATAACCGGGTCGCGTTCGCCTACACCTGGGACGAGAACAGCTTCTCGGCGCACAACTGGGATGGCGGGTCCTTCGAGTCGGGACCGATCTTCCTGGACGGGGTGCACGCCCTGGACTACTCGCGGTCGCGGTACACCAGCGTGACCGCCGAGTCGACGGACTTCGCGCGATCCATTCGCCAGCAGCGGGTGCTGATCGCCATCCGTGCCAAGCTCGGCGGGGGACTGGCGGCCTTGGGACCAGGACTCGCGATCATGGACGCCCTGAAGGACCAGATGGCCACCGATCTGTCGGCGATCGACCTCTACCTGCTCTCCGGTCACCTCGGCGTGGATCGGCGCATCGAGCTGACCGAGGACGTGATCCTGCAGGCGACCAGCAACAGCATCGGCCAGTACATCCTGGTCGTCATCGGGCGTGCCTCCGGGAGCGACTACGCCCCGTTGGAGCAATACCTGCAGACCGAGCTGGCGCGGCCGCTTCCCAGCCCCGTGCCGACCCCTTCGCCGAGCCAGCCATGACCCTCGACGGCCAGCGGGAGGCGCACCTGCGCACCGTGCTGCGCCAGCTGCCGCTGTCCCCGGGCGTGTACCTGATGAAGGGACCGGACGGCCGCGTGCTGTACGTGGGCAAAGCGGACCTCCTTCGGCATCGGGTCCGTTCCTACTTCGGCTCGAAGACCGGCCTCGACTCGCGGATCCTGCGCATGACCGCCGAGGTGGCCGACATCGAGTACATCCTCACCGACACTGTGAGCGAGGCGTTCCTGCTCGAGTCCAACCTGATCAAGGAGCATCGCCCGCGCTTCAACATCCGGCTGCGTGACGACAAGAGCTACCCATTCGTGAAGATCACGCTCGGCGAGGACTTTCCGCGGATCGTGCGCACGCGCAAGCTGGTCCGGGACGGGAGCCGCTACTTCGGTCCGTACGCCTCTGCCTCCAGCGTCGACGAGACCCTCAAGTTGCTGCGCCGCATCTTCCCGTTCCGGACCTGCAACCTGGATATTCCCGAGGGGAAGCGGGTCCTCGAGCGCCCCTGCCTCCTGTACTACATCAAGCGCTGCCAGGGGCCCTGCATCCAGGCCATCGAGAAGGCCGAGTACCGCGCTACCATCGACCGGGTGGTCGACTTCCTGGAGGGACGCCAGGAGGGAATCGCGGCGGAGCTCCGCAACGAGATGCGGGACCACTCGAGTGCCCTGCGTTACGAGCAGGCCGCCATCGCCCGCGACAAGCTCCGCGCCGTTGAGCGCACGATCGAGCAGCAGAAGGTCGCGGCCTTCAGCCGGGCCGAGCAGGACGTCATCGGGATCGCGCGCGAGGAGGGGGAGGCGTGCCTCCAGCTGTTCGTGATCCGCAACGGAAAGATGATCGGCCGCGAGCACTTCATCGTGGAGGGCGCGCGCGACGTGACCGATGCCGAAGTGCTCGGCTCGTTCCTGCCGCAGTACTACGCGGCGACCGAGCGGCCGCCGCGCGAGGTGGTGCTGCCCTTCGCGCCTTCGGAGGCCGATGCCCTGGCCGCCTTCCTGGCCGACCGTCGCGGATCGAAGGTGGCACTCACCGTCCCCGAGCGCGGGGACAAGCGCCGGCTGGTGGCGCTCGCCACCCAGAACGCCGTCGAGGCGCTGTCACGGGAGCGCGCCGAGTGGCTGGCGGACGCCGGCAAGCGCGACGAGGCGCTCGAGGAGCTGGCCACCGGGCTTGGGCTTGGCCGCGCGCCGGACCGGATCGAGTGCTACGACATGAGCAACATCCAGGGCACCAGCGCGGTCGGCAGCATGGTGGTCTTCGTCAACGGCCGGCCCGAGCCGCGGGAATATCGACGCTTCCGGATCCGATCCGGCGACACCCCGGATGACTTCCGGATGATGGCCGAGGTGATCCGCCGCCGCTTCTCACGCGCATCGCGCCTGCGCGCGGAGACGGGAGCGCTGTCGCTTGCGGCGGTCGGGGCCGACCCCGCCTTCGAGGGGCTTGGTGACGAGGCAGCCGATGCCGAGGCCCGGGATGAGAGTGCACCTTCCACTTCGGCGCGCGATGCGGGCTGGGCATTGCCGGACCTCGTGATCGTGGACGGCGGGAAGGGCCAGCTCTCCGCCGCCGTGGGCGTCATGCAGGAACTCGAGCTCAGTGACGTGCCGGTTGCGGGCCTGGCCAAGCGCTTCGAGGAGCTCTACCTTCCTAGCCGACCGGACCCCATCGTCCTGCCGCGCAACAGCCAGGGGCTTTACCTGGTGCAGCGGATCCGGGACGAGGCTCATCGGTTCGCCATCACATACCACCGGAACGTGCGCAGCCGACGCGCGCTGGCAAGCGTCTTCGACGAGGTTGAGGGGATCGGTCCCGCCCGCAAGAAGGCGCTCCTCAAGCGCTTTGGCAGCGTCCGGCGGATCCGGGAGGCATCGGTCGACGAGATCGCCGAGACGCCCGGGATTCCTCGCGAGGTGGCCGAGCGGCTGAAGGGCCACCTGGCCCGCGAAGGCATGCTCGCCTGAGATTGCGAGGGTATCTGAGCGTGCCTATACTGGCGCGGCCCGCCGCAAGTGTGCGGCACGTTTGGTGTCTGCGGCAGCCGCGACGACCGGAGCGAGAGGTTCACCTGGCTCACACATGACCTGGCGCCGCACCGCCCCGTGGGTGATCCTCGTCACCCTGCTGCTGGCGATCTTCATCGACCTTCCCCGAACGACACTCGGTCTGACGTGGCTGCCCTCGAGCGTCTTCGGCCACGAGCTGAAGACCGTGCTGGGCCTTGACCTGCAGGGCGGGATCCGGGTCACGCTGGCGGTGACTCCGCAGTCGGGCCAGGCGATCACCGACGAGCAGGTTGAAACCGCGCGCAACATCATCGAGCGACGCGTCGGCGGCCTCGGCGTGTCGGAGCCACAGGTCCGAACCGAGGTGAGAGGCAACCAGCGGCAGATCGTGGTCGAGATCCCCGGCCTCTCGAGTGGGGACGAGGACCGGGTGCGCAGCCTGGTCGGCTCCACCGGCCAGCTGCAGTTCATCGATCCCAAGGGCCAGACGCTGACGGTCGACCAGGACATCCGCCCCCTGATCGCGGATGGGTCCGTGGCGGTCCTCTTCGACGGCAGCCAGATCGACCCGGGCAGCGTGAACCCGGGCACGAACAACGGCCAGATCGGGGTCGACTTCACCCTGAGCAGCGACGGCTCCGCCAAATGGTGCCAATTCACGACCGCGAACGTGAACAACCCAGGGCCGATCGCCCTTGACGGGCGGGTCAT
>JACDEL010000048.1 GCA_013816405.1 Chloroflexota bacterium | reverse complement strand
GGTGGGAGACACGCCGCGTCAACGCGGAAGACCTGGGCGGCTTCAGCGACTTCTTCCGCGCCTTCTTTGGCGGCGACAGCTCCCCATTCGGCGCAGGCCGCTCAACGCCAGGCGGATTCGACCAGGTCTTCGAGTTCGGCGACCGCGGGACCGCCGCGCCACGGGTCGGACGTCCTCCGGAGGCGCACGCCACCGCCGAGGTGACGCTTGCCGAGGTCGCCCGCGGCGCGGAGCGCATGGTGAGTGTCGACGGGCGGCGCCTCCAGGTCGCGATTCCCGGCGGCGTGAACGACGGCGCCAAGATCCGGCTTCGAGGGGCCGTCAAGCCACCCGAAGGTGGTCCCGCCGGTGACGTGGTGATCACGGTGCGAGTCAAACCCGACCCACGCTTCGAGCGACGCGGCCCCGACCTCATCACGGAGCTGCCGCTCACCCTGGCCGAGGCCACGCTCGGGGCGGAGGTCGCAGTCCCAATTCCGACCGGCAGCGTCAAGCTGCGGGTCCGACCCAACACCCAGAACGGGCAGGAGATCCGAGTCCCGGGCCGCGGCCTACCGAAGCGCGGAGGTTCCGGGAAGGGCGACCTGGTGGTCAGGACGCGGGTCGTCCTGCCGACGCTCGATGACACGGCCCGCGATGAGCTGGCCATAGTGCTCGGCAAGCACCCGCAGGCAGACCCCCGCCAGAAGGGGAAGGTGCAATAGTGCGCACCGAGCGATTCACGACCCGCGCGACGGAGGCGATCGCGGCCGCTCAGCAGCTGGCCGAGGGCGAGGGGCACGCCGAGCTCACCGCGCTCCACCTCCTCCTCTCCCTGGTCGACCAGCCGGACGGCGTCGTCTCGTCGGTCATCGAGCGGACGGGTAAGGATCCCGCCGCCGTTGCCGCCGCCGCCCGCGAGGAGCTGGCGAAGCTCCCCAAGGTGAGCGGCAGCACGCAGCTGACGCTCGGCAACGACGCTCGGCGCGTCCTCTCCGAGGCTCATCCACTGGCCGAGCGGATCCACGACGAATACGTATCGACAGAACACCTCCTGCTCTCCATCATCGAGGACGCGGCCGGCAACCCGGCCCAGCAGCTGCTGCGGGGGCTGGGAGTCGAGGCCCCATCGGTCCTGGAAGCGCTGACCAGCATCCGAGGCAACCAGCGAGTGACCAGCGAGAACCCCGAGGTGACCTACGAGGCCCTCGAGAAGTACGGACGCGATCTGACCGATGCCGCGCGTAAGGGGCTGCTCGACCCGGTGATCGGCCGTGACGAGGAGATCCGCCGCGTCATCCAGGTGCTGAGCCGCCGGACCAAGAACAACCCTGTCCTGATCGGCGAGCCGGGGGTCGGCAAGACGGCGATCGCCGAGGGGCTCGCCCAGCGGATCGTGCGCGGCGACGTCCCCGAGGGCCTCCGCGAAAAGCGGGTGGTTGCCCTGGACCTCGGCTCGATGGTGGCGGGCGCCAAGTACCGTGGCGAGTTCGAGGAGCGGCTCAAGGCGGTCCTCAAGGAGGTCGCCGCGGCCGAGGGGCAGATCATCCTATTCATCGACGAGCTGCACACCGTCGTCGGCGCCGGCGCTGCCGAGGGCGCGATGGATGCCGCCAACATGCTGAAGCCGATGCTGGCACGCGGCGAGCTGCACGCGATCGGCGCCACCACCCTGGACGAGTACCGCAAGAACATCGAGAAGGACGCCGCGCTCGAGCGTCGCTTCCAGCCGATCATCGTCGACCAGCCCTCCGTCGAGGACACGATCAGCATCCTGCGGGGGCTGCGCGAACGATACGAGGTGCACCACGGGGTCCGCATCACCGACTCGGCTCTGGTCGCCGCCGCTGTCCTCTCGGATCGGTACATCAGCGAGCGGTTCCTTCCCGACAAGGCGATCGACCTGGTCGACGAGGCGGCCTCACGGCTGCGAATGGAGATGGACTCCATGCCGGCCGAGCTGGACGAGGTCGATCGGCGCCGCATGCAGCTGGAGATCGAGCGCGAGGCGCTGCGCAAGGAGAAGGACAGCGCATCCAAGGCCCGCCTCGAGGCGCTGGAGAAGGAGCTGGCCGACCTGCGCGAGCGGGGCGACGCGATGAAGGCCGCCTGGGAGCGCGAGAAGGAGGTCGTGGCCGCCATTCGCGAGACGCGCGAGCAGGTCGAGAAGCTGACCCCGGAGATCGAGGCAGCCGAGCGCGCCGCCGACTACGCCAGGGCGGCCGAGCTCAAGTATGGGCGCGCCAACGAGCTCGGGACACAGCTCGCCGCGCAGGAGGAGAGGCGGCGGGAGCTGAAGGCATCGGGCTCGCTGCTGCTGAAGGAGGAGGTCGACGCCGACGACATCGCCGAGGTGGTCGCCCGCTGGACGGGGATCCCGGTCAGCCGCCTGATGGAGGGCGAGACCGAGAAGCTGCTCCACATGGAGGAGCGGCTGCACGAGCGGCTCATCGGCCAGGACGAGGCCGTGATCGCCATCTCCGATGCCATTCGCCGTGCCCGCGCCGGTCTGAAGGATCCCAAGCGGCCGATCGGCTCATTCATCTTCCTTGGCCCCACAGGCGTCGGCAAGACCGAGCTGGCGCGGGCGCTGGCCGCGTTCCTCTTCGACGACGAGAGCGCGCTGGTGCGGATCGACATGAGCGAGTACATGGAGAAGTTCGCGGTTTCACGGCTGGTCGGCGCACCACCCGGCTACGTCGGCTACGAGGAGGGGGGCCAGCTGACCGAGGCGGTTCGCCGTCGCCCGTACCAGGTCGTCCTCTTCGACGAGATCGAGAAGGCGCATCCGGACGTCTTCAACATCCTGCTCCAGCTCCTCGACGACGGACGCCTGACCGACTCCCAGGGCCGGACCGTCAGCTTCCGCAACACGGTCGTGATCATGACCAGCAACATCGGCTCGGCGATGCTGATCGAGGCTGCCGAGTCCGGAGCCGATGCATTTGCCACGGCCGCCGAGGACGTCAAGACCAGCCTGCGCGACCATTTCCGCCCCGAGTTTCTCAACCGGATCGACGAGATCATCGTCTTCCAGCCGCTCTCAGACGCGCAGCTGATGGAGATCGTCCGCCTGCTCCTGAACGCCGTCGAGCGGCGGCTCGCCGAGTCGCGCATCGGCCTCGAGGTGACCGATGCCGCCCGCGCCTTCGTCGCGCGCGAGGGCTACGACCCGCAGTACGGCGCCCGCCCGCTGCGCCGGGCCATCCAGCGCAGCATCGAGAACCCGCTCGCCAAGCAGTTGCTCGCCGGGGAGTTCAGGGCGGGTGACACGATCCGGATCGACGAGCGCGAGGGTTCACTCGTCTTCAAGAAGGTCTCCTCGACGCCCGAGCCGGAGCCCGAGAAGGCGGAGCCCGTCACGGCGTAAGGACGTCTCCCGGGCCCTCGAGGCGCAGCTGACGCCCGACCCAGATGCAGCCGGCGGCGAGCGCCGCCAACCACAATGAGACGAGGGGCCCAAAGCAGGGCGAAGAGTCTGGCCAGGCCGATGAGGTTCCCGAGGTCCTCGAAGTCGGTGGTCCGTGCGGCGAGGGCGCTGACCGATGACCGCACCGCACGTAGGTCAGCCGCCACACTGCCCAGGGCCGGTTGAAGGTTGTCGATCTCCTGCACGACGCTGGCAGCATCGTCGGCGGAGACGGCCAGCTGATCAGCGATCCCCTCGAACGACTTGGCGACAGATGCGAACGGCCGCTGGCCGAGAACGTTGACTCCCAGTACGCTGACCAGCTCGCGGGTGCTCGTCTCCAGCTGGCTCAGGAGCTGAGCGGTGTCGTGGACGGTCGCACGCACGCTCTCGAGCGAGCTAGTCGTGGAATCCAGCGTGGTGGCCGTGCCGTCCAGGAGTTGGGTCCCCTGGTCCAGCGCATCGGCCATCGCCAGTCGGTTCGCGTCGACACGCTGGTCCAGGTCGCCCATGGCCCCCAAGCCGACCAGTAGCGAGATCGTCATGGCCACGCTCAGGAGCCCACGACGCCGAACCAGGTCAATGCGGTTGCCACGCGGCGAGACCTCAGGGCGGCCGGCCGAACGTCCAGCAGGACCATGGCTAGGCGCGGTCCAGCTGCCGTCGCAGCAGGAGTGATCCGCCCACGAGCAGCACGACGGCCATGACGCCAAGCGCCGCGAAATGCCAGGGCGTGTTGGTCCAGGCGTAGAGCATCGGGTCCTGGGTCAGCCCAATCCCGTGCGTGGCCGGCAAGAGGTAGTCAGACTGATCAGCGCTGCTGGGCTGCGGACGACCTCCAGGATCTCCTTCGCAACGAAGGCGAGGATGCTCGCGAAGCCCCGAACCAGCGCCCTCATGCGGCCTCGTGGCGCTCACCGGGCGCCTCGTCGGCGGCATGCCGCTCGACAAGGGTCGCGAACACGTCGTCGAAGGACGGAACGTACTCGCGCGCTGACTTGACGCTCGCCCTGCGCACGGTGATCCACTCCAGCACCTCGGGAGTCGCCGACCCGGCGTCGTCGACGACCGCCTGGAAGGTATGCGGCCCTTTCTGGATGATCTGCAGCACCCCGTGCTGGCCCTCCAGCTCGCTCGCGTCGAACGCCGTCTCGGTCTCAACCTCGACCGCCTGGCCACCCATTGCCTCCCGCCGCAGGTCCTCCGGTGCGACGAACGCGATCAGGCGTCCGCCCGAGATCAGCGCGACCTGGTCGCACTCCTCGGCCTCGTTCACGTACTGCGTTGTCACGACGAGGGTCCGCCCCGCCGACTTGAGCCGATGGAGCTCGGTCCAGATGCTCGCCCGAAGGATCGGGTCCAGCCCGGCGGTTGGCTCGTCGAGGAGCAGAAGCTCGGGATCGTGGACGAGCGCTGCCGCAAGCTCGAGGCGTCGCTGCATCCCGCCCGACATCCTGGCCGCGAGACGGTTACGGACGTCCCACAGCTCGACCAGCTTCAGGGCCTCGCGCACCCGCCGGCCATGACGAAACCATAGGAGCCCGTAGATGCTGGCCACGAACCCCACGTTCTCCCGCGCCGTCAGGTACGGGTAGAGCGTGAATTGCTGTGGCAGGTAGCCGATCCTCTCGCGTGTCCGGCAGCGGAGGTGTCGAGGGTCCTCGCCCAGCACCTGGACCGTCCCGGCGGTCGGCGCCAAGCCGCCGGTCATGAGCCGGATCGCGGTCGTCTTTCCGGCTCCGGACGGGCCGACGACGCCCAGGATGGATCCGGCTTCGATCCGGAGGTGAGATCCTCGAGTGCCTGCACATCGCCGAATGTGCGGCTCGCCTCGTCGAGCACGATGACCGCAGGCCCGTTCTGCAACATCCTCTCCTCGCGATTCGGGCACACGATCTCGCCGAGGCGGTACGAGCGCGCACGAGCGCATGCAGGTCAAACTCCGTGGCGGAACCATCCACTGCGTCCGCCTTCAGGCCGGCTGCGGTTTCGGCGCGCGACATATCAAGGGGCTGACAGTCACTGTTCAAGGGGCTGACAGTCACTGTCTGGGCCGTCCCCGGGTGCAAGCCACCTGCAACGCTCGGCGGCTGCCATCGGCCGTGGTTGGCACCCACTTGAGCGGAACCTTCCCCGAATGGGGATTCGTGCGCGCCTGTACGACGCACAGGGCGAAGACAAAGAGATCGATCTCAGCGCGAACGCTGTGGGCAAGCTGACCGACGAGACGCTGCTCTGGGTTGACGTCGAGCAGCCCGGCCCCGCGGACCTCAAGGCGATCGAGGCTGCCTTCCATTTCCCTGCCCCGATCATGAAGGCGCTCGCGGCGCCGGGCGCAGAAGCCCGGCTTGTACGGACGCCGGAAGCCATCCTGCTCACCGTCCGCGCGGTCGAGGAGAGCGACGGGCGAGAGTCGCCAGTCGCCGTGGACCTGGTCGCGCGACGCAACGCGGTCGTGACGCTCCACGCAGACGCGGTCTTGACGATCGATGAGTTCGCGTCGCACGTCAGTGACGAGCAGGCTTTGGGCAAGCTCGACGCCGGCTCCTTCATCGGCGGCCTGGTCGACACCATGCTCGGCTCGTTCCGTCGCCAGGTCGAGCGGATCGAGGAGCTGGTCGACAGGCTGGACGAGATCGCACTGCGCGGCGAGGACCCGGGCGACTTCCTCGAGCACGTCGTTGCGCTCCGGCGGCGCGCGGCAATGCTGCGCCGCATCCTGGTTCCCCAGCGAGAGACGTTCGGGCCGCTGTCCCGGCCAGACTTTGAGCTCCACGCCTGTGGGTATCCGCTGGCAGCCGGCCTGGCGCTGATGCTCGTCTTCCTGGGCACCATCGGAATGGCGCGAAAGGTCGTCTCGCTGGCCAGGCGCTGGAGCGACACCCACATCCCGATCGTGGTCAAGCCAAACGGCTACGAGCGACTCGCCGCCGACCTCGACACGGCGATCAGCGACGCGGGCATCGACGTCGCGCCCCGCGAGGCGCCGGCGGTGATGGTCGTCCCCGGAAAGCTGCTTGCAAGGGTAGCCGGTGCCTCGGTCCATGGCCTCGTCCCGGATCGGCTCGTCCGGCTTGTGGGCAAGGACGTGGAGGTGCTGATCTATCCGTCGGACGTCGCGATCTCTGGCCGCAAGGTCGTCACCGCCCGCCTCCAGGCCGCACTCGCCAGCCGGCTCACCACGACCGAGGCGTGGCTCACTGCAAGCGCCCAGGGACAGGCGATCGAGGACGAGCTGGAACGCCTGGCCGAGACGCGCCTGGCTGGCAACGAGCTCACGGATGCGCTCGCCTCGATCGACCGGCACCTCGCAACCGAGGACCTGCCGTATGACGAGTGGGAGGTTCTCTACCGAGAGCGCCTGCAGGTCGAGCGGGACCTGCTGCTGGGGGCGCGCCCTGGGGAGGAGATGCCGTCAGCCTCGGGGACGGCATCGGCTGCGCGGTCAGCCACCGGAGGGGCGGGCCTCGTGGCGTATGTCCGGCGCAACCCTCTCGGAACAGGCGTCGTCGCCGCGGGTCTCGCCCTGATGGCCCTCAATGCGGCCCTTCTCGTGGCGGAGCTGCGGGACGGAGCCTCGCGCCGATAGATCGCTTGCGCCAAGTTGTCGGCACGTTGCCCGAATTGGTCCGCGCAACGTAGGCTCAGGCTCCCGCTGCGCTGCCTGATTCGCCACCTATATTGACACCGGTCTATATACTAGCCGCGTGAAGTCAACCGATCCTGACATCGAGCTCCTCCAGGCGATCGCCGACCCGGTCCGCCTCTCGATCCTGCGACAGCTGGCCGCATCCCCGGGCTCGGTCTGCGCGTGCGATTTCACCGATTGCTGCGAAGTGAGCCAGCCGACGGTCAGCCACCACCTCAGGGTGCTGCGCGAGGCCGGCGCTGTCACCACGGAACGCCGCGGCACCTACATCTACTACGACCTCGCACCCGACTTCGCGCGCCGCTGGAGCGGGATCGGCGCGAGCCTCGCGGGACTCGTATCTCTCGCGTAGACGCAACCAAAGGAGAACCCGATGATCGACCAGATTCACGAGACCGTACGCGACCGCTATGCGGAGTCAGCCCTCCAGGTGCTGAACCTGGGCGAGAGCGCCAGCTGCTGTGGCGAAGCCTGCTGCACCGATGCGAGCGCCGGCCCGGACCTGTACTCCGCCCTCGAGCGAGAAGAGCTGCCCAACGCAGCCCTGATGGCCTCGCTGGGATGCGGCAACCCGATCGCGGTGGCGGACCTGCACCCCGGCGAGCGGGTCCTCGACCTGGGTTCCGGCGGCGGCATCGACGTCCTTCTCTCCGCAAGGCGCGTGGGTCCCAGTGGCAGAGCCTTCGGCCTGGACATGACCGACGAGATGCTGACCCTCGCCCGGCGCAATGCCGCGGAGGCTGGCGCGAAGAATGTCGAGTTCCTGAAGGGCCAGATCGAGGCGATCCCGCTCCCGGCCGAGAGCATCGACGTCGTGATCAGCAACTGCGTCGTCAACCTGGCGGCCGACAAGGCGTCGGTCTTCCGCGAGATCGCGCGCGTGCTCCGGCCCGGTGGCCGGATCGGCATAAGCGACATCGTCGCCGAAGACACGCTCTCAGCCGATCAGCGTGCCGAGCGTGGCTCCTACGTGGGCTGCATCGCCGGAGCGCTCTCGTTCGGCGAGTTCGAGATGGGCCTGCGCGACGCGGGCCTGACCGATGTCTCCGTCACGCCGACGCACTCGGTTGCGGACGGGATGCACTCGGCAATCATCCGCGCGACGAAGCCGGCCAGCGCCTAGCGGTGCCGGCGGCGGCGTCCGGCGGGGGTCGGCTTCGGGCGCTCCCGCACGTCGCGGCGAGGTGGGGGGACGAAGCGGCGGCGCCGGATCTCGACGTTCGCCGCCTCGATGATCGGCGGGAACTTCACGAACGCGGCGTAGATCGCAATAACGATCCCCGGAACCACCAGCAACAGCAGGAGTGCCAGCGGGACGTGGATCACGACGAGCAATGGGACAACCAGCCAGGTTCCGAAGATCGACCAGAAGATCCATTCGTGGAGCGCCAGGATCGCCGGGTAGCGCCGGTACATGCGCTGCGCCGTGTTGTACACGACGATCGCGCCGGCCAGGATCACGATGGCCCCGACCCACATCAACGAGAAGAGGTCGCCGAAGTTGATCGGAGTGAACGGATCGAAGAGCTTGCCCATCGGCCGCGGAGTCTAGCAGCCAGCAAGCGGCGCCGGCTCAGCCGGCCAGCCGTCGGACGGCAAGCACCGTGGCAACCGTGATATCGGCGAGCGTCTCGTAATCCAGGGTCGCGGGCTTGTCGCTGGCGCGGTGGTAGTGCGGGTTGCGGAAGTTCGCCGTGTTCGTGACCTGGATCGACGGCAGGCGGGCGTCCCAGAAGCGCCGATGGTCGCTCCGCGAGAAGTTGCGCGCCAGCGGGACGAGGTTGAGCAGTGACCCGATGATCGAGAGGTCGCACGGGTCGCGCAGCATCACCACCCGCTCTCGCCCCACCGAAGCGGCCGCACACTCCGCCCACACGCGAACCAGCCCGGCTGATCGCCGGCGATGGATCGCAACGACCCCGTCTCCCGCGTTGTCGCGGGCGCGCAGTCGCTCTAGCTGGCGCGGGTAGAGGAGCCCAAGCCCCGGCGGAACGTGCTGCGTGTTCGGGCGCGGGTCCATGTAGCCGATCGGGTCGAACACGATCGCGGCATGCACCCGGTGACGTTTGCGCAGCAATCGGACCAGCTCGCGGGAGCCGATGAGGCCGATCTCCTCGAAGTCGGGCGCAGCGAGGACGACTGTCCTCCGCAGCGTCTCGGAGGCGAGCAGCCGAGCCACCTCCATGAGAACGACCACGCCGGCGGCATTGTCGTCCGCCCCCGGTGACTTCCACACGGTGTCGTGGTGGGCGGCGAGCACGACGGCATCGGTCTCACGCCCGGGCCTCGTGGCGATCAGGTTGGCACCGTGGAGCTCGGGATAACGCGTGAAGCGACCCTGCCTGCCGGTGAGCGGCCCGTCCCGCAGTCCCCACTCACCGTGGAGGTCGAGCTCCTGCCGCTCGGTGGTCCAACCCGCGGCACGCCAGGCATCGGTGACCACGGCATCGGCCTGGTCCATCGCCGCCGGCGCGTGGAGCCGGCTTCGCGGGCCAGGGATCGACTCGACCAGGGCGCGCAGCCGAGCCGGAGACACCTCGGCCCGAAGCTGCGCGGCAGCTGCCAGCAGCTCCACGGACGGATCGGGATAGGTCGGCTCGTCGGTGCCCAGCATCGTGACAGCCTATCGCCACCACCCGCGGCTATACTTCTGCCCAGGCCCACCCACGCAACGTCCCCCGCATCGAGGTTGCCCGTTGCGCGCTCTCCTCTCCGTCTCTGACCGCGAAGGCATCGTCGAGCTTGCCCGCGGGCTGACGGAGGCGGGGATCGAGTGCTTCGCCACCGACGGCACCCGTACGCACCTTGCCGAGGCCGAGATCGAGGTCAGGCCGGTGAGCGACCTCACCGATTCGCCGGAGATCCTGGGCGGCCGGGTCAAGACGCTGCATCCCAAGATCTTCGCCGGCCTGCTGGCGCGTCGCGACCAGCCGGACCACCTCGCGCAGCTCGCCGAGCACGGCATCGAGCAGATCGACCTCGTCGTGGTCAACCTCTATCCATTCGGCGAGGCGGTGCTCCAGGCGGACACGACCCTGGACCAGGCTCTCGAGAAGATCGACATCGGCGGCGTAGCCCTCCTGCGAGCCGCGGCCAAGAACTTCCCAGGCGTGGCGGCCGTCTCCGACCCGACCCAGTACGCATCGGTTCTGCGGGACATCCGCTCGCACGGCACGGTCAGCCCCGAGACCCGCCAGAAGCTGGCGGCGGAGGCGTTCGCGCTGACCGCGGCCTACGACGCCCAGATCGCGTCGTACCTCAATGCCCAGGCCGGCACGCTCTTCCCGAGCCGGCTGACGCTGGTCGTCGAGAAGAAGGCAGACCTTCGCTACGGCGAGAACCCGCACCAGCTGGGCGCCTTCTACGCCGATCCCGCGCAGCACCGCACCTCCATAAGCCGCGCGCGACAGATCGCCGGGAAGGACCTCTCCTTCAACAACCTGCTCGACCTCGACGCCGCGTGGCAGATCGCCAGCGACTTCAAGACGCCGACGGTCTGCATCGTCAAGCACGGAAATCCCTGTGGCCTGGCGAGCGTCGTGGACCTGGCCGAGGCGTTCCGGCTTGCGCTCGAGGGGGACAGCGTCTCCGCGTACGGCGGGATCATCGGCGCCAACCGGGTGGTGGACGACACGGCGGCGCGGGCGATCCGGCCCGGCTTCTTCGAGGCGATCGTGGCCCCCGGCTACACGCCGGAGGCGCTCGAGATCCTGCGCACCAAGAAGGGCTTCGAGATCATCGAGGTGCCCCAGACCGATGCCGACGGCCCGGAACTCGGGATCGGCAACTTCGACTTCAAGCGGATCGGTGGCGGACTGCTGGTGCAGACCTTCGACAACCTGGAGGAGGATCGCAACAAGCTGCAGGTCGTCACGCAGCGCCGCCCCACCCTCGACGAGCTGACCGATCTCCTCTTCGCCTGGCGCGCGGTGCGGCACGTCAAGAGCAACGCGATCGTGCTCGCCAAGCGCCACGCGCTGATCGGGATGGGAGCGGGTCAGCCCTCGCGAGTCGTCTCGGTCGAGGTTGCCCTGCGCAAGGCCGGCGAGCGCGCCCCGCTCTCAGTCATGGCCAGTGACGCCTACTTCCCCTTCCCCGATGGAATCCAGATCGCGGCCCAGGCCGGGGTCATCGCGATCATCCAGCCGGGCGGCAGCATCCGCGACGAGATGGCGATCGAGGTGGCGGACCGCCATCACATGGCGATGGTCTTCACCGGACGCCGCCACTTCAAGCACTAAGCCGATGGAAAAGCTGATCTCCGTCGAGGCGGTCGCGGCCACCGAGGCCGGCGCAATCGCCGCCGCGCGCCTCATGGGACGTGGCGACCGGATGGGGGCAGACCATGCCGCCGTCGAGGCCATGCGCAATGCCATGGAAGAGGCGGAGATCAGCGGCACCATCGTCATCGGCGAGGGCGAACGCGATAAGGCGCCGATGCTCTTCATCGGAGAGCAGGTCGGCAAACCCGATGCCGCGACGTCGGTGGACATCGCGGTTGACCCGCTCGAGGGCACCAACCTGGTCGCCACCGGTTCCCCGAATGCGACCGTGGTGCTGGCCGCGGCCGAGCCGGGCGGCCTGATGCATGCCCCGGACACCTATCTGCGAAAGCTGGTGGTCGGGCCGCAGGTGGCGGGCCACGTCTCGATCAACGACCCGGCCGCGGTCATCATCAAGACGATCGCCGAGCGGCTCGGACGCGCTCCCTTCGACATCACGGTGGTGATCCTCGATCGCGAGCGCCACACCGACCTGATCGAGGAGGTGCGGGCCACCGGGGCCCGGATCAAGCTGATCTCGGACGGCGACCTGACGGCCGGCATCTCGGTCGCGGTCTCCGGCACCGGCGTGCACGCGGTAATGGGGACCGGGGGGGCGCCCGAAGGGGTGCTCACCGCCGCAGCCCTCAAGTGCCTGGGGGGAGAGATCCAGGCCCAGTTCAGGTGGCGGTCCGACGAGGAACGGGAACGTGCCCGAGGCATGGGCGTGGATGTCGAGAACGTGGATCGCGTCTACATGACCGATGACCTGGCCCCCGGCGAAAACGTCGTCTTCGCCGCAACCGGCGTCACAGATGGCGAGCTGCTGCGCGGCGTCCGCTTCTTTGGTGGTGGTGCGCGGACCCATTCGCTGCTGATGAGCCACTCGCGCGGCGTCGTCCGCTTCATCGACACGGTCCACATGTGGGATCCGCAGCAGCCGCCGCGGGTGCGCCTGTAGACCTATCCAATCTCGCAGAGAGGAAACACGCAATGAAGGACACGTCGAAGTCCGCCAGGACCACGACCGGCCCCAAGTCCAAGGGATTCAGCGAAGAGGAAAAGGGCGCGATGAGGGAGCGCGCCAAGGAGCTGAAGGCGGAAGCGCGCGCTAGCAAGGACAAGGCGGAGGGGGAAAGCGACGTGCTCGCCAAGATCGCGGAGATGCCGCCAGCGGATCGCGCCATGGCCGAGCGGCTCCACGCCCTCATCACCGCAAGCGCGCCGGAGCTCGCGCCGAAGACCTGGTACGGCATGCCGGCCTACACGAAGGACGGCAAGCTCGTGTGCTTCTTCAAGGCAGCATCGAAGTTCGACTCGCGGTACGCGACGTTCGGCTTCGAGGAAAACGCGAACCTTGACGACGGCGCGATGTGGCCGACCTCCTGGGCTCTGACGAAGCTGACCGCCGCCGACGAGGCAAGGATCGGCGCGCTCGTGAAGAAAGCCGTGAGCTGACGAAGCGGCGCACGTAGACTCGACGCCTCCGCTTCGCCCAACTGGAGGACCGTCCGATGCCCAAGGCGCCACGCATCACCGCGGCCGCGCAGAAACGCGCTCTCGCCAGCATTCAGTCTGATCTGCGCCGGCTGAACATCATCAAGACGAACCAGGCCAAGCTGGTGAGCCAGATTCAGCAGCTGGTCGCGCGATACAACCAGGCCGAGACGCTGGCGAGCACCGTGAAGAAGAAGGTGGATGACAGCGTTGCTCAGTACGCAGCTAAGCTCGGCTAGCAGCCTCCACCTGGTTCAGGGTCAGTCGGGGGGACCTGCTTCCGCACGTAGGTGACCGGGAAGTCGCGCTCCACTGATCGCCGGCCTCCCCGATCCCCCGCTCCCAGCGGCCCTCGATGGTGTTGCCGTCAGCCGCTATCTCGCCGATGAAGCGCTGGTTGAAGCCGGGACCATCGGTGCCATTCCAGTCCTGGGGCGCTCCCCTTCGCCGTGCTATTCGCCGATCAGCGGCTCGAATGCCTTCATCGGGTCTAGCGGTCGGCCCACTCCGGCCCGCCGACGAGCTGCACTTCCTGGTCGGCGACGCTCGGCAGCAGGTCCGCCACGGTCACGTCCACGCGCAGGTCCGAGCAGTTACGCCAGGGGCGCAGGCCGGGATCCAGCTCCGCCAGCGGCTCGAGCGCGAAGCGCCGCTCTACCAGTCGCGGGTGTGGAACGATCAGCTCAAGCTCGGCATCCTCCACGCAATGGCCATCGAACGAGAGGATGTCCAGGTCAATCAGCCGCGGCCCAAATCGAATCCCCTGCGGGTCCCGACCGAGTGTCACCTCGAGCCGCTTAAGCGCAAACAGGAGGTCTACCGGCTCCAGCTCGGTCTGCAGCTCGACGGCTGCATTGGTGAAATCCGGCTGGTCGAAGAGGTCGCGCGCCGCCGATTGGTAGAGGCTGGAGGCCCGCACCACCTGGCCGATCATCCCCAGCTCAACCGCCGCGCTGACGAGTGCCGCGCCCGTGCCCGGTTGGTTTCCACCTAGACCGATGAAGGCGCGCATCTGGCGCCTGACTCTAGACCATCGGCCAGTAATGCGCTGATAATTGGCCTCGCGTACCCTCGCCGCAAACGGCCGAGGTCGCGGGGGGCGCGTCCGCCGGGGTCCGTGATCGTCCACACGCCCAATCGGAGCGGCCGACCCGATGTCGGACATTCAATACGTCTACCCGCTAATCCACAATAAGGTCACGCCGCCGCATTACGTGACCCCAACCCTGCGACGCCCGCGGCTGCTTGCCTGGCTCACCGAGAACGCGAACTGCCGTGCGATCGTCGTCGCGGCGACGCGGGCTACGGGAAGACCACGCTCCTCTGGCAATGGGAGCGCGAGGTCGAGTTCCCCATCTACTGGTACAAGCTCGACCGCAACGACCGTGACTGGTCACTGCACATCAGCTACCTCATCGAGGCCATCAGCCAGCGGCACTCCGGCTTCGGTCATCGGGCGCACTCGATGCTGCAGCAGCTCGGCGGACCTGGCTCATCGCGGCCGGGGGTGGCGGCCTATCTCCTGGCTGAGATGTACGAGCGCCTGACGGAGCCGTGCACCTTCATCATCGACGACTGGCAGGCGGTCTCGTCGGTTACTGAAGTGCGCGGGCTTTGGAACCAGATCCTGCGTGATGCTCCACCGACCTGCCGCTTCATCTTCCTTTCGCGCGCCCGGCCCCAGCTGCAATTCGCTCGATTCAAGACCCACGGTGGCTACGCCGGCATCCAGACCGACGCGCTTCGCTTCACGGATCGCGAGATCGACCATCTCTTCCGCGACATCTACAACGATCCGCTCGATCCGACCGAGCTGGTCGAACTCGAGCGCCGGACGGAGGGGTGGGCGGCCAGCCTGCAGCTGGTGGAGGTGTCTCTTCGAGAGAGGAAGACACCAGACGAGCGCCGTGCCTTCATCAACTCGATCACTGCCACGACTGACAGCGACCTGTTTGCCTTCCTCGCCGAGGAGGTGCTTGACCAGCAGAGCGAGCAGGTCCGGAACTTCCTAATCTCGACGTCGATCCTGCAGCAGATCAACGCCGAGCTGGCCGAACGGCTCGCCGGCGTCCAGGATGGTGCCGGGATCCTGTCCGACCTGGAGCAGCGCGGACTCTTCACGAACCGGCTGGATGCCGATGAAGCGCGCTATCGCTACCACGGCCTCTTCAGAGACTTCCTGGAGCGTCGCCTCACCTCCGAACGTTCCGAGGGCGAGGTGACCGGGCTCCACATCCACGCTGCCTCCTACTTCGAGACGCATGAGCAGTGGCCCCAGGCAATTCATCACTACCTGAAGGCCGGGCTGACGCCACAGGCGGCGCGGCTCATCGCCCGATACGGCGAGGACGTCGTCTCGGAGGGTCGCCTCGGTCTCGTCGACGAGTGGCTGCAGCAGCTTCCCGCGAAGGCCATCCGTGACAACGCCCGCCTCTCACTGCTCTACGGCGAGGCCTGCGGCATTCGCGGTGACTGGGATAACGCCCTCGTCGCCCTCAGCCGCGCGCGCTCGTTCTTCGCAAAGAAGGGCGATCCGCGGATGGAAGCCCTCGCCTGTCTCAAAACAAGCACTGTCATGAGCAATATGGGCCAAGTCGAGGGCGCAGCCGAGCAGGCGGTCCTAGGTCTCAGATTGGCGCCACCTGATGCGTTCGCCACCCGACTGCGATTGAACGGCAACCTTGCAATTACCTCGACGTGGATGAACGGGCCGTTGCACGCCGTGGCGCATGAATTGCGCCGAATTGCAGTCGAGGCGAAGTCGCGGGGACTAGAGCATTTTGCAGCAATCGCTTTGCACAACCACGGCATGCTATTGCGCCAGATCGGAGACCTTGACGGGAGCCTGAAGAGCCTGGAGCAGGCCACTCGATTCTGGTCCGACTTGCCGGCCAGTCCGTTCGCAGACAATGCCGAACTCGTTCAGTCTCTCCTTTATCGGGACGACACCGCCCGCGCGGAACGGCTAGCCAACGCTGGAGTCATGAGCACACTTCCCTGGGCGCGCCCCCAAGCGGAGGCACAATATGGCCGCGCAGCGGTCCTGAACCATCAGGGCCGCTTTGAAGAGTCCGCCGAGGTATTACGTCACGTCCTAGCGGACCCCGCCGCGCTCGGTGCGACGGCCGAAATCGGCTCGGGCCTGCTCATTGAATCGTTGTATCTGGGCACTGCCGACGTGTTAGAGCTTCGCGAAGTGTTGATGAACCTTGCCGCTGGGCCATCGGACCCCCGACAAGCGCTGGTCATGGCCCCAGCGAGAGCGATTGCTACCCATGTCTCAACGGAATGTCGAGGCCAGTGCCTGGATGAAGCGCGGGTACTTGAGGAGTGGGATCGGCGGGGAGCAGCACTTCTCACGGCGGTTGGCCTTGTCAAGCTCGGCGTTCTCGCTCTGGAGCACCACGGCGCCCGCGCGCGCCAGCTATCAAGACTTGCGATCGCCAGGGCACGAGCCGTTGGCGTGCATCGATACCTGAGGTGGTGGCTACGACGCTACGCCACACACGCGACTTGGATCGTCGAGCAAGATCGTGGCATCGAAGCAATGCTCTCTTTCGCAGAAGCGGACCCAGATGGTTGGCGAGGCACGATTGCTGAGATGGTGGACTCACTGACCGGAGAGGCTCGGGAGGCCGCCGTCGCCTTTCTAGCGAGTCACGGCACAGTCGAGACCGCAGCCGCCTTGCGCTCTACTCGGAGCCAGGACATCGGCGACCTACGCCGCGCCCTCATTAGCAAGCATGCACCCTCGCTGTTTATTCGCTCCTTCGGTGCAATCGTGGTCCATCGCGGGTCCTGGCTTGGCCAAACTTCGAGCATTGAGAAACGACGGATGAGAGCTCTGCTTGCCCTTCTGGTAGCCAATTACCGATCGACGCTTACCCGTGAGATGGCTTTGGACATCCTATGGCCGGAATCAGACCCCTCTTCCGCCATAAACAGTCTGAACCAAGCTGTCTTCCAGCTCCGACGAGTGCTGGATCCTTCCTTCCGAGACGGCGAGAGTCCTCAATACGTGCTCAGCACTGTGGATGCACTGCAACTGAACCCAGCACACACCGTAACCGACCTCGACCAATTCCGGCGAATAGCTGATGAGCTCGGAGGAGAGTCTGGCGACCCAATAGACCGCACCGCCGCGCTCGTTGACATCGTCCGAGGCGAATTCCTGGCTGAATTGAGGTACGAGGATTGGGCAATTCGGTTGCGAACCGCGGTTCACGCTGAGGTCCGCAATGTCCTGCTCCCGATCGCGATGGGGAGCGGCAATGCGAGCTCCGACACGGCTGTTAGAGCGGCGTGCGCCCTTCTTGAGCTGGATCCCTACGATGAAGAGGCGCAGCTCGCCATGGCGAGGCAATTGGATGCGTCAGGGCGGCGAGCCGCCGCGCGAACGGCAATCCTGCGATTCGCGAAGCGACTGAAGGACGACCTGGACGAGCGCCCCTCCGGCGAACTTGCAGCAGCGTTGGCGGGTTGGGTATCACCGAGAACGTAGTCCACTTCTATTTGACCCTGCCTGTGGAAAACCCCGCAAGGGCTTGACTTCCCGCGCCTGGGAGGACTAAAGTACCGCTGGGCCTAGTACTGCTGCGGGGCACAGTACAAGGGCCGAACCGCGTGGGTGCTTCGATCCGCCGACTGAATGTGGGCACTTAGGTCGTCGGGGAGCATGTAGTGCAACCGACCGTTCCGTTAAGTCGGATTGTGTCGGTTGTGTTCGTATCGTCACGGAAGAGGGCACCTTCTGATGGCTCGAAAAGTAATTAAGGGCTGGTAACACCAGCCCAGGGAGTCAGGCATGAATGCGTCAATTCGGCGCCTCGCAGCAATGCTGACTACCCTCGGAGGATTGGTTACCTTGGCAATCGCCGGGGGAGCAAGCTTCAAGGGTTGGTAAGCGTTCGGGTAGTAGACTCCGGCGCCTCACCTCGCTAGGGTGACGAACCGGTGAATACGCGCGTCCGCAGCCTGATCCTAGCAACCTCAGCCGCCGCGGCAGTAGCTGTCGCGGCGGCTGCTTTGTGGTTCCCCGTGCGTCCAGAAATCCAGGGAATCGGCGGGGTCGCTTTCTGGGTCGTCCTCACTCTGGCAAGCGGGGCACTACCAGTTCGTCTTCCTCAGGGAACGGTCGTTTCGGTGTCCGCCGCACCTCTAATTGCTTCAGTTGTGCTCGGCGGACCTCTTGCCGGAGCAATCGTCGCTGCGATTGGTACCACCGATTCCCGTGAACTCCGCGGAGAAGTCCCGTGGTACGGGACCCTATTCAACCACTCGGCGGTCGTAGCTTCTGTAGTCCTCGGCGGATCGGTGTACGAGGTCATCCGATCGGCTGCGGGGAGTTCGCCAGCGCCCATGGTCGAGCTCATCTCCTTCCTTGGCCTGCTGGTCGGCAGTGGCGTCTACTACGTTGCAAACGGGGCCCTCGCGGTCTTGGCGGTGAGTGCGCGAACGGGTACGCCAGTCCGCACTGTCTGGTCACAAGACATACGGGCAATCTCCCTAAACCTTGTTGGCTTAGTCCCGCTTGCGTGGCTGATGGCTGAGATCTTCACGCTGCCGAATGGCGTCGGCTGGTGGGCGACTGCGCTGTTTGTCGTTCCCCTATTCACCACGAGGCTGGCCTACCACCGATACGTCGAGACGCGGGAGCTCTTCGAGCAGACGATCGGAGCGCTGGCCAATGCAGTGGACGCGCGCGACAAGTACACGCGAGGCCACTCCAACCGGGTGAGCCGAATCGCGGAGGCCATGTGCCGGGTGATGGACATCCCCGAGACCGAGATCGAGACGATCAAGTGGGCGGGGCTGCTGCATGACGTCGGCAAGATCGGGGTCCGGGACAACATCCTCCTGAAGGAGGGACCGCTCGACAAGGAGGAGCGGACCCTCATGAATCAGCACCCGACCATCGGTGCGGAGATAGTCGCGCCGGCGCGGCAGCTGACCAAGGAGGCTCCGCTGATCCTCATGCACCACGAATGGTTCAACGGCTCCGGCTATCCGGCAGGCGTGGAGGCGCTCGACATCCCGCTGGGTGCCCGCATCCTCGGCGTGGCCGACGCCTACGAGGCGATGACCTCCGCCCGCCCATACCGCCAGACGCCGCTCAGCCACGAGATCGCCATCGGCGAGCTGCAGAAGTACTCCGGCATCCAGTTCGACCCCGAGATCGTGCCGATCCTGATCGGCCTCGACCGCGAGATCTTGGATCGCCGACCGGAAGCCCCGGACGAGCTGCCAACCATGCTGCATGCCGGCAGGCCATCGGCCCCGGATGCTACCGAGGGAGGAACCCCACCGTCGAGGCCAGCACTCGCCTCTGACGATGTTTCTTAGCTCCATCGTTCTGGCCCTGGTCGTCGGCGCGCTCGCCGGTGGAGGGCTCCCCCGTCTCGCCGACCTGCGACTGCGCTGGATCTGGGTCCTGGGCCTGGCGCTCGCCGTGCGCTTCGCGGCCGGGTTGCTGCGCCAAGGCGATATCGGCCTGGGCCTGCCTGTGGGAGCGGCCTACGTGGCGGCCTATGGACTCATCTTCGTCTGGCTGTGGGGCAACTGGCGGGTGCCGGGGCTCCAGATCGCCGCGGTCGGGATCGCCCTCAACACGCTGGCGGTCGTCCTCAACGGGGGCCAGATGCCGATCTGGGCAGCAGCCTTCAACGCCGCCGGCTTCTCCCCTGAGGCGCTGGCCAACGACCCGTTCCACTTCCTGCTGACCACAAACAGCGTCGCCGACTTCGTGCGGCAAGGCGGCATCTTTGGTGACGTGCTGCCGATCCCGATCCCGGTGATCCGCGACGTGGTCAGCATCGGCGATACGCTGCTGGCGGTAGGCATCTTCTGGGCGATCGTCTACTCGATGACCCGCCCCAACGCGCCGACCCGAGCTGCGGTGACGCTGGGTCTGCGGCCCGGCGACCCGTTCGCCAATGCCTCGCCCTTCCCGGGTGGGCAGGCACAGTCGGTGGGGAGCGTGCCGGCCCTGGCAGCCTCCGGCGCGGGCGGCGCGACAGTCGCCATCCCACTGGGGCGGGCGCAATCCCCGTACCTCGCCCTCGTGCGCAACCGCAACTTCAGCCTGCTGTGGGTGGGGCAGCTGGTCAGCTTCTTTGGCGATCGCGTGCACCAGGTCGCGCTGGGCGTGCTGGTCCTGCAGCGTGCCACGCCGCTCGACGTGGGGATCGTGTTCGCGGCCACGGCCATCCCGAATGTCTTCCTCGGCCCGCTGGCCGGAGCCCTGGTCGACCGCTGGGACCGCCGCACCACGATGATCGCCTGCGACCTCGTGCGAGCCGGCCTGGTCCTGCTCGTGCCACTGGTCATCAACGTGCACATCGCGCTCGTCTACCTGATCGCCCTGGCGGTGGCCACGGTGGGACTCCTCTTCCGGCCGGCCAAGACCGCGATCGTGCCAGTCATCGTGGACGAGGAGCGGCTCGTCACCGCCAACTCGGCCTCGAGCATCAACGAGACCCTCGCGGACC
>JACDEL010000047.1 GCA_013816405.1 Chloroflexota bacterium | reverse complement strand
GCGCCGGTCCGGTCGCCGTTGCGCTTCGCACGACCGACGCGCCGATCGCTGCCGCCACGCCGAGCAGGACGATCCCGGCAAGGGCCTGGCCGATCACGATCAGCACGATGCCGACAATGGCCGCACCGGCCGCTCCGATGATTGGGCTGCTCGACCGGGCAATCGCGGGCACTGCCGCGACCTCAGGCACCGCCGTCGCGGGTGAGCGCTCCAGGTGCTGGCGCAGCGCTTCGTCAGCGAGATCGAGGGCCCTGGCAGCGTCGGAAACCGAACGATCCGGGCGCCGGTCACCCTCCGGTACGGCGGGGTTCGCAGCGAGTTGCTGCTCGAGCTCCCTCGCTGATGAACCGTTCAAGGGAACCGGCGCCGGACGCCTGCGCCACGAGTCAAGAGCAGCCGCGACCTCATCGGCCACCTCGTCGCGCGTCGCCAGCGCGGCCGGAGCTTGCGGGTATCTCGTCGCCAGCTCGCCTGCCCGCAGCGCACGATCGGAGAGCTGGGTCGCCTCCCGCACGGCGAGTGCGGCCTCGGCAACGGTGAGGTCGCGCTCGGCGCCCTGGTGTTCGCGTGCGGCCGCCTCGAGCCGCGACTCCCGGTCAAGGTACTCGCCGTGCCGGCGACGAGCCTCGACGAGCGCAGCGTCCGCCACCTCCTGCTCCCGCATGGCGGCCCACATCGGGCCGGTGGCGCCGACCCGGACTGCGCCCACGGCCTCCTTGCGGAACGCCTTCAGTCGCTCGATCGCCTCCGCGGCGGTCGCATCCGTACCGCGCGTCGCAGCCGCCCGCTGCATCTGGTCCTGGAGGCCGGATGCGCTCTCGGCGACGGTCATGATCTGGGCCTGGCTCACGGCCACCACCGCTGAGAAGGACTCGCGGTCGAGCCCGAGCCAACGGGTCGCGTCGGGCGTGCCTTCGTTGATGATCTCGTTCGAGAGGTCGTCGCCGAGCGTCACGTCGCGAGCGCGGCAGGCGACCTTGCCGGCGAGGTCCTGGCTGATGTCAACGGTGCGGCCGTCGTCGAGGTGCAGCCGGGCCTCGACCTCCCAGTGGTCCGGCGAGTCCCACGGCCGATGGCGGTCGATCACCGAGGCGACCTCCTTCGTGCGGCCAGGGCCACGGCGGACGCCTGTCACAGCCAGGCGCGTGGCCGCGTGCCAGCTGGTCTTGCCCGCCTCGTTGGGGCCGCCGATGACGTTCATGCCCTCCCCGAGGTGCAGCGTCTCGTCATGCAGCGGGCCGAAGGCCCTTGCGATCACGCGCTCGATCCACATGCCTCAGGCCACCTCGAGGTCGCGGCGACCTTCGAGCGCGCGGAGGCCAGTGATCAGCACCTTGCGCTGCCGATCTTCGTCGGCGATGAGCAGCGCGTCCCGCGCGAACTGCCCGCGGACCGTCGTCTCAGCCTTGATCGCCTCGAGGTCATACGCCGGCACCACGTCGCCGGTCCGCACAACGAGGCCTTCGAGGTGGTCACCGAGCGCGGAGAGCGCGCGTGGCTCGATCGGCAGGTCCGCGGGCACCTCGCCGTTGAGCGTGACGCGCACCGAGCCGGAGAGGCCGGCGATTGCCTGGCTGACCTGGTCTCGGAGGTCGTCGACGTGGACACATCCGTCGAGCGCCACTGGCACTTCGTGCACCTGGCTCACCGCGACCACCCGCCGCTCGCGGGTCACTGTCCCGTCGGCGCCGACCGTGGCGACGACGACGCCGCGCCCGTCCGACTCGCCGAAGGCGAGCGGATCCGGGTTGCCGGGGTAGGTATAGCGTTCGCGGTCGCGGGCGACGTGGTAATGACCCAGGAAGGCGTGGTCGATCCCGGCCGCCTCGAGCTCCGCTCCATCGAACGGCGCGTGCAGCTCCTTGCCCGATTCCTGGAACGGCAGGGCGCTACGCTCGGAAGCGTGGGCGACGGCCAGGTGCACGCCCCCTCGATCCGGGCGGAAGTCGGCGAAGAACGGCCCGGTATTGGCGGGCGCGCGGTGGGCGGCGCCCCACAGGGTGAGGCCGTCGGCAAGCTCGACCGGCGTCAGCTGGGCATCGGTGAAGAGGTGGACGTTGGGGCTCCACTCCTCGAGCGCATACGGACTCCGCTCGGAGTACCAGTCGTGGTTGCCGGGAGCCAGGTAGATCGGCCTATCGGTCCGTGCAAAGCTCTCGCGCAGGAAGGCGACCGTGTCTGGCGTGAACCGCTCGTGCTCGAACAGGTCACCCGCACACAGGATCGCGTCCACGCGTTCATCGTCGGCCAGCTGGAGGATGCGGGTGAGCGTCTCCCGCCGGTTGCGGCGCCGCAGGCGCGCGGTCTCGGGCCGCGCCCAGGCGAATGGCGCGTCCAGGTGCAGGTCGGCGAAGTGCAGGATCCGCATGATCGCCAAGCCTAGCCCCGTTCGCGACAGCTAGGCCGTCACGTTTGGACACCGGGGCGCGCCTAGGGCGAGCGGTCCGTCCGGAGCTGGTACGCGAAGACGGCCACACCTGCCAGCAGGAGGAGATGCAAGGCGCCACCAAGGCTGAAGCCGCCAATCAGGAGCAGGAACCAGGCGAGGACCAGCACCACGGGGAGCGAACGCCACGCCAGGTATTCCCAGGCGGGACTCACGGCTCTTGCTGGCGCTCGTTGATGACCTGGACGACCAGGAGCACCGCCGCCACGACCAGCAACAGGTTGACCAGGGGCCCGAGCTGCAGCAGCAGGCCGGTGAACCAGGCCACGAGCGTCACAGCGATCCCCGTCCAGATCATGCCGCCAACCGCTCTATCAGCAGGTCGATGTGCTCGACCGGCTTGACCCGGGGCAGCACGTGCTCGATCCGGCCATCGGGGCCGATGATGAAGGACGTCCGCTCCACGCCCTTGTAGGTCTTCCCGGCAAACTTCTTCTCGACCCACGTGCCGAAGGCGTCCGCAATCTGGTGGCCGACATCGGCCAGGAGGCGATAGGGAAGGTCGTATTTCTCTCGGAACTTCACGTGGCTGGCCACGGAGTCCGGCGAGACGCCGAAGATCTCGACGCCGGTGGCGACCAGGCGCCGGTAGTTGTCGCGCAGGGAGCACGCCTGCGTGGTGCAGCCGGGGGTGTCGTCCTTGGGATAGAAGTAGACGACGTAGCGCCGCCCCAGGAGGCCGTCGCTCGAGACCGTCGAGCCGTCGTCGGCCTGCATCTCGAAGGGCGGGATGGGGTCGCCGACTCGGGGCTGGGTCATGCTCGAATCGTACCTCACCCCATCTCTTCGATCGCCAGCAGCACCGGGGGCAGGTCACGCGGAAGGAGGCGGTCGGCGAGGTCTGCCGCAATCTCGCCGATGAGCTTGGTACTCGCCTCCGCGAGGTCGTGACCGGCCCCCGGGACGCGCCGGACCTGGGGTCCGTCCCCACCGTCCGACAGGGCAGCTACCAGGAGCGCCGATTCGTCCGGATCGGACCAGCTGTCGGCTCCGCCGTGGACCAGCGCGACGGACCGATGCAGCATCGTCGCGAGCGCCAGCGCCGGGGTGTGGATCGCCTGCTCAATCGGTGCCAGGGGCAGCGTGACCGTACCGGCTCCGTGAAGAGGGAGCGTGAGGCTGGCCTCCCGTCGTTCGGCATGCTCGATCAGCTCCTCGCTCCAGCGGTCGATGGCAACGACGATCGGGTGGTCGTGGTCTGTGCCATCGCGACCCCGGGTGGCTGCAGCGCGACGGAGCGTCTCGCGCCAGGACCGAGCCGACGCCCCGATCAGGGTCAGGGCCGACACGGCCGGATCCCCGATGGCTACGGCCAGCGCAATCCCAGCCCCCTCACCGTGACCCAGGATCCCGGATCGCCGCAGGTCGAGCTCCGAGCGGCCGCGAATCGCGGCGAGCAGGTCCCTGGCGTCGTCGATCTTGGCGAAGAGGGTTACCTCTTCCCACCGACCCTCCGACGCCCCGCACCCACGCGGGTCGGCGCGCAGCGAAGCCACGCCGCGGGCGGCGAGCGCCTCGGCAAGCCGGGCCAGCAGGCCGGCCTGTGCTCCCGGCGGAGGAGCTGCGAACCAGCCGGGGTGACCGATCCGATCGTAGGCGCCATCCCGGTCGCGCGGCAGCCACGAGGAGAGCAGGAGGACGTTCGGGTAGCGGCCAGTCGCGCCGTCCGGCGCCGGGTCGTCCGGCAGCAGCAGCGTCGCCGCCAGGATGGCGTCGCCGGCCCGAACACGGAGCTCTTCGGAGCAGGGCATGCCAGGAGGGTACACGCGCCCTAGACCCGCAGCGCAGACCCGATCCCGAGCGCCGCGGCACCCAGCGCGACGGCGGCAAGGAGCAGACCCCAGTCAGCGACCCGCATCCGTTGCGGCCGGGCGATCGTGCGGCAGGCCGCCGACCCGAAGCCACGCGCCTCCATCGCCATTGCCAGGCGTGTTGCTCGCCGCACCACTCCGACCAGCAGCGCGAGCAGCTTGCCGAAGGCGAGTCGGGCGGCGGCGATGGGCGACCAGCCGGCGCTGACCCCGCGCGCCCTGCGCGCCATGCCAAGGAGCTCCCATTCGACCGCGAGGATCGGCAGCATGCGGATCGCGGCCAGCGCCCCGACCGCCAGCCGCGGGGAGAGGCGCGCCTGCTGCTGCAGCGAGTCAGCCAGATCGGTCGGGTCGGTCGTGGCCAGGGCGACGACGCCGGAGAGCGCGATCGCGAGCAGGCGCAGCCCCAGGGCCAGCCCGGTTGCGATGTCCGAGCCACCAGGCGTGGCCGGCGCAAGCACCACGTTCAGGACCCCGACGGCGAGGGCGGCGACCAGCAGTGGCCAGGTGCGCACAAGAAGCGTGCCCACCCCGAGACCGGTGAGCGGCAGGCTGGCGAGGATCCCTGCCAGAACGACCGCCGGCGTGATCGGCCCGGAAGCGAGGAAGAGGACGGACATCAGGATCGCGGCCGCCCCCAGCTTGGCGACCGGATTGGCACGAGCGAGCGGCGCGCGCGAGTCGGGTCGCAGCGGCGTGAAGCGCCTCATCGGGCCAGCTCCAGCGTGCGGTCCGCGAGCGCGGCGGCGAACGGCAGGTCGTGCGTGACGAAGCAGATCGCTGTCCCCTCGTCGCGCTGTCGGGAGAGCAGGTCGAGGAGCTCGACCGCCGTCCGCCGATCCTGGCCGAACGTCGGCTCATCCAGGATCAGGACGCTCGGCTCCGCGACCAGTGCGCTTGCGACCGAGAGGCGGCGCTTCTCGCCGCCGGAGAGGGTGAACGGATTGGCCTCGGCAAGCGCCGTCAGTTGCAGCCGCTCCATCAACTCCCCCGCCTTCCGCGACGCCTCCGCCGTGGAGGCGTGCTTCTGCAGGGGCGCGAGCGTCAGCTCTTCGCGGACGCTCCGCATCAGGAACTGGTGCTCTGGGTCCTGGAAGACGGAGCCGATGATCCGCGCCAGCCGTTGCGCGGGCAGCCGCCAGATCGGCTGCTGATCGGAACCGGTCACGGAACCAGTGCTCGGGCGCACGAGCCCACCGAGGAGGAGGGCCAGCGTGGATTTGCCGGATCCGTTCGGCCCGACGATGGCCAGCGCCTCGGAGGACCGGACCCCGACATCCATCGGTCCCACCGCCAGTGACTGCTCCCCGGGGAGGCGGTACCCCAGGTGCTGCGCCGTCAGGACCGTCTCGGGCGCGCGGCGTTGACGGCGGACCGGCATCGGCAGCGGATGGTTCGGCACCCAGATCCCGGCCGCCGCAAGCTCGTCGCCGCGCGTGGCAAAGACCTCATCCGGTGGCCCATCGGCGACCACGACGCCGCCTGCCTCCAGCACGATCACCCGGTCAACCAGATCCGCCGCCTCGGCCACGCGGTGCTCGACCAGCAGCATCGTCAGCCGGCCCCCGGCAACCAGCCGGCCGATCGCCCCGCGCACCAGCGCAGCTCCCTCCGGATCGAGATTCGCGGTCGGCTCGTCGAGAAGCAGGAGCCCGGGGCGCAACGCCAGCGCCGCCGCCAGCGCCAGCCGTTGCTGCTCTCCTCCCGAGAGCGCGTCGGTGGGGCGCTCCCGCCCATAAGGGAAGCCGACCGCTCCGAGCGCTTCGTCGACCCGCGGCCAGATCTCGGGCGGCGGGACGCATCGGTTCTCCAGGCCAAAGGCGACCTCGTCGCCGGCACGCGCCATCACCAGGCTCGACTCGGGGTCCTGAAAGACGATCTCGGTCCGAGCGCGCGCCGTCCGTGGATCAAGCCCGTCGACGCGGAGCACGCCCTCCGATTCACCGCCCTCCAGCAGTCCCGCCAGACCAATGAGGAGGGTCGACTTCCCCGAGCCCGATGCGCCGAGCAGCATCACGCGCTCCCCGGCCTCGATCCGCAGGTCGACGCCGCGCAGCGCCCATGCACGGCGACCGGCATGCCGCCACCCCCAGCCGCGCGCCTCGATCGCTGCCGGCGCGCTCAGTGGCTCAGACCTCCGGCTGCTCGCGCGCTGCCGGGAAGGCGCTCAGAACGCCCGTTCGGCTGAGCGCCCGGACCAAAAGCCAGCCGCCAAGGCCGGCAACGATGGCGGCGCTCGGGATCACCAGCGCCGCATAGAGGACTTGGAATCCGGCGGCCCAGCCCGGGTAGTAGATAACCAGGTCGAGCAGCACCGCCGCGGCACCTGCCGCTCCGCCCGCAAGGAGCGAGATCGGCAGCCCCCAGCGCCGGTACAGCCCCATCGCGAAGACGAGCTCGGCTGCGCCTCCCTGCATCAGGCCGTAGACGATGATCAGCAGCCCCCATGGCGCGCCGAACAGGGCGGAAGCGACGGCCGCCATCCCCTCTCCCAGCAGGGCCGCACCGGGTCGCCGGATCACGAGCGGAACGAGGACTGCGGGAAGCAGCCAGATGCCATACATGAAGCCCTGCATCGGGGGCAGGCCCACGAATGCGGGTTGCATCGCAATCCACAGCACGTTCCAGGCCTGGAAGACCGCCCCGAAGGCAACGGCCAACGCAGCGCCCAGCACGATGTCCACGGTCCGCCACTGTCCGGTCATGCGCCAGCCTCCCTTCGTGTCTCGATGATCAGCAGCGTCCCGACTTCCAGCGAGACCGATGCCCCAGCAAGCGCAACCTCATTGGAGAGCCCGCGCGAGCCACCGGATGGAAGGGTCTCCCCAACGAGGGGATAACGCAGGCCATCGGTTCGGACACCGGTCGCGTCGCCTCCGGCAGGGAGCAGGGTGACGAGGTCACCTGCTGCCCCATCGAGATCAGCGCGGCTGGCGCCCCGGAGGGCCTGCACGCTCGTACCATCCCGGATCATGCGCAGCCGAATGCCATCCCAACGGCGGTCAACGAGCAGGAGGACGTTCGCCAGCTCGTGATCCAGCCGCCTCCCGCCGAGCCCTCCGAGAATCACGACCTCGTTGGCGCCGCCGGCCATCGCTCGCGACAGCGCGAGGTCGAGGTCCGAGGCGTCCTTTTCGGCGGGATGCTTCTCGACCTCGACTCCGCGCGTCGCCAGCCGTTGCAGGAGAAGGGGGTCGATCGAGTCCATGTCACCGATCACCAGATCAGGCCGCACGCCGCCGCTGTCCAGCCACTGCGCACCCGAGTCGGCTGCGATCACCATGTCAGCGCCGGACAGGTGGGCAGCGTCTTCCGGAGCGGCATTGCCACCGGCCACCACGATTGCTTTCACTCCGACTCCCTTCGCTGGCATGACCCAGATCAGGTTCGAGGGTCTGCGGCCTTCCGCACTCTCAGCGCTTGCGCGCTCCCCTGTCGCTATTGGGGTTGTCCCGGTGAGCGTAGCACTCGTGCGATCATCGGGCCGTGGGTGACGATCTCGGTCAGCAACATCCGAACCTTGCCCGTGTCATTGCCGCGGCGGCGAGCGCCGGCCTTCCAATCGAGGTTCAGCGATTCCCCCAAAGAACGCGGACGGCGGCAGACGCGGCGCGGGCCGTCGGCTGTGACGTCGCGCAGATCGTCAAGTCGCTGGTGTTCGTTGCCGACGGCGAGCCCGTGATCGCCCTGGTGTCGGGGGCCGACCAGCTCGATCCGGTGCGACTCGCCGCGGCCACGGGAGCCAGCGCCGTCCGGCGCGCAGATGGCGACGAGGCCCGGGACGCGACCGGGTTCGCCATCGGCGGGGTGCCGCCCATCGGCCATGCTCGTCCGCTGACCGTGCTCATGGACGAGCGACTCCTTGCCCACGATCTGGTGTGGGCCGCAGCCGGCCTGCCGGACGCCGTCTTCAAGGCGTCCCCGAGGGCGCTTCAGACTGCCGCGGGAGCACGGGTCGCCGCGCTGGCGGCGACTCCAGAGTGACTCGAACTCACGGTCGATCGAGCCTGACCTCGATCGCCACCCGGCCTTCGGGTATTCCCTGCGTCACCAACTGCCAGACCTCCCCGTCCGGCACGCCGAAGCGGATGAGGGCGACCTCGCCGCCGGGGTACAGGCCGACGATCGGATACCCCGCAGCCGGCAGCGCTTCCACGTAGAAGTCGTACGCTGCGGACCCTGCCTGGTCGCTCTCCCACAGCCCCATCAGCCCCGGATCATCCCGCGGCATGGGCACCGAGGCAGCGCCGGGCAGGACGGGGAATCCGCGCGGCAGCGGCGTTCGGACGACCGCGGAGGCGGAGGGGCCGCTCGAGAGAAACGCTGCGGATGCCGTGTGCGACGTGTCGGCAGGCGGGGAGCCGGTCCCCGCCACCGAGCACCCGCTGACGACGATCGCCACCAGCCCCAGCCGGGCCTTCACTCCGTCACCCTGATCGGGATGTAGTAGCCACCCAACCGCTGGTGGTCGAACCAGCGGAGGCCGTACGACTGGAGATTGAAGGTCTCGGTGTAGCTGCCGGGCGCGGGCGATCCCTTCAGGCCGAAGGTGAAGCGACCCACGCCGTCGGGAGGCACGTTGGCGGCATCCACCAGCGTCGGCATCCAGCTGTACGGCCAGTCGCTGGCCTAGAACGGCGACGCGTGGGACGCGGGGTTCCACGTGGTCAACGCCGTCCGCCCAACCGTCCCGCTGTATCGCCATGTCCGGCCGCCGGTGTTGCGGAACTCCACCCAATGGATGATCGTCCATCCGCGGCGGATCACCTCGGTCCCGGCGTTGCTCTCGCGAACGTAGGCCGCATCGAACGGGATCCGCCCCGGCCACGTCGTCCATCGGCGCTCCGCGAGCGGGTCGGCTGGCTTGTACGCCTTGGCGGCGGAGTTCCAGACGAGGAGCTCGAAGTGCAGGTGCGCCCCGTAGCAGATGCCACTGCATCCTGATCGCCCGATGCGCTGACCGGCAGCCACGGCCTCCCCGAGCCAGACCCCGGTCCCGCCATCGGCGGAGCTGGCCAGGTGGTAGTAGAGCGTCTGCCGGCCATCGGCGTGCTTGATCTTCACGAAGTTGCCGAACGACCCGAACTGCGTCGTTCCGTAGCCGCCCTCGAAGTCGACGACGGTTCCGTCCTTGGCCGCCGCAACCTCGCTGCGCACCGCCATCGGGTAGTCGACCCCGGTGTGCTGGTCGTAGACCCGTCCCCAGTGGGGCTGCCCGTCATTCCAGACCTGGCCGGTCCAGTCGAGCTGACGATTCAGCGTCCGATCGCGGTCGACCCCGTAGCTCATGCTCACATACGGGTCGTAGAACGGGAGGGTGTAATCGTCGGTCGCCAGAACCGAGCCGCTGACGATTGACATGATCGCAAGTTGCAAAAGGACCGATGCCGCCGCGCGGCGTACCAGGCGAGTCATGGCAGACACCCCGCCGAAGCGGCAAAGGCCGCCGGCTCGTCCGAGACCGCCAGCACCGACCCGTCAGCGTCGAGCGCCAGCGATTGATCCCCGCGCCGAACGAGCAGCGACGATCCATCCGGGCCGAAGCACGGCCGCGATCCGGCGCCGAGACGGCGCGCGCGGGTGCTCGTCGGGTCAACGACATAGATGCCCTCGCCGGTTCGCTCGAACGCGATGCGGCCGTTCGCGGCCACGGCAACGTTCACCGCGCCGATTCCTAGGTCCGCCAGGAGCGCCTTGCCCACTCCCGCGAGGCGACGGACCACGGTTCCACCCGCTTCGTGAGCCACGATGGCCAGGTCGCCGTCGTCGAGCGGGAACACCGCGTAGACCAGCTCCTCCTCCGACAAGCGAGTGAGGGTGCCCGTGGCCGGCTGCAGGCGCACGAGGCGCGACTGATACGGGGCCTCCACAGACGGGACTGCTAGCACCAGCAGCGATCCATCGCCCTGGATGATGGGAGAGCCGATGAAGGGACCCTCGCCCAGGAGCTCGTTGCGGCCGGAGCTTCCATCGACCCGCCACAGCGCGCCACGACCGTCGATCACGGCCAGCCAGGTGCCGTCGCTGGCGAACGACGCCGCCAGCAGGCCGGGCATCGCGATGCGGAGCTGCTCGCCCTCCATCTCGGCCAGGGTGAGGGATCCGGAGGCCTCGCCAAGCTGGTCTGCAAGCGCGACCTCGCTGCCGTCCGCCGAGACGGCCAGCAGGCTCATGCCGGTGGTGGATGTTTCGACCTCCACGAGCGTTGAGCCACCGACGGGCCGCTTTGTCAGGTGGATCGCCGATCCCGTTCGCTCGGCGTCCGCCGCGCTCACGCGCGTGATGCCGGGCGGTACCTCGGCTGAGGCGATGCCAATCGCGAGGAGGGCAAGGAGGAGGGGAATCGCGAGGTAAAGGGCAATGCGCGGATTGCCGGCCGGGTAGTGACGCGCGATGGCGTCATGGGACGCGGACATGGAAGCCTCCGTAGCGTTGGGAACGACCGCTTGGACAAACGCTCCGGTGGCGACAGACCTCCACGGGTGGGATAACGACGTCTGCGAGCCTAGCCCGCGCCCCTTACCGCAGACTTATCGGGAGATGAACACCGTCAGATGCCTCCGTCACTGATGCTCCCCGCTGGGCTGGCCCTGGGCGGCGTCCTGCTGCTTGGGCTCGGCCTCGCCCTCGTCCGTCGCTCGGGGGCACGACCGACGATCGCCCGTCGGCTTGCAGGCGCCCGCCAGCTGCGCGTCGGAGAGCTGCTCGACCTTGCGCCGGGCGATCCATTGCCACGGCGACCGGTGCGCGTCCTTGGCCGGATTCGGTGTGCCGAGCCGATCGTCACGTCGCAGGACGACCGGCTCATCGCCTTCCATCGAGACGTCGAGGTCGCAATGCCAGGTGGCGGTTGGAGGAGCATCGAACGGCTGCGCGAGACCCGCTCATTCGAGCTGTGGGACCACGACGGTTCGCTCCAGGTCGATCCTGCCCAGGCAGCCGAGCCGCTGATCGTGCTGCCACACGTGTGGTCAGGGTCGGTCGAGGCGCTGGATGAGACCTACGTCCCGGCGCTGGCGCGAGTCACAGCTGAGCAGGGCCCTCCAGCCCGTGCCCGGGCCACAACGCGCATGGTCAGCATCATCGACCGGCTGCTCGTATTGGCCACGGTCATTCGAGACGCGGAAGAACGAGTTGCCCTGGCGCCGCCACGAGGCGGATACGTGGTCAGCGCACTCGAGCTCGACGACGCCATGCGTCTGCTGGGCGGCCCGCAACCGCGGCTCATGCTCGCCGGAACAGCGTCCGTGGCGCTGTCGGTCGTGCTGTTCGCCGCCGCATTGCTGGCGGTCGTCGCCTGGCTCGCTGCGGCCTGACCCGCCGCCCATGAGCCGGCGCACCGGCGGCTGACCGGGCCATCACTCGGCGAGTACCGGGAAGACGGGGTACGAACGGGGTATCGAGTCCGCGGCTGCCCAGTTCTACCGTCCGCTGCACGGGACTTACCAGAAGTTCCAATGAGCAGATAGCAGGAGCGGAGCGTGGCGCACACAGCTCGCGACGGCGCGGAAGGCCGGGAGGCGCTGGTAAGCGTTGCCCAGGCCGCTGCCCTGCTGGGCGTCCACCCCAATACCGTTCGCTCCTGGAGCGACGCGGGCAGGCTCCCTGCATTCCGGATCAACGCGCGCGGTGACCGGCGCTACCGGAGCGGCGACGTTCAGCGGCTCCTGGCCGAGGGGACCGCGTCGGACTCGCCTGCACCCCTCGAACACCGGGCCGATGCCGAGCTGGCGGTCCTGGGGCGGCTTACCGGTCCCGGAGCCTCCGCCAACGCCACCGCTGTCTGCCGGACTGCGGTCGAGGCGCTGCGTTCACACCTTCGCATCGCGCGCGTCGCCGCCTATCTCATCCGGGAAGGGGGCGACGGCCTCCTTCAGCTCGAGACCCACGCTGGGTACCAGGTCTCCCCTCCTGAGACGCTCGATCCCACCAGCGCCGATCAGGCCGAGGAGGGCAGCCCGGTAGCCGACATCGTGGTCGGGCCACTCCGCCGCCAGCTCGCCCTGCGCGCCGGCGGCGAGATCGTGGGGGCGCTTGTCCTGGAAGACGACCCCGATGGGCCACTGGCCGCAGTGGCGCTCGCCTTCCTGCGAACCGTCGCCGCCGCGGTGGCCGCCAACGTCCTCACCGCGCGGGCCCTTAGTCGCGCCAAGCGCGAGGTCACGCGATCGCGGGCCCTGCGTCATGTCGCCCAGGAGCTCGCCGGTCAGCTGGACCTGAGCACCGTGCTGGATGACATCGTCGACCGCACCCGAACCCTCTTCGACGCCGACAAGGCGGGGCTCTGGCTGGTCGAGGAGGGTGAGTTCCCATTCCACGTGGCAGCCGCGCGAGGGCTGGGCGACGAGTTCCTGGCGAGCACGCGGCGGCTCACCTGGGAAAGCGAGTCAGTGGGCGTGCACGCCACCCGAGAGCGCCGCAGCATGGTTGTCCGCAACGCCGACAGCCGACCCGGCGTCGGCGCCCTCCAGGAGAATTACCAGCGTGAGGGGATCAAGACAGCCTGCCTCGTGCCCCTCGTCAGCCATGACCAGTCACTGGGCATCATCGGCCTGTACCACACGCGCGACCGGGAATGGCCAGATGACGAGGTCGCCCTGGCGCAGTCATTCGCGAACCAGGCCGCGGTGGCCATCACCAACGCGCGCCTGTACCGCTCGGTGGCCGACCAGGCCGCCCGCATTCGATCGATTCAGGACCTCTCGTCCAGGCTTAATCGCCTGACCGATGTACAGGCGATCGCCGATGCGATCGTCGCGGAGGCGAGCACCCTGGCCGCCTACCACGACATCCGGGTCTATGTCGTGAACTGGGAGGAGGGCTTCTGCGAGCCGGTGGCCTACACGGATCGGCTGCTGGGCGAAGGCGACTTCCACGAGCGCCTGAAGGTCGCGATCGGCGACAACTCGTTCACCGGCTGGGTTGCCGAGCACGGCGAGCCGCTGCTGATCAACGACGCGCTCAACGACCTGCGCGGCCATACCATCGAGGGAACCGACGACATCGAGGAGTCGATGCTGGTGGTGCCGATGGTGTTCGAGGGTCACTCCGTCGGCGTGGTCGCCCTCTCGAAGCTCGGCAGGGACCAGTTCAGCAACGACGACCTGCAGACGATGCTCATCTTCGCCGGCTATGCCGCGCAGGCAATCGCCAACGCATCGGCCTATGAGCGCATGGAGCTGCAGTCGACCGAGCTCGCACGCCAGCTCCAGTCGCAGCGCCGCCTGCTCGAGATCAACGAGCGCCTCCTGTCGACCCTCGACCAGCAGCACGTCCTGGACACGATCGCCGACGGCCTGCGCTCGGTGGTCCACTACGACAACCTGTCGATCTATCGCGCGGACCACCAGAACCGAGTGATGGTGCCGGTGCTGACACGAGAGCGGCACGCGGAGCAGGTGATGCGCTACCTCGCACCGTTCGGTCGCGGTCTGATGGGCTGGGCGGTCGAGCATGCCGAGCCGGTGATCTCGAACGACGCCCTGAACGACCCGCGGTCGGTGCAGATCCCCGGCACGCCTCCCGACCCCGAGGCGCTGGCGATCGTGCCGCTGGTGAGCGACGGCGAGGTGATCGGGTGCATGAACATCTCCCGCATCGGCGGCGAGGAGAACTACTTCAGCGAGCAGGACTTCGAGCTGGTCAAGCTCTTCGCCGGCCAGGCCTCGATCGCGCTGCGCAATGCCGACACGCATCACGCGGTCAGCGAACGAGCCGATACCGACGCGCTGACCGGGCTCGGCAACCATGGATCCTTCCAGCGGACCCTGGGCGAGGTGGCCGCCGACTTCGCCGCCGAAGCCGGAGCGCGCGGTGGCAAGGGAGCGCGCGCCAAGCAGCGCCCGATCTCACTCCTGATGATGGACCTCGATTCGTTCAAGGGGTACAACGACCGGCTCGGCCACCCGGCGGGCGACGCGCTGCTGCACGCGGTGGGGACCGCCATCTACGGGGCGGCGCGCAGCGACGATCGGGTGTACCGATACGGCGGCGATGAGTTCGCGCTCGTCCTTCCCGCAGTCGATGCTGATGCGGCCGCAGCGATTGCCGAGCGGGCGCGACAGGCGGTCTCCCGACTCACCGCGGACGATCCGACGCCAGTCACCATCTCGATCGGGGTCGCGACCATGCCCGGCGACGCCAGCGACAAGAATGAGCTGATCGCCGCCGCCGACGTCGCCCTCTACCACGGGAAGCAGTCGGGCGGCGACCGCGTCACGCGTGCCTCGGAGGTTCCAGGCGAGAGGCGCGACCTTCGCGATACGCTCGATCGGTCGGCGCGCACCGCGCTCCTGCGTCCGCACCCCGCCGGGGCCGAGGTCGATCCCGGGAACGCGCCTCGCGGCTCGGGGACGCCGATCATCTCAACCGAGGATGGCGTCATCGAAGCGCTCCTGGGCCTCGCCCATTCCATCGACATGCGAGACCCGGCGGGACGCGGCCATGCCGACCGGGTGGCCCTCCTGTCCGGCAGGCTCGCGACCCAGCTCGGCATCCATGCCCAGCAGCGCACCGATATCGAGCTCGCAGCCCGACTGCATGCGCTCGACCTGGCCGGCACCGCCGAGTTCGAGTCGATCCGTTCGCTGCGCCCTGCGGCGGTCCTCGTGCGCCAGCACCGCGCCGGAATGAACCCGCAGGAGGCCCTGATGGGATCGCAGATCATCTCGGTCGCGGATGCCTATGACTCGTTCCTGAGCGGCAAGGACGGGAAGCGCCGAGGCCGCGCCACGGCGCTGGCCGCGCTGCGCTCGGCGGTGGGAACCCGCTATCGGGCCGAGGTGGTGGAGGCGCTCGGCGCGCTCGTGGCGGCCCGCACCGACGCTGGTCAGCAACGGCGACAGGGCGACCGGCAGGCTCGCGAACGGGGAGCTGCCTGACCCGCCGACGTCCGCGCCGGGCGCTATCATGGCGCCTCCCATGCCGACCCCCCCATCGGACGCTGCCCATCGGCGGCGCTCCACCTCGAAGCGGCACACCGTCGCCTTGTCGGCCCTTCTCCTGATCCTCGCCGGCTGCGCGTCGCCATCTCCCTCGCCGACCTCCAGCCCGAGCCCGGTCCCGACCGCGGTTCCGACTCCCACGCCCGAACCGACCCCACAGCCGACCCCGATCTTCAGCAACGTTCCCGATCCCGCGCTGGTCGCGCTGATCCCGACCGAGGCCGCCGGACGCGCCGTCCAGATCCCGGCAATCACCGAGTTCGGGATCACGCCCGGCGACATCGGCGAGGTCTACGGCGAGATCGGTACCCGGTTTCGCTCTCTCCAGCTCGCGTACATCTCGCGACCGCGACTCTCCCTGTATGCCATGCGCATGAACCCGCCGACCGTGAGGACGGTGGACCTTGAGCCGTACCTGGCCGCCGCCGGCGAGTACGTCGGGATCGCGGGGCTGCACCGCGAGCCATGGACGCTCCAGACCGTGACCGGCCATTTGGTCTGGGTGCGGCCCGAGGACAATGCCACGCTGCGAGGCACGCGCGTCTATACCTGGGCGGTGGACGACCTCGTCTTCCTGCTGATCGGGACCGACGAGGCGCAGAATCTTTCCATGCTCGCCGGCCTGCCCGGGGAGGCGCCGCCCACGCCAACCCCAACGCCATCGACCACCGGAGGCCCAAGCGTGGGGCCGTCCGCGTCATGACCGATCGCGGTGCATGGGACGACGACGCTCGCGACGACCGCCTCACGCGCAAGCGCGACCGGCTCGCCCGACTCCTCTCCGTCGCCTCGATCCTCTACGCCCGCGGCAGCGGTGAGACCGGTGTGGCGGTCGCTGAGATCGCGGGCCTGACCGGCATGACCACCCGAACCGTGTATCGCGACATCAAGGCCCTGGAGGAGGAGCTGGCGATGCCGATCTTCCAGGCGGGCAAGGGACGCTACGGGATCGAGAAGAAGTACTTCCTCCCGCCCCTGCACCTCTCGCTGCCCGAGGCGGTCGTCCTGTTCCTGGCGTCGCGCCTGATCGCCCGCTGGTCCGATGCCTACGACCAGGCGGCGGTCAGTGCGTTCACCAAGCTCTCCGACCTCCTCCCCCAACCGATCGCCCGGCACGTCGCGGCCACGATGCTGACCGTCGGCCAAGCTGAGCCGAACGACCAGTTCGTGCGCAACTTCGCCCATGTCGCGCAGGCCTGGGCGGATGGTCGCGTCGTCGAGTTCGAGTACGAGCCCGGCGAGGGCGAGCGTCGCAGCGCACGCGTGCACCCGTACTTCCTGGAGCCCGATGCCGCGGGGCGCAGCGTCTACCTGATCGGCTTCGACGAGACGGTGAACGCGATGCGAACCTACAAGGTGGAGCGGATCAGCAGCTCCACCCTGACCGCGGATCGATACCAGATCCCGGACGACTTCGACCCTGACCGATGGCTAGCCCACTCGTGGGGGATCTGGTCCTCCGACACGACCGCCACCGCCGACGTGCGCCTGCGGTTCGAGGCCTCCGTCGCGCACCGCGTGCGCGAGGCGGTCTGGCACCGCTCGCAACGGCTCAGCGAGCTGCCCGATGGCCGTGTCGAGTTGGCCGTCACGGTGGCGGGGATCGTCGAGATCCGACCCTGGATCCTTTCCTGGGGCGATGGAGTCGAGGTGCTCGAGCCGCCTCAGCTTCGCGACGCGGTGATGAAGGCGCTGCATGGCGCAGCTGCGCGCTACGACGCGTGACCGCGTCTCGAGTCGAAGCGGAGCTGAAATACACCGCCCTCATTGAGCGGCCACTGCAGGAGCTGGAGGGCGCCGCTTGGCTCGGCCCGGCGCGTCTCGCTGTCGCCCGGACCGTCGCCGAAGTGGACCGATACGTCGACACGGCCGACCTGCGCCTGGCTGCCGCTCATTGGGCATGCCGGCTGCGGTCGCGCGGCGGCCGGACGATCGTCTCGCTGAAGGGGCCTGCGCAGCACGCGGCCGGCGACCTACTTCACCTCCGGCCCGAGGTCGAGGGTCCGGCGAACTCGGATCTCGACGCGCCTTCCTGGCCGCCCTCGCCGGCGCGCGACCAGCTGCTGGCCATGACCGGCCGCGGCGCCCTGGTGGAGCGATTCAGCCTCGAGCAGGAACGCACCGAACGAGCCGTGAGCGTGGACGGGAGCCGGATCGGCGAGCTCTCGCTCGACCGGGTGCGAGTCGTGCATGAAGGGATCGAGATCGGCCGCATGGCGGTGGTCGAGCTGGAGCTGGATGCCGACGCGCTTGCCGCCGGGCTTGACCACGCGCCGCTCTCGGTGGCACTGTCGGCGGTCGACGGTCTCGCTCCCGATCCGTCGACCAAGCTCGAACGAGCGCTGGCGATGCTGCCAGTGGCCTGACGCCCGGCTTCAGTCACCCAGCGGAAGGCGGAGGATGAGCGCCAGCGTCGGACGCGGACGTGGCTCGGGAGCGAGCAGTGACGCGCGCAGCCACGCATCGCTTGCCGGGCCGGCCCGGTGTCGAGCGCTCAGCTGCCGGGCCGAGAGGCCATCGATGCCGAGAGCCGCCAGCGCCTCGGCCACCAGCGTCCCGTCGCCGACGTAGGCACGCCCGACCGTGACGCGATCGCCGGGGGTCAGGATCGCCTCGAGCCAGCGACGGCGAACCCCGAACGACCTCGCCACCACGGATTGGCCTCCGCTCCACAGCAGGTCGCCGGCGACATAGGCGGGGCGTCCGGGGCGACCTTCTCCCGCAAGTCTGGACCGCAGCAGATCCGGATCCGGGCGCCCCGCGTCATCCAGGACGAGGAGGATCCCGTCGAGCACCACGCCATCCTCGGCCAGCTGCTCGGGCATCGGCATCAGCTCCGGGAAGGCGGCGAGGGCGTCGGCCATGCCGGCGACCTGTAGACGCAGGCTGCCGTGCTCGCAGAACGCGATCGCACGGGCACCGGGCCACCATGGCTCGAAGAGATAGCCCGGATCGTCGAACGGGGCATCGACGACCGTCGCCTGCATCAGGGAGATGCGGGACGGCAGGCGTCGAGCGGGCGAGTCGCTGCTTGGCGGGACCGGGAGCGGAAGCTGCTCTGCCGTCACGCGAAGGGCTAGGCGCTCTTGCGTTGGCGCGGCCGCGCGTCCTCTTCGACGGTCGCGTCCTTCCGCGGCCTTGCGGCCTTCGGTCGCGTCTTGGCGGGCTTGGCGGCAGCCTTCGCCGCGGGGGCCTTGTCCGATGTACCTTCGCGCCGCGCCTCGCGGGCGGTGGCCACGCTCGCCTCGAGGGCAGCCATCAGGTCGCCGATGCGGGTCGGCTCGACCTTCTGCGCCGGCGCTGGAGCCTCGCCCGCGACCTTGGCCTCGATCACCTTCATCAGGGCCTCGCGATAGTTGTCCTTGTACTCCTCCGGATTGAATTCCCCGGTCATCGAGCTCACGAGCTGTTCCGCCATCTTGCGCTCCGCTGGCTTGACCTCGATCTCCTCGTCGGGAATGTTCAGCTCCTCCAGGGAACGGATCTCGTCCGGCCAGTGAAGGGTGGTCAGCAGCATCGTCTTGGTATACGGGTTGAGCGCGGCAAGCTGCTCGCGATCCTTGAGCACGATCTTGCAGATGGCGGTCTTGCCCTGCTCGGCCAGCACCTGGCGCAATAGCTCGAAGGCCTTGCGACCGACCGGGTCCGGCTCGAGGTAGTAGGCCTGCTTCACGAACTCGACCCCCTGCCCCTCGCGATGCGCGTCGACGAACATCTCGATCTCGATGGCGCGGACCGTCTTGAGCGGCACCGACTCGATGTCCTCATCGGTTACCACCACGTAGCATCCCTTCGCCCATTCGTAGCCGCGCACAGTGTCCGAGCGCGAAATGACCTCGTCATCGGCTGGGCAGTAGACCTTCATCTGGATGCGGCTCAGGTCGGTCTTGTGCAACAGGTTGAAGCCGATGCCGCCCGTCTCCGTCGCCAGGTAGAGCTTGACGGGGATCGTGACCAGGCCGAACTGGATCGCGCCGCGCCACATTGAACGTGCCATGCGCAAGATCCTACAACGGACAGACAACGGGGCCGATGTCACCGAAAGGACGCAGCTTCGGCAGGACCATCACGCCATTGGCCGGGCAACTCGCCGCCGCGAGACTCTGGCGAATGATCCCCTTACAGGACCTGTGGCCCATCCGGCCCAGTGATCGCCACGACCGCGCTGACCTCGTCACGGTCTCCCTGGGCGAGCCGATAGCGGTGCTCGATCCGCACCGAGCGCGACAGCATCGCGCTCACCGGGCAGTAGGTCGTGGCCGAAAGCTCGACCGCCCGCCGGAGCGCCTCGGGATCGACATCGCCCGATACCCGGTGCTCGACCACGATGCTGATGTAGACCTGCGGGTGCTCGTCGGCCTTCTCGCCGGTGACCGCGATCCGGTAGCTCGCCGCCGGTTGTCGCTTCTTGCGCAGGATGCTGCCAACGTCCATCGAGGTGCACGCCGCCAGAGCGGCCAAGATCGATTCGGTCGGGCTCGGGCCTGCGCGATCGGCCCCTCCATCGGCAGTGTCGAAGACCAGCTGGAAGCCGGTCCCGGTCACCGCGTCGACCCGCACCGCCCGGCCCGGATCGACCACGGTGGCCAGCGCGGTGAGGGTGGTGGGCATGGCATGAGCCTAGCAGTCGGAGCACCCCGTTGCGCCTGATCCACCCAGTCATCGTTCGCGGCATGCGGACCAACGCGCTTTCCGTCGCGCTCGGCATGCTCGTCGTGGGGGGAGCCGCGGTCGTGCTCATGGCGCTCGTGCCGGACAACCGGGTCGCGCCGGTCGCGCTCCTCGGCCTCTCCGCGGGGCTCGGCCTCGGGGTCGGTGCCGCCATGCTCTGGCGCGAGACGAGAGCCAGCCGGCGGCGGCGCCACGAGATCGGCGACGACATCGCACGGCTCCTCACCCCGGCGTTCGACGACACCTACACGCTGGTGCTGGCCCCACGACTGCCGGGCGTTCCCCCTGACCTCGCCGCCCTGCTCGTGGGACCGGCCGGGGTCCGCCCCGTCGTTGCGCGGCGCTGGCGCGGGCGGTACCGGGTCCGGGGACGGGGCTGGGAGCTCGATACGCGCTCGCGGGCAGGCTGGATCCCCACCTTCACCAACCCCTCATTCGACGCCGATGCCGTGGCGGATGCGGTGACCCGATGGTTGCGCAAGGCGATCGACGACCCCAGCATCCCCATCACGCCGGCGGTCGCCTTCCCACGACCCTATTCCACGGTGGTGCTGGAGGAGCCGGTCGGCGAGATCGTTACCACCGACAATGCCCCTTGGTGGGCGCAGAGCATCGGGCGCGTCCAGCGCCTCGATGCCCACCGCGCCGCGCGCTTCGTCGAGGCGGTCCTCAGCGCATCCGAGGCCACGGCGGCCGCCCAGAGGGCCGCGCCCCGGGTCGCCTAGCCCTTCGCCGACTCGTCGGCCACCTCGCCGGTGGCGGCGATCCGTTCCGTCTCGCCCCTGGCCCCACCCGCCCGCAGGATGCGGCCGC
>JACDEL010000091.1 GCA_013816405.1 Chloroflexota bacterium | reverse complement strand
CAGGCGGTGGCCGATTCGGTGGCCGCGCGCATCGGCATCGACGAGGTGCGTGCCCAGGTCCTGCCCGCCGATAAGGCAGTGGCGGTGCGCAGCTTCCAGGCCGGCGGGGCCAAGGTTGCGATGGTGGGTGACGGCGTGAACGACGCCCCGGCCCTGGCACAGGCGGACGTCGGCATCGCGATCGGTGCCGGGACCGATGTTGCCGTCGAGTCGGCAGGGATCGTGCTGGTACGCGATGACCCACGCGACGTGGTGGGCGCCATTGAACTGTCCCGGGCGAGCTACCGCAAGATGGTCCAGAACCTGGTCTGGGCGACCGGCTACAACGCGCTCGCCATTCCGGTCGCCGCCGGTCTATTGGCACCCATCGGCTTCGTGCTCCCGATGAGCCTGGGTGCGGTGGCAATGAGCGCCTCGACGCTCATCGTCGCGGCAAACGCTCAGCTCCTGCGCGGCCTCTGGTTGCGGCCTTGAGAGCTCGATGCTCTTCCTGCTGTTTGCGCCATCCGTAGGGGGTCATGCCCTGGGGCTTGTATACGTTCATCACCTGGACGACGAGCAACACGACCATGCCGCCAAGCGAATGTGGCAGGGTGGGTGGTAGTGCGCGGAGCTGGAGATCGGACGTTGCGGGATCGGCGGCGATGGCCGCTGCGTGGGTGATCACCCCAGCCTCCTGCAGGAGGACGAGGCCCGCGGCCAGCGTGAGCAGCAGCGAAATCACCACCCACCAATGCCGGAAGAGGCCCCACTTGGTCCCCAGCGACATCACAAGCCCCGTCAGGAACGAAGCGTACGCCAATGGGACGATGGCCCACGAGACGACGAGGCCCATGCCGACCCAGGCGGCTCGCACCATCTCAATGTGCTGAGCGGTGGCAACCGTCACGTCCAGCGTCAGGTACGCGGCCACCGCACCGAGCCATCCAACCGAGCAGCTCAAGTGAATGGCGAGGACCAGCTTGCGCAGGCCGGGGCTCATCGTCACGTTCAGTGCAGCCCTGGCCCGTGCCTGATGCCGAAGACGAGCTGTGCGACCACGGCGAGGATCAGGACGAATGCGAGGATCCCGAGCACCAGCACCCAGCGTGGTGTCCTAGGCGGCATCTGACGCCCCGGCTGCGGGCGAGTTTCATCGGCGTTTTCTCCGTCGTCCATATCGTCTCCTCAGTGTCGCTGTTGAGCGCATGCTGATGGAGACACAGTGTCTTCGTCAACTCACGTCGTCGCCACCGCGACAGCACGTATACTTGTGGCATGCCCAAGCTGTGGACGGAGACGATCGAGACGCACCGGCGCGAGGTGCGCGACGCCATCATGGACACTGCCGCCGCGCTCGCCGAGGATGGACTCTTGTCGGTGACGATGTCGCAGATCGCCGAGGAGAGCGGCATCGGACGCGCGACCCTGTACAAGTACTTCCCAGATGTCGAAGCCATCCTGTTGGCGTGGCACGATCGTCAGATCGGCGCCCATCTCGCGCATCTGGCCGACGTCCGAGAACGTCCTGGAGACCCGGGCCAGCGGCTCGAGGCGGTGCTGGAGGCCTATGCCCTCGTCGCTCACCAGTCCCGCGGGCATCACGACACCGAGCTGGCCGCGTTTCTGCATCGAGATCACCAGATGGCGCAAGCTGAAGGGCAGCTGCACGAATTGATCAAGGAGCTCTTGATCGGAGCCGTGCGGGCGGGCAACGTCCGGGCTGACGTCGCGGCCGACGAGCTGGCGCGCTACTGCCTCCACGCATTGGCAGCAGCAAGGTCGCTGCCGTCCAAGGCAGCGGTCAGCCGTCTCGTCGCGGTCACCCTGGCTGGGATACGACCTCAGACCTGACGCCGTCGGCCGGTAGACTCGCGTGAGTGTCACTCTTCATTCTTTCCGGCGTATGCCGAGGTCCGGTCCTTTAGCACGAGCCCCTCGGGTCGGCCGTCGATCATCGCCTCGGCGAGTGTCGGGTCCGGTGTCACGATGGGGGAGAGCTCGAACGGCGGTTCGAAGATGACACGAATCACCGGTACCGGCGATCGGTAGCGTGCAGGTGACCCCGGTCCCGGTGGGGGCTATGACCTTTTACCGTCTAGGCGAGCCCGCCCTGGGCAGTGCAGTCTTCCGCGTATGTCTGAGCTTGCGGAGGCTCTCAGTCTGTCATCACTCGTCGCCGGAAGCCTCGAGTACGCCATCCTGATCCGACACCGGGAAGAGCGACGCCGGAGCCTGTCCTGGCTCTAGGAATGGGAACGGGCAACACGTGAGGCGCTGACTCGGGTGAACCAGCGCGTCAACCGGTGGCCGATGCGCCATTGGACGGCGGACGGAACCCGGTTCCGGATCGACAGTCCATGGCCGCGATGGCCGGCTGGCCGTCCTGACGGGGATCGTGGCTGATCCGCAGAGACCGGCGGTGCTGGCGACCCCGGCCCTACGATCAGTCGCCGAGACCGGCCAAGGAGCACGGAGGTCCCACGCCCGGGCGTCGACTCGTCGCAAGGCGGACGATGAAGCCGGGTGGACGACGGGCGAGGTCCGCGTACCTGCGGCCATGCGCATCGCCTAGAGAGCGCGAGGCGATGGCCAGGCGGGTATGGGCGCCGTCGTCTGGCGCGAGTGTCGGCTTGCCCCGTACCTGGACGCCCCGGAAGGGCGCAACGGTCTCGAAGACCGGCAGCACGCATCGGGGATCGCGCCGCAGGGTGCTCGAGCTTGCGGTCGGTGGCCGCGACCACGACCTCGAAGAAGCCCTCGCGCAAGCGGAACCACACGGGGGAGACGAGCGCCTCGCCGTCGGCTCGGTAGAGCGTCAGGGCGGCCGGCGACGGCGCGTCAAGCAGGGACTGCATCTCGGAAGCGACATCAGCAAGCTTCATGCGGACAGGCTACCGCCCTCCTCCACGTCCGTCGGCGAATGGCGTCCGAAAGCCGCGCTGGCCGGTGGCGGTGACGGCCCGCGGCCATCGCTAGCGTGCGGGCGACCCCGGCCCTACGATGCCCCCGATGGACGATTGGCGCCTTGTCCAGGCTAACCCCGAAGCCCTCGCTCTGGCGCATCATGACCGCCGTGCGCTCTGATCTCCCTTCCGGCACCGTCACCTTTCTGTTCACCGACATCGAGGGTTCGACCAGGCTGTTGCACGAACTCGGCGCCGAGGCCTACGCCGATGCCCTGGCCGAGCACCGCCGCATCCTGCGCGAGGCGTTCAGCGCCCACAGCGGAGTCGAGGTCGATACCCAGGGCGACGCCTTCTTTGTCGCGTTCCCGACTGCGCCCGGCGCGCTGCGGGCAGCGGCCGCGGCGAACGAGGGGCTCGCCGCTGGCCCGATCCGGGTGCGCATGGCCATCCACACCGGGACGCCGCACCCCGGGCCGGAGGGTTATGTCGGGGTCGACGTGCACCGTGGCGCCCGCATCGGGGCCGCCGGTCACGGCGGCCAGGTGCTCGTGTCAGCCGCCACCGCTGCCCTTCTGGGCACCGATAGCCTGCGCGATTTGGGGGAGCACCGCTTTAAGGACCTCGCCGCTGCGGAGCGTGTGTTCCAGCTCGGCGTCGATGAGTTCCCGGCGCTCAAATCGCTATACCGCACCAACCTGCCCGTGCCGACCACTCCCTTCCTCGGTCGCGAGCGCGAGGTGGCCGAGGTCATCGGGTTGCTGTCGCGGAAGGATCTGCGCCTGCTCACCCTGACCGGGCCTGGCGGCACGGGCAAGTCGCGCCTTGCCCTGCAGGCCGCGGCCGAGCTCAGCGAAGGCTACTCGCAGGGTGTCTGGTGGGTACCGCTTGCCCCCCTGCGCGAGCCGGAGCTGGTGCTGGAGACGGCGGCCCGGGCAGTCGGCGGGAAGGGTGGCCTGGCCGAGCAGATCGCCGACCGCTCGATGCTGTTGCTGTTCGACAACTTCGAGCACGTGGTCGAGGCAGCCACCGACCTCGCCGGCCTGGTCGCCGCCTGCCCAAATCTCGATGTTCTGGTGACCAGCCGGGAGCCGCTCCACGTCACGGGCGAACAGGAGTACCCGGTGCCTCCACTCCTGCACGACGAGGGCGTCGATCTCTTCGTGGCGCGGGCGCGGGCAGTCAGGCCCGACTTCCAAGTCGACGGGGGGTGTCCGAGATCTGCCGCCGCCTGGACGACCTGCCGCTCGCGCTCGAGCTGGCCGCCGCGCGTGTGAAGGCGCTCTCGTCGGGGCAGATCCTGGAGCGGCTCGAGCAGCGGCTGCCGCTGCTGACCGGTGGCGCGCGAGACCTGCCCGAGCGCCAGCGCACCCTGCGCGCCACCATCGCCTGGAGCCACGATCTGCTGAGGCCCGCGGAGCAGCGCCTCTTCGCCAGGCTGGCTGTCTTCACTGGCGGCTGTACGCTCGAGGCCGCCGAAGAGGTGACGGAGGCCGAGCTGGACACCCTCCAGTCGCTGGTCGACAAGAGCCTCGTCCGCCACACGGAGAATCGGTTCTGGATGCTGGAGACGATCCGCGAGTACGCCGGGGAGCGACTCGAGGCGTCGGGCGAGACCGAGGCGCTACGCCGCCGCCATGCCCAGCAATTCCTGGCGCTCGCCGAGGAGGCGGGACCACATCTCTGGCCCATCCAGTCGGGGGAGTGGCTCGACCGGCTCGAGCATGAGCACGACAACCTCCGCGCCGCGTTTGACCAGCTCGAGAGAACCGGGGAGAGCCATGGCGTGTTGAGACTTGCGCGGGCTCTGGGCATTTTCTGGGGGACCAGAGGGTTCGTCGGCGAAGGTTGGCGTCGGGTGGAAGCTGCGCTTCGGGGTGACGAGCTTCCGACGGCTGCTCGCATCAATGCCCTCAACACAGCGGCCGACATGGCGGGGGGACAAGCGGACAACGCCGCGGCGATCCGTTGGGCGGAAGAGGCGTTGGCGCTCTCCAAGAACCTCGGGGACGATCGAGCTGCGGCTGAGGCCCTGTTCCAAATCGGTCACGCCGCCGCGGAAGAGCGAGACTTTCCGAGGGCCAGGAGAGCCGCCGAGGAAAGCGCTCGCCTGTCTCGCAAGTTCGGGGACGATCACCTAACGATGTACGCCACGTGGTTGCTCGGCTGGGCGTACGACGGCTTGGGGGATACCGATCGCGGCCCTGCCCTCATCGAGGAGGTACTCGAGCAAGCGCGGGCGCTCGGAAACAGGGAACTGCAGGCGCTGATTCTCTCAGGAGGACGAGCAACGCGGGCAATCGATGAAGGCCGCGTCCGCGAAGCCGTTTCGATGCTGGAGGAGGCGTACCACCTCAACCGTGAGATCGGCGATCCCTTCCGGCTGGCGCATATCGCCTCCGGGCTGGCCCGCGCCCTCGCGGCGCTGGGTGCAGCGCCGGCCGCCACTCGGCTTGTCTCGAGCGAGAGGGCTCTGTTCGAGAAGATCGGCGGCAATCCACCGACACACCTCGCGCGCGGGGACAAGGTGACGCTCGCGCTCGTCCGCGAGCAGCTCAGCGAAGCCGAGTTCGCCGAGGCCTGGGAGCAAGGCCGGAAGCTGACGGTCGACGAGGCAGTCGCGCTCGCCCTCGACTCGCTTGAACCGGCATGACCGCCGTGCGCGCTGCCAGTGAGCGGCGAGTAAGCACCAGCCAACTCGGCCGACAACCGGACCGGGGCACGGTTCACGGCGCGAGGAGCTCGAGCGCCGACGGCCGCGGCGATCGGTAGCGTGCAGGCGACCCCGGCCTACACTTCGACGGTGCGCCGATCCCTCATCCTGACGGCGACCTTCGCGCTCGCACTCGGCGCTTGCGCGACTCCTACCAACGCGCCTTCCACGGGCGGCTCTGCCGCTACCTGGCCCGTCGCGCCCTGTGGCTCAACCTGCCGCAGGTGCTGGGGTGATCCTTGGCCGAGGGCCCTCTAAGCTACCGCCAACCCGCAGCAGTGGAACACGATGGATAACGTCTTCGGCTGTGCCG
>JACDEL010000007.1 GCA_013816405.1 Chloroflexota bacterium | reverse complement strand
GGTCGGCACGGCGCGAAGCGCTCCGCCGGCGGTTGCGGGCGGCGTTGGCCACGATCCGCAGCAGCCATGGGCGAAACTCGGCACCCGGTCGGAAGCGGCCAAGCGCGGCATGGGCGCGGAGGAATCCATCCTGCGCCGCATCCCGCGCCTCATCGGCATCGCCGACGACCAGGTAGGCGGTCCGGAAGGCGATCTCCTGGTAGTGGCGCACGAGCTCCTCGAAGGCCGACGCGTCACCGCGTCGGGCCGATTCGATCCATTCGCGTTCGAGCAGTGGACGGCCCTCCACCTCTGCCACTCGTACACCGCCAATCGTGCGTCGGTTCCATCATCGTGCCGGAAAAGGAAGAGGCCCGGCGATCTCTCGCCGGGCCTCCTGTCGCTGAACGGGTTAGCGCCGCGTGCTGAAGCAGTTGCTGCAGTAGACGGGCTTGGAGCCGGTCGGACGGAACGGAACGCGCGCCTCGCCGCCGCAGCCGTCACAGGTGGCGGTGAACATCTCCCGCTGACCACCACCGTAGCCGGAGCCACCGCCGTAGCCGGAGCCACCGCCGTAGCCGGAGCCGGCGCTGTAGCCACCGCTCTCGCCGCGTGCGGCCTTGCGGGCTGCTCGGCATGAGGGGCAGCGGCGCGGCTCGCTGAATTCCTTCTCCGCGTAGAACTGCTGATCAGTCGCTGCGAAGACGAATTCCTGGTTGCAATCGACGCAGCTCAGGATCTTGTCTGAATAGGTGGACGGGGTATACAAAGAGAAAACTCCTTCTCGTGCGGCCTCAGCGATCCTGTCTCGCCGTAAAGCCGTGAGGAGGAGTGAACGTCGATGCCGCGGTGTTATGTGCCCCGCGTTCGGGGCGATGTCCAAGCACCGTACCACATCATGCCGAATAAGCAAACAGGACCCGCTTCGCTAGAGCCCGTCGCCTGCCTTCGTGATTCGCCGTCGGGTCTGCACGTCGACCTTGGACTCACGTCCCTCGTGGGCGGGATGCTCGACCAGGGCGATCAGCCTGCTCGACATGAAGCGTCCGGTTCGCACCGGCGTCCCGCCCCGAGTCACCTCGCTGACCTCGACCACTCCCCGACTGGTCGTCACCTCGATTCGGCGACCGGCGCGCGCCGCCTCGATCTCGAAGGTCTGCGTTCCCTGTCCGGTGTCCACCACGGCCTCGACTCGATCGCCCTTCATGGATTCTCCCTGTGCGGAGCACGCCGATCCGCCGCGATGCTACCCGGATATGCTGGCCGAAGCCACAACTCGTTCCTCGCAGGGAAAGGTCATGACCGACCGCTTCGTGTCGCGCGGCTTCGTGGGGCGTGCCCGGGATCCTGGCGACAAGGCCGACCGCCTGCCGCCCGGTCAGTACGTGACCGAAGGATTTCCCGTCCTCTCCGCCGGCCCGACGCCACAGGTGCCACTCGATACCTGGGAGTTCACGATCACCGGCCTCGTAAAGGCACCGATCCGATGGAGCTGGAAGGAGTTCACTGCGCTTGCCTCGCGCGACTGGACCGTCGACATCAGCTGCGTGACCAAGTGGACCAAGCTCGACACCGTGTGGCACGGGGTGAGCCTCGACGACATCCTCGCCGCCGTCGAGATCGACCCACGCGCCCGCTTCGTGACGGCGCAGTCGTACGGGGGCTACACCACCAACCTGCCGCTCACCGACTTGCTGAACAACCAGGCCTTCGTGGCCTGGGAGTACGGAGGGGAGCCGCTCGAGCCGGCCCATGGCGGTCCCGCTCGCCTGGTGGTGCCGCACCTCTACTTCTGGAAGAGCGCAAAGTGGGTTCGAGGGCTCCAGCTGCGCGAGGACGACGAGCCGGGCTTCTGGGAATCGCTCGGCTATCACAACCGCGGCGACCCCTGGCGCGAAGAGCGCTACTCCGGCGACTGAAGACATTCGTTAGACCGATGGCCGACCCCCTCCTCTGGCAGATCTCCACGGTCACCGCCATCCGAGCCGAGACCTCCGAGGTCAGTTCGTTCACGCTCAGGCTGCCGAATTGGCGGACCCATCGGGCCGGACAGCACTACGACGTGCGCCTGACCGCGGCCGATGGCTACCAGGCCCAGCGCTCGTACTCCATCGCCTCGCCGCCGTCCCGGACGGGGGAGGTGGACCTCACCATCGAGCGAATCGCCGGCGGGGAGGTGTCCCCCTACTTCCACGACATCCTGGAACTGGGACACCAGGTCGAGGTGCGCGGCCCCATCGGCGGCTACTTCGTGTGGGAGCCTGCCCTCGGCGGGCCGCTGCTCCTGGTCGCCGGCGGCTCCGGCGTCGTCCCGTTGATGGCAATGCTCCGGGAGCGCGCGACGGCCGATTCCAGGCCGTCGGCGGTCCTGCTGTATTCGTCGCGCACCGTTGACGACGTCATCTACCGCGACGAACTCGCCTCATTGGCCACCAACGACAGCGGGTTGCGCCTCATCCAGACGCTAACGCGCTCGCAGCCCGCCGGCTGGACTGGCTACGACCGCCGCATCGATCGTCCGATGCTCACAGAGGCGATCGCCGCCGCCGGTTCCCAGCCGCTGGTCTACATCTGCGGGCCGACCCTGCTGGTCGAGGCCGCCGCCAACGGACTGGTGGAGCTCGGGGTGCCGGCCGCCCAGGTGCGCACCGAGCGCTTCGGACCCACGAGCTGAGAGGAGGCCTTCCCCATGCACGACGCGCTGGTCCTGGACGCAAATGCGGTCGCCGGTGACCTGGCCGAGCTGTTCGGCTTCGAGGTGACAGCGGCCGAGCACCGCTGCGCTCATTGCGGCAATGTCGGCGCCATGGGCACGCTCCTGGCCTGGACGCAGGGCCCGGGCATCACGCTGCGATGCTGCGTGTGTCGCGACGTGGTGGTGCGGATCGTGCGCACTGCATCGCGCACGCTCATCGACGTGAGTGGCGCCGCCTACCTGGAGATCCGCCCCCTCTGAGGCAGCATCAGCGCCCGCGACGCTGCAGGACCACGATCAATGCGGCGGCCAGGAACCCGGCGAGCGGGATCAGCAGGGCGAACGCGAGGACGTCCATTGGACCTTCTCCCATACGTTTTGGATTCAGTTGTCCCAGCTCGAGCTCCGAGCAGGCGGGATGATGGGCAGGAACAGGACAAGCCCGCCGGCCTCAGCCAGCGCCATCTCGACCAGACGCATCTACGAGATTGCTGGCTGGCGCGTCGACGGGACGGTTCGCCATCGCGCGTTCGGCGGCGTGGAATTCGTCGAGCTGCGCTATGCCCTGCCCTTCGAGTCGACGGCCCACATCGGTCTCCACCGAGAGCGGTCCAAGCCGTAGGAGCGTTGCGAACGACCTCGGCGCCGGTGCGAAGTTCTGCGCGAACAACGGGACAGCCGCCTTGGCGTCTGCCTAGAATCGGTCCGTCGATCTCAAGCCCACAGGGAGCCGAGCCGTGAGCCACCACGAGAAGCCAGCCGCCAAGAAGCCAGCTGCCAAGAGTCCAGCCGCCAAGCCGGCCGCCAGGAAGGCTGCGGCCAAGCCGGCCGCCAGGAAGGCTGCGGCCAAGCCGGCCGCCAAGAAGTCGGCGCCGAAGAAGAAGTAGTCGACTGCCGGATCGCCCCGCTGCCAACGACAGCAGGAAAGGGGCGCCGCTTCACATTGTGCCCGCGGTGAGGGACACCTTACCTGCACCATCGGCTCGGCCGATCCGAGGTTAAGCCGAGCGCGACGGGCCTGCGACTCCGGTCGAGTGGTCGGGGCGGTAACCAGCCGCGCTCCAGGACGGAGACCGCTTCGGCTCAGGCCCCGTTGATCAGGCGCTCGAGCTCGGAGCCGGCCGGGTCGACAAAGGCACGCACCACCCCGGCGTTTACGTCGGCCACGATGATCTCGCCCACCTCGTCGTTGACCGACTTGAAGATGCCGAGCTCGAGCATGCGTTGACCCTGGCGGCGATTGTCATCGGTCGGAGTCAGATAGTGGACTGCGGACGCCCGGTAGCGGTGGATCAGGAACAGGTGCAGCAGCGTCATCAGGCGCTTGCGTCGCAGGGCCGTGTCGAACGTGTTCTGGTCGCGAACGGACAGCATCGAGCGGCCACGTCGATCCGCGATGGTGGCGAACACGATGTTGGCGACCTTCTCTCCCGACGGTTCTAGGACGCTCAGCTCCAGCACCTCCGAACCTGCCGTGTGAGGCCGCAATGAGACGCTCAGTGTGGTGTCCAGGCCCTGGTGCGTGGCCCAGCGCACGAGCCAGCCGGCCAGCAACTTGGCCGGCACCTCAGTCTGGACCAGGTGCTGGGTCTGGGTGGAGCCGGGTCCCATAGCCTTGGTGGTTGCTGTTTGCCCCGAGGCGGCCAGCAGCGCGGCGTCGGCCCTAGGGCCCCCGACCAGCGTCTGGGGCGTCCGATATGGGGACTCCAGCAGTCGAAGCCTGCGCTGGAGCCGCGCCAGAGCCACCATTCCGTCCTCGCGCAGCGCGGTGGCGAATTCCTCGGCCGCAAGCCCGTCGATCTGGTGCCCCCCGTAGGTGATGAAGTTGAAGACGTAGCCCAGCTTCCCGAGCTCGGAAGGGAATCGGCGCATCTCTTCATCGGTCATGCCGGTGGTGTCCCAATTAAACGAAGGCGACAGGTTGTAAGCCAGCAGCTGGTCCGGGTGAACCGCATGGATGGCCTCGGCGAATTGGCGAGCATCGGTCAGATCGGCGGTCTTCGTTTCCATCCACAGCACGTCAGCGTATGGGGCTGCCGCCAGTGACTTCGCGATCGCATACGGGATGCCGCCCAGGACCTGGTAGTAGCCCTCGGGGGTCCGGGCCCGCTCCGCGTCCCAGGAGACCTGGAGGCCCAACTCGGCTGCCTTCGCGCGGGTCGCGCTCCATGAGGCCGTTCCAGCGAACGCCAGCCATTCCTCGACGTTTGTCTCCGGGTCGAAGCCCTCTTCGGATCGGAAGGTGATCAGGTCGGCGACGGCCTGGCCCAGGGTCTTGAGTTCGGCGCGGGATTGCCATGCCTCCAGAAAGCGGTCCGCCAAGGCGTCAAGCGTCTCCTCGGGCGTGGAGCTCGCATCGGAGAGGTGAACCGCTGCCGCCCGATCGATGACGGTGGTCAGCCCGACCTCCTCAAGCCACGCATCGGCCGCCGCGTACTCGGCCTCTGGGATCGCGTAGAGCAGCTGACCGTTGATATCGCTCAATCCAGCCCGGTTGAGCCGGCGCATCACCGCGAGGTAGCCCAGCCGGTAGGCCGGCACGTCCGTGTTCGTCACACCCAGGATGAAGGGCTGGTCGCGCTCGTCGGCCGAGCCGTCGAGCAGGTTTGCGGCCTCGGCGTCGGTCCGGGCAACGATGATCCCCGCCACACCCATCGTGTCCAGCTGGAAGCGCGCGGCGTTGAGGCGCTTGATCTGTTCGTCGCTGGGGACGAGCACCTTGCCGCCCTGGTGGCCGCACTTCTTAGCCCCCGGCTTCTGATCTTCGATGTGATAGCCGGGCACACCGGCCTCCACGAAGCGGCGGATCAGGTTACGGACGTGAGCGTCGCCGCCGTGGCCGGTATCAGCGTCGGCGATGATCCACGGCTCGAAGTCGATCTCAGGCGTTGTGTCGCGCTGCGCATCGGTCATTCGGGAACGGGCGAAGCGCTGGTTGCGGTCGGCGGTGAGGAGGGCTCGCACCAAGCCGGCGGCTTCGTCGGGCACCTGGCCCAACGGGTAGCTGGCAAGGTCGGGGCCCGGGTCCTCGTCCCTCGATCCCTTGGCCGATGTGGCCCAGCCGCCGAGGTAGATCGCCTCGACCCCGGCTCGCTTCATTGCGACCGCCTGCCCCGGCGAGTAGGGGCCGTAGGTAGTGATCGATAGCCCCTTGTCGAAGAGCTCCCGCAGCCGGGCGTAAAACCGATCCGCGGCGTTGCGTGCTATCGGATAGCCGGTCTCGATCGTCCCGCGCTGCTCGACGACCTGGTGCGGTGCGTAGAGGCGGGTGGTGCGGGCGAAGCGGTGGCCGTCCATCCAGCGGCGGGTTGCCTCCAGCTCGACCTCGACAGAGGCGGTCGAGTCCCGGGCGGGCGCTGCCGAGGGGGAGATCACCATGAGGGCGTCTCCGCTATTCGTTCTGGTGGTCGCGGTCACAGAGGTCCGGGCACAGGCATTCTGCCAGCTCGGCCACGGACAGTCGCTGCGGCTCCGCATCGGGGAGTTCGGGGCGCCACTGCAACCACGCCTTCGCCCGGTCGGCTTGGTGGGCCGCGGGGCGTATCTGGGGGAGTGTCGTAGTCATCATCGCCCTACCCTGGCGGGTGAAGTATTATCAGTCAAGGCGATTCTATTGATGTATAGTATCAATGTGACTGATACCGAAGCTCCCCAGTTCGGTCAGCTCCAGGCCTTCCGGGAGGTGGCTCGTCTCGGCACCATCAGTCGCGCGGCGGAGGCCCTCTTCGTGAGCCAGCCGGCTCTAACGGCGCGCATCCAGGGCTTGGAGCGCACGATCGGCAGCCCACTCTTCATTCGCGGCCGACACGGCAGTCGCCTGACGGAAGCCGGGCGGGCCTTCCTGCCGCACGCCGAGCGGGCACTCACCGCCGTGGAGCGCGGGCGGGCGGCCGTTGCCGAGGTCGTGAGCGGGAGTGGCGGGCGGCTCACCATCGGTGCGGCGCCAGCAGTGAGCACCTACGTGTTGCCGACAATGCTGCATCGGTTCCAGGCGGACCATCCAGACGTGCACCTGTCCGTGCGCAGCGGGCATTCCGAGGACGTGCTCGAGATGGTACTGCGCGAGGAGGTCGACCTCGGCCTCATGCGACCGATCCAGCACGCCGAGGTCATCTCATCGCTGCTTTACGAGGATGAGCTCGTGCTCGTCGTCCACCGTGGCCATCCGTTCGCGTCGAGCGGCGAGATCCTGATGGAGCGGATGGCGACCGAGCACCTGATCCTGTTCGATCGCACAAGCTCGTACCACGAGCTGACGAGCTCCGTGTTCCGGCAGGCCGGCATCGCGCCGCGCGGCTACCTGGAGGTCGACAACATCGACGCCGCCAAACGGATGGTCGAGCAGCGCCTGGGGATCGCCCTCCTGCCCCGGACGTCTGTCCTGGCGGAAATCGGGACCGGTCGTCTGTTCCCGGTGGTGATCACCGACATGGCGCCGTTGAAGCGCCAGATCGTGGTGGCTCGCCGGCGTGATGCAGTCGAGATCGGCCCGGCGGCAGCGGCGTTCCTGCGCACGCTGGACGGGTTGCGGCCCAGCGAGGAACTCTCGCACCACTTCCTGGCCTGACGGTGGCTGCGAGAGCTATACCTGCTCCAACTGCTCTACGGGTGCCTTGAGCCTCACGCCCGTGGCGTGAACGGGGCAATAGCCAGCCCACTAGGAGTGAAAAACATGCCGAGAAACAACGGGATTGCGGATACCTTTTGGAACGCCCGGCGACGAGCCGGTTCGGCTCCTCGAGATCATCTCACCGGCCGGGTTCGAGGACTACTTTCGGGAACTGGCACCTCTGCTCGCGGCCGCGGAGCGGGACGAAGCGGCGATCGGCGACATCTACGCCCTGTACCAGCTCGACATCGATCCCAGCACGGTTCCTGTTCTGTTCGAAAGGCAGGGGGCTGCGTCTCGGATAAGCGACGCGACGCGCGTACACTCGGCGGAGCGGGCGGCATTCGATAGCCGCCCGACATCGGGAAGGATCGTGCCGTGCCTAGCCTCCTCTGGATCATCATCGTCGTCCTGGTCGTGCTCGCGCTGCTTGGATACTTCGGCCGCGGGCGCTTCGGACGGTAGGTAACCGCCGTCGGAATAGGTGAGAGCCCGCCCAGACGCTTGTCTGGACGGGCTCTCCGTTAGGTCTCTGCGAGACTCGGGTCTACAGCGAGATCGTCTCGGTATAGATCACATGGCCACCCTGCACGATGGTGAGGGTTGCGCTGATCGGACCGTTCAGGACCGGATTGATTCCCGTCCACTTCCCGTTCGGGCAGCCGGCAGTCTTGCCGCCAACCGTCTCATCGGGGACCAGTGGTCCGGCGGTGACATTCAGCGTGGCTCGGCCATTCTTGGTGGTCGAGAGCTGCTGGCTGCCCTCACTGGTGACCGGCACGCCCTTCTGGCCGGGGGCAACGTTGCCGCCCGGGTTCTGGCAGGTGTAGGGCCGCAACACAGTTGCTCACGAGCAGGAATACACCCTCCTGGCCGCCGAGCGCCTTCGGCTGATGGACCTTGAGGTCGCCGTCAGGGTCGCCAACAACATTCGGAGGCAGGAGATCTCCGCAGCCCAAGCGCGGCGATCCATCGCCGCCGCCGCGGAGGCCAAGCCATGACACTGCTTCCCCCTCCCCAGTTGGTGCGGCCCTTCGACGGAATGAGCAGCGCCGGGGTCCTGGCGGCCGGCGGCGGTCCGGCCGTCCTTCGGTGGGCCGTCAAGTCGGCCGGCCCTGATGTGGTGGCCGGGCTCGCGATCCCGTTCGGCGTCGGCGACTACATCGGCCGTGTCTTCGACGCCCAGACTGATGTTGGTGAGCTGCTCGGGCTGCCATTGCTGTTTGAACACGGCCACGATCCGGCCATCAAGGCCATCGGCGAGATAACCGACTGGGCGAAGCTGGAGGAGGGAATCTGGATCCAAGGCGAGCTGGCCAAGCGTCACGACTACATTGAGCGAATCAAGCGCATGCTGCGCGAGGGGAGGCTGTCGTTCTCGTCCGCCACCTCCAGGCTCGCCGCCGTGGCAGGGGCGGACAGTGAGCGCAAGGCGTCCTGGCCTATCCAGGAGATCAGCCTGACGCGCCAACCGGCCAACGCGCGGGCAGCGGTCTACCGCCTGTGATGTCATCCCTGGGGCGACGCGGTCATTCTCCGCCGCGCCGGCCCCAGGGCTAGGTCCATGGGGCGGCCCGGGCCTACCCCCGGTCAGGGTCGCCTCTCCCACCACGGCAGGCGTAGGATGACCTCGCCGGTACTGGCGGCTCTTTCATTTCCATGCCCGTCCTCGCGGCGTCATGAGGTGAGGTCAGATGGCACGTAGATGGACCTTCGCACTTGACGGCACCGACCATGTCGTCACTGTCAGGCCCAATAGCTGGTGGAAGGGCTGGTCCAATGCATTTACGTGTGATGGCCGCGAGTACAAGATCCACAGCGCGTTCAGGCTCGGTCGTCGCTTCGAGTTCCCGTTCTCCGTTGGCTCGCATCCTGCCGTGCTGGTGATGAGCCATGCCGCTCCACCGCCGCTATGGATCCGGGTCAAGGTTGCGCTTGGAGCGCGGCTGCGCGGCCGTAACTCCGCAGCGCGCGAAGCAGTGAACGCCCTCACGCCCTGGCAGTACGAGTTGCTCGTCGACGGGCGATCCGTCGACCCCGATACGGGGCGGCTCGGTGTGCGGCAGGGTCCGCCCCCAACCCAGCCGATAAGCGGCCGGTAGGCCGTCGGTTAGTGGACTGCTACTTCCGCGGAGAGGAGGAGATTGGCTTCAACGCCGACCCCTACGTTGCCTCGGGCATCTTCCAGTTGATCACCGGACTGATCCCGTAGGCCATCAACCCTGGGGCGGGTCATTCCCCCGGGCCGCTCCAGGGGGACCCCTCAGCGCCCGCAGATAAGCCGGTGGTAAGCCCCGCCGCCTAGGCTGGGGATCGGGTCCCCGGGGCGACGTTGACGGCGCGAGGAGCTCGAGTGGCGATGGTCGCGGCGATCGGTAGCGCACAGGCGACCCCGGCCCCTAGGGACGCATCCCGGCGTGACGGACGGCGATCTGCCAGCCGGCCACGGCGTCCCAAACCCAGATGTCCGTATACCGAAAGGTCCCCGACCACGGTTCGCCGCCGTCGGCCATGGTCCCGTGCTGGTGGGAGCGGCTTTGGACGACCGCCACATCGCCGTAGCGACGGGCCGAGACCTCGTCGTAGTCGACATGCTCGAGACGGTAGCGACCGGCCAGGCTTTCGAGCCAGGCATCGGCTCCGAGTGGAGCGTCGATCCATCCGGCCGTCGTGATGCTGAAGTCGTCGCGCATGAGGCGCGAGCCGCCTCCCAGTTGCCATCCCGCAAGGCAAGCCACCACGCGTTCTCGAGGTCCGTCAGCTCTGCCACGAGGGTGTCGTCGTCGGTCACCTTGAGCCTCCGCATGTGTGCCGCGGGTCGCGGGCCTTGCCGTGACGTCAGCCTATCTGTTGACGGTGATCGGTTACAGGTGAAGGCGCTGATTGCCCTTTTGGCCGCGGCGATCGGTAGCACCGTGAGGGACGGCCGTAGTCGGCGGCCCATCATGCGTCCACCGGAGCGGTGCAGAACTCACCCCGGCTAGGTGATCCGGGCCTTGCTCCTGATGTCACGACACAGAGTGCTTTCCGGCAGAACTGGGCAAGCACCAGCGAACTCGTTCGCGATGAAGTCCTGCGTCGCTGGCAGTGGATAGCTGGGAAAGCCCCGGCGAAACAGAGGCTCATAAAAGGTCTCACCCTCGTCGCAGTTGCTATAACACGCCCTCCTCAGGTATCGGGCATTGGCCTCTGTCAACTCGGCGACCGTGCAGGCGTCGTAGAGCGGGCTGATTGCCTCAGTCTCGAAATGCGGCAGATTCTTAGTCGCCCTCTCTCCCAGATCCGGATACGGGGCGCCGAGCCACGCCATGTACGCTTGTTCGCATCCATTGCGAGGCGACGGAACGGGTGACTGCAGCGTGAACTGAAATGTATCGGAATCTGCCGAAGAGCAGGCCGCCAATAACAGACCGCCGGTCATCATCAGCCATCGGGACGCCGGAGCCGACCGTTGCCGCACCACGATCGTGTGAGTATGCGCGACAGTCTTAAAGAGCCCGCGGCGATCGGTAGCGTGCAGGCGCCCCGGCCTTACGAGCCTCGACGCCCTGTTCGCGGACAGGAAGGATGGGAGGCATTCAGGTGGACACTGACAGACTCATTCGCGACTACCTCAGCCGGCTCGAGGCGGCGGCATCGTCGCTCCCGGTCCACCGCCGCGCGGAGCTCACAGGCGAGGTTCGCGACCACATCGACGCGGCGCTGACCGAAGCTGGGCGCAGGGACGAAGTGACCGTGCGAAACATCCTCGAGCAGCTGGGCTCGCCCGAGGAGATCGTTGCTGGCGAGGCGGGCCAGCCCGGCGGTGCGGCAGGAGCCGCCGACAGTCGTTCCAGGTTGGGTCGGGTTGAGATTGCCGCGATGCTGCTGCTGGCCCTCGCGTGGGTAGCCCTGTTCCTGCCGTTCGGCTTCTTCCTGTGGCTCGGTTGGTGGCTCGGTTTCGGGGTTGTGGGACTGGTGCTCCTGTGGATTTCCAAGGTGTGGCGTAAGCGACAGAAGCTGATCACGACCGGCGTGGTGGTGGTGCTCTACCTGGCAGTCTTCCTGCTCAGCATCCCCGTGTACTGACGGTCAACCCCGTCGGGTCGGCCGATCGTTCAGCACGCAGGAGTGATCCCGCGGAGCTCCACCCTCGGCGATCTACCCGGCCGGTCCCGCCTGAACGCTACCCGGTAGAACTTCGCTCGGCCGCCTGTCAGCTCTTCCGTCGGCGCCCCCGTTGTCGTCAACAGGCCATAGGTCGTGGTTACTCGGCCGGTTCGTACTCGAGCAGGACGCTGCCCGGTGAGAACGTCCGCGTCCCCGTCAATCGCAGGTGGAGCGGGGCATCGAGCGCCCGGAACATCGCCTTGCCATCGCCGAGCGCGGTCGGGATCACGAGGAACCGGTACGCGTCGATCAGGCCCGCCTTCGCGAACGTCGCGAGCAGCTCGGCGCCGCCACCCAGCCCGATCGGCGGGCCATCCCCATCCTTGAGTCGGCGGACGGCCTCGACGACATCACCCTCGATCACTTCCGCGTTGTCGCGCAGCGCCGGCCGGCCACGCGAGACGACGTGCTTGGGGGTCGCCCGCCACGCCTCCGCGTACTCGCGTTCGACGTCGGGCACGGCCGGGTCGTCCAGGTCGAGCGTGTCCCAGTAGTCCATGATCTCGTACATGACCCGGCCCATGACGATGTCGCCGGCCGCCCCGGTGAGGCCGTTGGCATACCGATGCTCATCCTCGGCCGGGTCGTAGTGGTCGAGACCGCCGTCCGGATCGGCGTATATCCCGTCGGCGGTGAGGATGATGTAGAACTCAAGGCGTCGCATCGGACGACCCTACCGCAGCGGCCGTCGGCTCGCGTTGCAGCGGTCACGCTGGACCCGATGGAGACCCCGGCCCCTAGACCGGCTCCATGCGCTCGATCGGCAGCACAACCCTCGTCCCGTTTGCACAATAGTACCCGCCCGGGTTCTTGGCCAGGTACTGCTGGTGGGAGTCCTCGGCGAAGTAGAACTCCGGCGCATCCACGATCTCCGTGGTGATGGCGCCGTAGCCGGCCTTGGTCAGCTCCGCCTGGTACATCTCCCGCGACTCTTCGGCGGCGGCCCGTTGTGCATCGGTGTGGGTGAAGATGGCTGACCGATACTGGGTCCCCATGTCGTTCCCCTGTCGATAGCCCTGGGTCGGATCGTGGTGCTCCCAGAAGACCCGCAGCAGCTCGTCGACGCTCACCCGCTCGGGGTCGTAGACCACGCGAACGCTCTCGGCATGGCCGGTGCGTCCTGAGCAGACCTCGCCGTAGTTGGCGTTGGGGGTGAAGCCACCCTGGTAGCCGACGGCGGTGACGATCACGCCAGGCACCTGCCAGAAGTCCTTCTCAGCGCCCCAGAAGCAGCCAAGGGCGAAGTCGATGACCCGGGCTCCATCGGGGTACGGGCCCTTCAATGGCTCTCCGTTGACGAAATGGCGCTCGGCGGTGGGGAGGAGCTCGGTGCGGCCGGAAAGCGCATCGGCTGGATCGGGCATGCGGGACTTGTGACCAAAGCTGAACATGGCTCAAGTCTACGGGAGCGGTGGCAGGGCCGGGTGAAGGCACGATGAAGGTTGCGTGACCTTGGCAGGACCATAGGCCTATCGGGGACCGTTTCACGTTCAGGTAGGTTCGCGTTCCGTAAGAATTCATGGAACACCCTGATTTGATGACCGTGCATCCGGCTGACTACGTCGACGCGGCGGGCGCACCGCCGCGAACGCCACGACCCCCGCTACGCTGGCTGATCCCCTCCATCGAGGTCACCGTGCTGGTGGTCGCAGGCGGCCTTGTGCTCGCCACCGCGCTGGCCGTGTCCGCCAACGCCAGCAGCAATCTCGAAGAGGGCGCCACGGCGGAGGCCGTCTCCGCCGTCAAGGCCGTCGTCCACGCCTATGTCGACCCCCTCCTTTCGACGGACCTGCTCGGCTCACCGGATGCCGTTACGGCGGCCTCGATCAACCATCAGCTCGAGCTGCTGACGGGGAGTGGCAGCATCCTGCGCATCAAGGTCTGGTCGCCCACAGGGACGGTCGTCTTCTCTGATCTGCCGGCGCTCCGCGGCCGCACATTCGACATTGACGCCGACCTGGCCGAGGCGCTCGAGGGTCACGTCGAGGCAGACATCGGTGATGCGGTCGCCGATGAGAACGTGTTCGAACTGGCCTTCACCACGAAGCTGCTGGAGATCTACCTGCCAATCGGGGCCGAGGGCGAGGAACCGGTCGGCGCGTACGAGATCTACCAGGATGCGACCGAGCTCGAAGCACTCCTGGCAACGACGCGACAGCAAATCTTCCTGATCGTGGGTGGCATCGGCCTGGTGCTCCTTGTCACCCTGTACCTGGCCTTCCATGGCGCCGGCCGCCTCGTGGCGGAGCTGAGTGGGCGCCTCCGGCGCAGCGAGACGCGATTCCGCTCCCTCGTCCAGAACTCCTCGGACCTCGTCGTCCTCCTCGATCGTGAGGCGCGGATGGTCTTCGTCAGCCCAGCCATCGAGCGGATTCTTGGTGAGCCGGCGGCGACACGCAGCGATCAGCCAGTGACCGAGCTGGTCCACCCAGAGGACGCCGAATGGATCACCGCGCTGCTCGAGCGCCTGGCCGCCACGCCCGGCTCGGTATCTCGCGGCGAGGTCCGCATGCAGCATGCGGATGGACGCTGGCGCTGGATCGAGGTGGTCGGCACCAACCTGATGAGCGACCCCGACGTGCGGGGCATCGTCCTGAACTGCCGCGACGTGACCGATCGCCGCACGCTTGAAGAGCAGCTTCGCCACCAGGCGTTCCACGACCCGCTCACCAACCTGGCCAATCGTCCGCTGCTCATCGACCGCATCGAGCACGAGCTCGAAGGCCGACCGATGGAGTCGCCCGCCACGACCGCGGTGCTGCTGCTGGATCTCGACGACTTCAAGACGGTCAACGACAGCCTTGGGCACACCGCGGGGGACGAGCTCCTGGCCGCCGTCGCCGACCGAGTCCGCGCCGCGCTCCGTGGCCGCGACACGGCGGCACGCATCGGCGGCGACGAATTCGGGATCCTGGTCCGCACCGGGGAGCGTGCCGAGGTCGAGGCGATCGCCGAACGAATCCTGGGCTCTATTCGCGAGCCGATCGACCTCGGGGATCACCACCTGACGGTGGCCGCTTCGATGGGAATCGTCTATGTGGACGGCCGGCAGGCGACCGCCGACGAGCTGCTCCGAAGTGCCGATGTCGCGATGTACATGGCGAAGGCGCGCGGCAAGGACCGCTTCGTCGTCTTCGAGGCGAGCATGCACGACGCCGCAGTTCGCCGCCTACGGCTGAAGGCTGACCTGGAGCACGGACTCGAGGCAGGACAGTTCCACCTGCTCTACCAGCCGATCATCGACCTGGCGAGTGGCGGTCCGGTTGGGCTCGAGGCGCTTCTTCGCTGGAACCACCCCTCCTGGATGATCGGGCCCTCCGAGTTCGTCCCCTTTGCGGAGGAGACCGGGATGATCATTCCGCTGGGTCGCTGGGTGCTCGAAGAGGCCTGCCGGCATGCCGTTGCGCTGGAGGCAACGCCGGCTGGTCGCGGGCTGGATGTCAGCGTCAACGTGTCGGCGGTGCAGCTCGCTCGGCACGAGTTCCCGGACGAGGTCGCCGCGGTGCTGAAGGCGACCGGCCTGGATCCGTCACGTCTCATCATCGAGCTGACCGAATCGGTCCTGCTGGACCGCGAGGGAGCGCCGATGACGTCGCTGACCAGGCTGCACGAACTCGGCATCCGGCTGGCCATCGACGACTTTGGGACCGGCTACTCGTCCCTCAGCTACCTGCACGACCTCCCGATCGACATCCTGAAGATCGACATCTCGTTCGTGGCCGCGCTCGACGCTGGGCGCGAGGCACCCGCCGTGGTTCGCTCCATCATCCGCCTCGCCGGCACGCTTGGCCTGCACACCATTGCCGAAGGGATCGAACGGCCTGAGCAGGCGGGCAGACTCCGCACCCTCGGGGCGGATTACGGTCAGGGATTCCACTTCGCGCCCCCGCTCAGCGCCGAAGAGCTCGCCACCTACCTGCGCGAACGGGCCTGGTCCCCAACCGCCGCCGAGGCTTGAGGGCCGTCAGCTCTCGGGCGGGCGTCCGCTCACGAAGGGGTGGCCATGTCCCGGGACGATGATGTCGGCCTCGGCCAGGATCCGCTTCCGGCTCGCTTCCAGCGCGTGCTGGTCATCGGCCAGTGGATCGACCGCTGGCGTCCCGTCGGCCCGCCACCAGGCGTGCGTGCACGCCACCACGCCCGCATCGGTCTCGACCAGGAGGGTCGCATCCTCGTTGGTGTGACCGGGGGTCAGGATCAACCGGGTGTGTGGACTGATCCGATGTCCGTCACCCTCATGGTCGAGCCACTGGTCGCCGCGGTAGCGCGCCCAGAAGTCGACCACCTCCGCCTTCGCGAAGAGACCGATGTTGATCGTGTGGTCGGGATGGTGGTGTGTGATGACCACGTGGGTGACGTCATCGGCTCCGACGCCCAGACTCCGGAGTGGGGCGAGGATCAGCTCGGTATCGGCCACCATCCCGGGGTCGACCACGATAACCGCCGCACCGTCGAGCACGAGGCTGATGCTGCTCGCGACCCCATCGTCCCGGGCATAGCCGGCATGGAGCAGGTGATGCGCGGCGGCCATGCGGTGCGGGCCTAGAGCGCCCGCATCCGGTTGTTCTTTGGGTTGTGCTCGACCTCGGCGAGTCCCAGGGCTTCGAGCAGCGGTGGCATGTACATCCCGAATCGACCGCGCAGGCCCTTCTTTAGCCCATACCAGCCTCCGACCGGATTGTCGGTGGATCGGGCCCACGCCTCGACCGTTCCCTCGGCCGCCTCCTTCTGCTCATCCGCGCTGCCGAGCGGCATCCAGTCGCCGCGAGACTTCAGCATCGCGTGCAGGTCGTCGATCGCGCGGAGGTCGTAGCGCAGCTGAGTCGTGCCGACCTGGCACACGATTGCGGGCGGATCGAGCGTCTCGTCGCGATGCATCTCGTATTCGGACGTCCCTGTCGGGGTCCGCAGCTTCCATGGATCGGCCTTGGTGCCCGATCCCGTCGCTCGGTTAGGGCTCATCGAAACGATCTCCAGCGGGTGGGATGGCGATTCTACGCTCGGCGACGGCAGCCCCCTGCGCGGGCGCTACCCTTTGGGTGTGACTGCCGGCGAGCGCCACCCAGCGCTGCCTCGCGTGTCGTGGGCCGCGAACCGCTTCCTCGAGGTGGACAGCGAGCGCATCCACCTGATCGAGCGGGGAACCCACGGACCTCGCTTGCTGCTCCTCCACGGCTATGCCTCGAATGCCCAGACCTGGCGTCCGGTCATGGAGCGCCTGGACGGACGATTCCAGATGGTCGCGGTTGACATGCCCGGCTTCGGCTGGAGCACGCGCTATCCGACGGGCCCGCTCACCGGGGACGCCTACGCGGAGCGACTGGTCGGCATCCTCGATGCGCTCGGCTGGATGCGCGCCCATGTCGTCGGCCAGTCGTGGGGCGGTGGGCTCGCGCAGCGCCTGGCGGCTGCACACCCGGATCGGGTTGACCGCCTGGTCTTGGTGGCGACGGTCGATCCCAGCCGCTCCCTCTGGCTCGGGACGGCGGGGCTGCGGCTGGGGATCCGCTTTCCTTTCCTGGCGCGGATCGCCGTGGCTCGTGGCCAGCGCTCAGCTGCCCGGGCGGCGGGGGTTCGTCCGCGCGAGCTGGTGCGTGCGTACGTGGACCCGCTGCGACTTCGTGGGACGGGTGCCTTCCTCGATCGCTTCATCGCCGAGCATGCCACCTCGTCACACCTCGACCTCGCGCGCATCGCCTCGCCGACGCTGGTCATCGGGCCGCTCGAGGACCGGGTCGTCCTGCCGGAGGTGACCCGATCGGTGGCGGCGCGCATCCCCGGCTCACGGTACGTGCCACTCGCCGGTGCCGGCCATTCGGTCGCCGCCGAGATGCCGGGCCTGGTCGCTGACCTGATCGCCGAGTTCCTCGCCAGCGACGGGCCATCACGTTGGGGAAGCCCTGTGGACAAGGACGAATCGGCCTCGAAAAGTCGGGGATAACTGGGCTTGCTGGTCCCCGCGACCGCGAGCTATCCTTCGGTCGTCCCGAAGGGGCAGCGATACCAGATCACGAGATTGCATCAAGCGTTCTGGTACCGGTGTGGCAGTCTCGCACTGCGGCGCCGGGCGCGGTTCCTTCGGGACATTTCGTTGCCCGCTTGCGATCCAGGTTAGGCCGGGACCTGCTCCACCACCGCCGCCTCGATCTCGTCCGCAGTCGAGAGCACAACAAGCGGGTTGAAGCCCTCCGCCGCCAGGCCACCGAGCGACGCGCTCATGCGCGCGTGCTGGCGGCGGATGGCAGCGGGTGGCAGGCGCCGGTCAGTTCGCGCCCCGTTCCGCTCCAGACAGGTCGCGAGCGGCAGGTTGAGAACGATCGCGGCGGCCGGGCGTCCGAGCCTCCTGGCCACCGCCAGGAGCTGCTGGCGGGCCCAACCCTCGACGCTGGTCGCGTCGACCACGGTCAGCCTTCGTCTGGCGAGGCGCATCGCCAGAGCCGTGTGCAGCAGCTCGAAGGCCGCGTTGGTCGCCGTCTGGTCGTTGGCATCGTCGGCCACGAGGGCGCGCAGCGCATCGGACGAGAGCGCCTGGGTGGGCAGGAAGTGGCGCGCTGCGAACGTGCTCTTGCCTGATCCACTCGGTCCGATCAGGACGACCATGGCGTCGCTGGGAAGGCGAACGATCACACGCCGTCGCTCCAGCGTGAGAGGGGAGCCAGGAGCTCGTGTCCCTCGTTCCGCACGTTGTTGACGGCGGGGGAGACGGCGTAGGCATCCAGTGACTCGGCAGGCGCGGGGCGCAGGAGCGACCGCAGCTCGATGGGTGAGGTCGACTCATTCAACCATGCGTCCCAGGCACCTGGATCGAGCACGACGGGCATCCGGTCGTGGAGACGAGCCACCAGCTCGTTGGGATCGGTGGTCAGGATGGAACAGGTGTAGAGGCGGACCGCCGTGTCCGGGTCGCGCCAGATCGACCATATGCCGGCGATGGCCAGCGGTTCGCCGTCGGATCGTCGTATTGCGAACGGCTCGGAACGGACGACACGGCCCGTGGCGGGATCGCGTTCGCGTCGCCATTCGTAGAAGGCATCGGCGGGGATGATGCATCGGTGGCGGGCATAGGAGGACCGGAATGCCGGTGATGTCTCAACCGTCTCGGCCCGGGCGTTGATCAGCCGGGCGCCGCCCTTGAGATTCTGGGCGAAGAAGGGGACAAGGCCCCAGCGGAAGGCGTCAACCGTTCGCTCCCCGTGGTGCTGCACAACGGCCGCCACCTCGTCGGTTGGGGCGACATTGAATCGGTCACCGGGGACATCGGCTGCCGGCCGCGCGTGAAAGATACGGGCCAGCGCGTCGGCCGAGCGCGGCTGGGCGAATCGACCGCACACCGTCGGTGAACCAGCAGGCGCGCCGGGAGGTTCAGGCGAGCTGCGAGGCTAGGCCTCGGAGGCCGCGCACTCCTGGCACATGGCCGCGTCTGGGATCGGCGGCTGCGGCGAGCCGGTGGCCCGGGGCAGCGTTCGTCCACAGATGGTCTGCTCAGGGTCGCGCTGCAGATGCACCTTGGAGAACTGGCGGTCCGGAAGGCGCCAGGTCACGTAGCGTCGTTCGTTCGTCGTGGTCGTCGTTGTCATCTCGATCCTTGGACGCAGGGGACCGCGGGAATCGCGGCGGGGAACGTCCATTGTGCCCGAAATCGGGCCTAAATACAAGCGAGGCAAGGCGCCAGGAGGTCATGACGAGCCGTCGTGCGGCGCGCCATGATGTTGGCATGACGCGCATCGGCATCCTGACCGGCGGCGGCGACGTGCCCGGGCTCAATTCCATCATCAAGAGCGTCGTCTACCGCGGCTGGGAGATCGGCTGGGAGACGATCGGCATCCGGCGAGGCTGGAAGGGCCTGACCCACCTGGGCCCGGCGGGGGAATCGGATGCGGAGTTCGTGACGCGGCTGAGCCGCGAGAACACGCGGGCGATCGACCGGAGCGGTGGGACCATCCTGCACACCTCGCGCACCAACCCGGCGCGGATGAAGCGCGACAACCTTCCCGAGGGGCTTGACCCGGCGCGTCTGCCAGCCCTGGAGGCTGCCGATGAACGCTACGACCTGACGCCGGTGGTGCTCGAGAGCATCGAGCGTCTCGGCATCACGCACCTGGTCGCCATCGGTGGTGACGACACCCTGGGGTATGCCGATCGGCTCTCGCGCGAGGGGGTCCCGCTGGTCGCCATCCCCAAGACGATGGACAACGACGTGCAGGGGACCGAGTACTGCGTCGGCTTCTCGACCGCGGTCACCCGGGCGAAGGAGCTCATCAACCGCCAACGGACCACGCTCGGCAGCCACGAGCGGATCGGCGTCTTTCGCATCTTCGGTCGCAACAGCGGCCATTCGGCCTGGTACGCGGCCTATGTCACGAGCACGCGCTGCGTCATCCCCGAAGCACCATTCGATCTCGACCGGTTGGCCACCCTGTTGACGGAGGATCGGGACGCGAACCCGAGCCGCTACTCACTGGTGATCGCGTCAGAAGGCGCCGCCTGGGCGGGTGGCACGCTGCAGGAGTACGGCGAGCCGGACGCCTTTGGCCATCGCCGCCCTGTCGACGTGGGGTCGGCGCTGGCGGACGAGCTGCGCCAGCGTACGGGGGTCGAGACGGTGCACTCGGACCTGACCTACGACCTGCGCAGCGGTGACCCCGACGCGCTCGACCAGATGGTGGCGACCACCTTTGCGAACGTGGCAGTCGACCTGCTCTCGAGCGGGACCATGGGCCGGATGGTGGCGATTCGCGACGGCAAGTACTCGCACGCACCCCTGCCCGACCCCGTGCTCGGTCCCCGACACGTGGACGTGGAGTCCATGTACAGCACGGACCGATTCCGGCCGCTGTATGGCAACCGCCTTGGCATGCCCCTCCTGCTTGGGCCCTCGATCGAGCCATAGCCGCTTCGGGGTCTAGCCCTTGGACGCCGCCCGCTCGGTATGCCTGGGCCGCTCGGCGCACGCCGCCACGAAGGATTCCCACAGGCGCTCGAATACCGGGGGCGAGGACTCGGTTCGCTCCGGGTGGCACTGGACTCCCACCAACCAGCGGTCGGGATCCGTCGACTCCACGCCCTCCACCAGCTGCCCCGCGTCCGCGTGCTCGGCCAAGGCCGAGATCCGCAATCCGGGCGCCAGGCGATCGGCTGTGATCGCCTGGTGATGGTAGCTGTTGACCTCGAGGTCGCCGGCCTCGCCCAGGATTGCCGCTAGCCGCGAGCCATCAGCCAGCTCGAGCCGATGGCGCGTCACCTCTGGCGACGGGTACGCGGTGCTCTCATGGCCGTCGAGGTGCTGGACAAGGGAGCCGCCGGCGAAGACGTTGATCGCCTGTAGGCCGCGGCAGACGCCGAGGACCGGCACGCCAGCCTGGGTGGCGGCGCTGAATGCCTCGTCTTCCAGCGCATCGCGTCCGGGCTCGGCGTTCCGGGAGCCGGCTCGGGCCTCTCCGTAGCGCGCCGGGTCAATGTCCGCGCCACCGGAGAGGAGCAGCCCATCCATCACGGCAAAGGCCGCCGCCCTGTCAGCCGCGGACGCGTGCTCGTCGAGCGGCAGCGGCACTGCCCCTGCGCGCTCGAGGGCCTCGAGGTAGCGGCGGTTCTTGAGCTCAGCCACCGATGGATCATTCGTTGCCGCGGGATCGGCCAAGGTGGTGACGATATGCGGCCGGCTCACATCGTCATCCTACCGCCGGCCTTGACGCTTGACGGCGGCCAGGCTGCCGCGCATAGTACGCGCGACGATATAGCGGTCACCGCTATATCGGTTCACGACCGATGGGAGGCGCATCCTGGGAAGCGACCGATCCACGAACGACCTCGGCCGGTTCGCCGAGCCGGCGCTCCTCATCCTGGTGAGCCTCGCCGACGCCCCAAAGCACGGCTACGCGATCATGACCGACGTCAACGCCTTCGCGGCCAGCCCGATCGGCCCCGGCACGCTGTACGCCGCCCTCGCGCGCCTGGAGCGCCGCGGGCTGATCGAGCCGATGGGTCCCGAGGACCGCCGCCGACCATATCGCCTGACGGCCGCCGGGTCAGACGCACTGAGCGGCCATCTCGCCGAGATGCGGCGGCTGGTCCAGGTCGGCCGGGCGCGCCTGGGCGCAGCGAACGGCTGACGAATGGCAGCTCCCTCGCCGGCCGTCGGCCTCGTACTCCGCGCGTACCCGCGCCGTTGGCGCGAGCGATACGGCGTCGAGATGGCCGCGCTCCTGGCCGAGCGGGCGCCAAGCTGGCGAGACCTGCTCGACCTGGCTCGCGGTGGCGTCGACGCGCGGCTGCATCGGCTGGTGAGGCCACCAACGCAATTGGTCGCGGCGATGGCGCGCAGGGAAGTCGTCATGGCGGCGCCTGTTTCACGGCCGTATGGGGTGGTCGACAAGCAGCCGATCGGCGAGATGAGCCGCCGCGCATTTATGGGCCGCATGCTCGCAGTGGGAACAGGGATCCTTGCGCTCGAGTTCATCGGCGGAACGATCGCATTCCTCTGGCCGCAGCTGCGCGCGGGCCTGGGCGCCAAGTTCTCGCTCGGCACCCTGGCGGACATCATCGCCAAGCAGCCCTCCTTCGCCAACGGCTGGCCGTATTCAGTGGCGCCGGTGAGATCGTTCCTGATCAACGTGCCGGCCGCCAGGGAGCTGGCCCTGGGCCGCGAGGCCTCGATCGCGAACCCGAGCGCCGACCAGATGCTCGCGCTCTACCGCAAGTGCCCGCACCTCGGCTGCCAGGTGCCGGGGCTGTGCGACGAGCTCAAGCGGTTCACGTGCCGCTGCCACGGCAGCACCTACAACATCCTCGGGGAGAAGCTGAAGCAGGGCCCAGCCCAGCGCGGCATGGATCGTTTCGCGGTACAGGTCAACGCCAACGGGGTGGTCGTCATCGACAGCTCGCAGTACACGTTCGGCGCCCTCGACCGCCAGGATGTCAAGTTCCTGACGTTCGTTGACGCAGCGCCGTACGACCGCAAGTGCAAGTAGGCCGATGACGCGCGCGCGTCGCTAGATGACGTTCAGCTCCCGGTAGGGCTGGTTGGCGGCGATTCGCTCATAGCCCAGGGGCCGCATGTCGATCGTCTCGTAGTCGCCTGTTGCGATCCATTCAGCCAGTGCTCGACCGGCGGCCGGGGCGTGTTGCAGGCCGTGCCCCGAGAAGCCGTTGGCGAACAGGAAGTTGGGAAGATCGGGGTGCGGCCCGATCACCGCGTTGTGGTCCAGCGTGTTCACCTCGTAGTGGCCGGCCCAGGCGTCGAGCAGGCGGATGGCCTCGAAGGCCGGGACCCGGTGAGCAATCGCCGGCCAGATCACCTTCTCGAACCAGGACCGATCGACCTCGAGGTCGAAGGTGTCGGGGTCCGGCTCCTCGCCATGCGGGGAAGAGCCTGCGATGTAGTTCGGCCCCTCCGGTCGGAAGTAGACCCCGGATGTGTCGATCGTCAGCGGACTGGCGACCCGGGTGCGGCAGTCGAAGTGGAAGACCATCCGCTTGCGCGAGCTGACCGGCAGCTGGAGGCCGGCCATGGCGGCGATTCCCGCCGCGCGGGGGCCTGCCGCATTCACGACCCAGTCCGCCGTGATGCGGCGTCCATCGGCAAGTCGCACGCCAGCTGTACGTCCGCCATCGCGCTCGATCTCGACGACCTCGCCGGTGACCTCCTCGGCGCCCAGCGATCGCGCCTTGCGACGGAAGGCCTGCAGCAGGGCATAGGCGTCGAACCAGCCCTCATCGGCCAGTCCGAGCGAGCCACCCGCCAGGTCGTCGACGTTGAGCCACGGGAATCGTGCGCGCAGCTCCATCGGCGTCAGGAGCGCCACCTCCACTCCGTGCTCGCGCTGCACGGCGTGGTTGCTCTCGAGGATCGGCAGCCCGGCGTCGCTGGCCAGGAAGAGGTAGCCGCCCTCCACAAAATCGACCTCCGGCGGCGGCTGGCCGTCGACGCCGAGCCATGTTTCGAGATGCTTGATCAGCTCGACGCCGAAGCGGCTGATCTCGATGTTCAACGGGGTGCTGAACTGGAGGCGGATGGAGGCAGCGGAGAGGGTGGTCGAGGAGGTGCGGAAGGTCGGGTCGCGCTCGACAACGAGGACGCGGCCGTTCCAGTCGGGTCGCCTCTTGAGGAACGTCGCCACGGCACTGCCCACGATCGCGCCGCCGACGATCACGACATCGGCATGGTCGGGCCTGGTCACGCGCCGATGCTAGCGCCTGCATCGTAGACTCGACGCTTCATGGCCACCAAGCCGGTCATCCTTGCCGTCGACGACGATCTGCCCGTGCTGCGCGCCGTCGAGCGCGACCTCCGCGCGCGGTACGGGAACCAGTATCGGATCGTGGCCGCCAACTCAGGCCACGACGCCCTGGAGGCGGTTCGCCAGCTGACCCTGCGCGGCGCTGCGGTTGCGCTCTTCATGGTCGACCAGCGGATGCCCAAGATGACGGGGATCGAGTTCCTGGCGCAGGCGGTCGAGCTGCAGGCCGATGCACGGCTCGTGCTGCTGACTGCGTATGCGGACACCGATGTCGCGATCAAGGCCATCAACGACATCCGCCTCGACCACTACATCCTCAAGCCCTGGGATCCGCCTGAAGAGAAGCTGTATCCGATCCTCGATGACCTGCTCTCGGACTGGAGCGCCACCTTCCGCCCCGCCTTCGAGGGCGTGCGGCTGCTGGCCGGCCGCTGGGCGCCGGGCGGCCACGCGATCCGGGACTACCTGACGCGCAACCAGGTCCCGTATGCATGGCTCGATCCCACCGAGGACGCCGAGGGGCGAAAGCTCGCCGCTTCCCTGGGAGGCGACGAGCCGATAGACCCGGCCATCCCGCTGATCCTGTTCGCCGACGGCTCCACCCTGCGCGACCCCTCGACCCGGCAGATTGCCGAGAAGGTGGGGCTCCAGACGAAGGCCGCGCTGCCGTTCTATGACGTGGTGATCGTGGGAGGCGGGCCGGCTGGACTGGCGGCGGCGGTCTACGCCTCCAGCGAGGGGCTGAAGACGATCCTGGTCGAGCAGGAAGCCCCGGGCGGGCAGGCCGGCACGACCAGCCGGATCGAGAACTACCTCGGCTTTCCGGCGGGACTCTCCGGCGGCGACCTCGCGCGCCGCGGCCTGGCGCAGGCGCGTCGTCTGGGCGCCGAGATCCTGTCGCCGGATGAGGTGACCGGGATCCGGCGCGAAGACCCGTACCGGGTTGTGACGCTTGCCGCGGCAGGGGACGTGTCCTGCCAGACGGTGGTGGTTGCGACGGGGGTCAGCTATCGGCAGCTCGACGTGCCCGGTGCGGCCGACCTCGCCGGAGCGGGCGTCTACTACGGTGCAGCGACCACCGAGGCCGTCCTCTACCGCGACCAGGAGGTCGGGGTGGTGGGTGGAGGCAACTCAGCCGGCCAGGCTGCCGTGTACCTCTCCCGCTTCGCGAAGCGCGTCCTGCTGATGGTCCGCACACCCGAGCTGTCGGGTATGAGCCAGTACCTGGTCGATCAGATCGCGGCTGTCCCGAACCTCGAGGTCCGGTACGAGACATCGGTCAAGGCCGCGCACGGCGATGGGCACCTGGCTTCCGTAACCAACTCAGGACCGAACGGCGACGAGGGGCTGCCGATCTCCGCCATCTTCGTCTTCATCGGCCAGCAGCCGCGCACCGACTGGCTGGAGGGAACCGTGAGTCGCGATCCGGGTGGTTTCGTGCTGACCGGCGCGCAGCTCACCGAGGACGGCAAGCGACCCGCAGGATGGGGCCTCGATCGCGACCCATTCCTGCTTGAGTCGAGCCTTCCCGGGGTTTTCGTGGCGGGCGACGTGCGTCATCGGTCCGTCAAGCGGATCGCCAGCGCGGTCGGCGAGGGCGCCATGGCGGTGCAGTTCGTCCACCAGTACCTGTCCGGGCTCTAGGCCGATGGCGCTGGACGCCCTGCGGGCGACGCCGATCTTCGCCGAGGTGCCCGACGAGCACCTGCAGCGGCTCGCGGCGCAGGCCATCCCGATGTCGCTGCGCGAGGGCGACTTCCTCATCACCGAGGGCGATCAGGCCGATGACCTGTTCGTCGTTGTCTCCGGCGAGTTCGACGTGACGAAGCGCTCCGGGACGAGCGAGATCCCGCTTGCGCGTGTTGGGCCGGGCGCGATCCAGGGCGAGCTGGCCGCGCTCGAGCGGGGCAAGCGGATGGCGTCGGTCCGGGCCGTCACGGACGCAGAGGTGCTGCGCATCCCGTACCTGGCCGTGCGGGACTTGCTCACCGGGGAACCGGATGCGGCGCTGGGGATCATCCGCACCGTCATTGGTCGGCTGCGCGGCATGGAGGCCACCCTGCGGCAGCGCGAGAAGCTGGCGGGTCTTGGCACCCTTGCGGCGGGCCTGGCACACGAGCTGAACAACCCGGCCGCGGCGATCCGGCGCTCGGTGGACTCCCTCGACCGGGCGATTGCCGAACGCAACGCGCTCCATCCGGCCGACGCGCTCACGTTGCTCCGGCCGGCGGGCCATGCCTCGCTCGACGCCCTCGACCGAGCCGATGCGGTGGACGAGATCGAGGGATTGATCGGCGACACGCAGATGGCTGCAGCACTGGTGGATGCAGGCTGGACGACCGATGAGCTGCGTGGCGCCTTCGCCGGCATGGATGCCGTTGCTGCCCGGGAGGCGGCGGCCTGGCTGGCAGCGTCTGCGACGGTCGAGACGCTGATCGGGGAGGTGCGCATGGCCGGGGACCGGATCAGCGAGATCGTGGGCGCTGTGAAGTCGTACGCCTACCTCGACCAGGCTCCCGTGCAGCGCATCGACGTGCGCAAGGGCCTCGACGACACGCTCGTGATCCTGCGCCACAAGCTCAAGGTCGGAGAGATCGAGGTGACCCGCGACTACGACCCGGACCTGCCCGAGATCGAGGCCTGGGGCTCGGAGCTGAACCAGGTCTGGACCAACCTGATCGACAATGCCGCCGATGCCATGGATGGGCGCGGCGCGCTCTCCATTCGAGCCAAATCGTCTGGCGACGAGGTTGCCGTCACGATCTGCGACTCCGGCCCTGGCATCCCTCCCGATGTCGCCTCGAAGATCTTCGAGCCGTTCTTCACCACCAAGCCGCCGGGGATCGGGAGTGGGCTTGGCCTGCACATCAGCCACCAGGCTGTTGTTCGCCATGGTGGCCGAATCGACCTAGAGAGCGAGCCGGGCCACACCTGCTTCATCGTCACGCTACCCACGACCATGCCGAAAAGTGCACGGGCGGGAGCCGCGGCATCGAACCCGTGATGCGCGAGGGAGGTCCGAAACACCAGCTTCCGGAGGTGGCCGCGTTCTGGGCTCGCTCCGTGATGTACCGCTCGGTTCTCGGGAACGGCTGCTGCAAGCAGAAGATTGCGGGCACGGCGATGTTGTCGCCGCGGATGTTCTCCGGGCCGGGTAATGAACAAGGGGTCGGTGGTTTCCCACCGACCCCTTGCTGTCCTCTGCTGCCAGAGGGCTAGTTCCTTACTTTGTCACGATCGCGCCCAGCGGCCGGTAACCGGTCCAACCAGACTCCATGAAGCCATTCCGGAAGGCCTGATCCTCATTGGTGTCGGTCCCCACATATGGCGCGTTGGGGAAGCTCTTTGCCCCCACGTTCAGCGAGTCGTAGCCGCATCCACCCGCGGATGCGTAGCACGTGGCGCTCTCGCCGATGGGGATGAAGCCGGCATGGGTGGTGTTGTAGGCAACCGACCAAATGACCTGGGAAGGCAACGTCACGCCCACGCCTGAGAAGGTCATCTTGATGGTCTGCGGGAAGCCGTTGTAGCAGGTCTTGTCCTTCGAGTTGTACCACTTGCCGCTAGTGCAGAGGGTGCTGGCCGATGGCCGGTACAGAATGTTGAAGGTCTGCGTCTGCTGAGCCAGCACAGCACCGGCAATGCCGGGGCTACTCTCCGCATAGATCGTGAACGTGAGCGGCACGTTGAACGTGGCCCCTGGCGTCGTCACGCAGTTACCGCTGTACCAGTTCCCGCTTTCGCAGCCCCAACTCGACAGGAGCACGGACATGGACGCAAGGGTTCTCGCCGTTCCACCGAGTCCGACCTCGTCGCCGAATTCGTTCGTCTGGGTCGCCTCGAAACCGACGCTAGGCACATTCCCAGATACCTTGCTGGGGATCGCGTTGTAGCCGTCTTTGGCTGAACCGCCAGCTGACGCGCTTGGGCTCGCCAAGGCGGTCGAGGCGAGCAGGAGAGTTATGGCTGCCACGAGCAGCGGTGCACGAAGAATTGACGTACGCATGAGTGGACACATCCTCTGAGGCTTCGCGCCGACCTCATGAGGCGCGTGCGATGACCTGCGTCGGAACGCAGGAGGGGGCAGATCCAGACGGAACGGAGCGCGCAGAGCCTGCGCGTTGAGGCGAAACGTCTTGCCGGTGCACTGACAGTACTGGGTCCTCGATGGTACGTCCGTACCAGAGTTAACAGTGGGGATTACAACCTCGCCGGGAAAGCGACGAGGCAGCTGTCAGAGATTCGGAGCGTTCTCCGGTGCTGAGACGGTGACCAACGCGGCCAATTTCTCAGCGTCCAGGATCTTGATGCCGCCGCTGTTCTCCCGTTCCACGAGACCATCTGCCTCAAGCTCGGCGAGGGCCCGGTACATCATCACGCGGCTCGTCCCGATCATGGCCGCCAGGTCGGCTCGCTGCGCAACGGGGCGGGCCGTGTCGAAGATCGCCTTCCCATATCGGGTGAGGATCGTAGCCAGCCGCTGTCGCGCGTTCTCGAAGGATCGTTCGTCGAGCCGCATTGTGAGAACGACCGAGAAATCGGCGGAGTGGTCCAACAGGCCCAATGCCAGTCCGGCATCCTCGAGTGCGAGCTCTCGCACAAGCCGCGGATCCCAGGTCGCCCAGGTCCCGTCCGTCAGGGCGATCAGCTCGTAGAGCGCCTCAGCATCGGGGTCGCTGATGGAGCGGATCCCGCCGAAGTAGCCAGGCCCTGCGATAAGGGCGGCGCGGACCTGACCCGTCTCCGCGACTCGGCGCGTCATGACGTGGCCATCGAGCATGACGAAGGGAGGCAGCTGGATCCCCCTGGCATGCAACAGGTCGCGACGGCCGAAGGGCTGTTGCCTGGCGGCCTGCGCGAGGCGATCGAGCGTGCTGGGGTCAGCTTCCGGCAAGAGCCGTGCGACATGGTAAGCGACGGACACGATCGCGCCCATGAGGAACCTTCTGGCGTCGGGGAATCATATCCCCGGACTCAGCCTCTTGACATTACAAGTGCAGGTGCCGTACACCGCTCGGGCCGATGTACCAATGGGTCGTTTTCGCTCACGTTGCGTCCGTGCTGGCCTTCATGCTGGCTCACGGCATCCATGTGACGGTTATGTGGGCGATGCGCCGAGAGCCTGATCCTGAGCGGATGCTGACCTTATTCAACGACGTTCCGAAGACCACGGGGCTGCGGGTCATCCTGTTGGTCGTCGTGCTCAGCGGCGCGACCGCTGGCTTCATGGGATCGTGGTGGGGGAGAGGCTGGATCTGGGCCTCGCTGATTCTCCTCACGGTTATCGCCGTCGCGATGTGGCGCTTCGGTGGCGGGTACTTCGGCCTGGTGCAGGAGGCGGCGGAGGTCGCCGTCGCGGCGCGCAGGGAGGACCCATCCAACCCGGCTCCCCAGACTGCCTATGACGCCGCTCGGGGCAGCTGGCACACCATCGGCATGTCCGTGCTTGGGCTCGGCGGCGTGGCCGTCATCCTTTGGCTGATGATGTTCAAGCCGTTCTGAGTTCTTGACAGCGGCGCGGGGGACGGGTACGTTCCCCGCCACATCCGAATACGGCGACGATCGGGACGAGTACCTGGTCAGGCGAGCCCACAGGGAGCCGGGAGCAGTGGGACCCCGGCGGCGGCGCGACCAGGGAATGGACCCGGGAGCTCCGGACGAGAACGCGTCGGACAGCGGTCCAACGCCAGTAGCGACCGGCGGAGAGGCACCGTTATCGAGGCCGAGACCATCGCCAGCCGGAAACGGCGGGCCGCGGTCGAAGAGCCCGGGTGAGAACACCGGGGAACAAAGGTGGCACCACGAGAAGACCCCCTCGTCCTTTCGAGACGAAGGGGTTTGTTGTTCTCAGGAGGTCACCGATGTCCCAGCCACAGCAGAGGAAGTTCACGCTCCCGGAGAGTGAGCTGCCAACGCACTTCTACAACATCGCGGCAGATCTGCCGGAGCCGGCACCGCCGGTCCTGCACCCCGGCACCCGCGAGCCGATCGGCCCCGCCGACCTGGCACCGCTCTTCCCGATGGAGCTCATCAAGCAGGAGGTCAGTAGTGAGCGCTTCATCGAGATTCCGGAGCCGGTGCGCGAGGCGTACCGGATCTATCGGCCATCGCCGCTCATCCGAGCGCTGGGCCTCGAGCGCGCGCTCGACACGCCGGCCCACATCTACTACAAGTACGAGGGCGTCAGCCCGGCCGGCTCCCACAAGCCGAACACCGCGATTGCACAGGCCTACTACAACAAGGCCGAGGGGATCAATCGGCTCGTGACGGAGACGGGGGCCGGGCAGTGGGGGAGCGCGCTCGCCTTCGCCGGCAGCCTGTTCGGGCTCGAGATCAAGGTCTTCATGGTCAGGGTCAGCTACGAGCAGAAGCCGTACCGGCGCTCCTTCATCCAGACCTTCGGCGGCACAGTGACGCCCTCGCCGTCGACCGAGACGAACGCGGGACGCACCATCCTGGCGGCCGATCCGGACTCGACCGGCAGCCTGGGGATCGCGATCAGCGAGGCAGTCGAGGTGGCGGCAACCAATGAGGACACCAAGTACTCACTGGGAAGCGTGCTGAACCACGTCCTGCTGCACCAGACGGTGATCGGGCAGGAGGCGATCCAGCAGATGGCGCTCGCAGGCGAAGAGCCTGATGTCGTGATCGGCTGCGCGGGGGGCGGCTCCAACTTCTCGGGGATCGCCTTCCCGTTCCTGCGCGACAAGCTAACTGGTGACTCGAAGACGAGGTTCCTGGCCGTCGAGCCGGCGTCGTGCCCCTCCCTGACCAAGGGGGAGTATCGGTACGACTTCGGGGACGCGGTGGGAATGACCCCGCTGGTCAAGATGCACACGCTCGGGAACGGCTTCAAGCCGGCCCCGATCCACGCCGGTGGGCTGCGTTATCACGGCATGGCCCCGATGGTCAGCCACCTGTACGAGCTGGGCTTCATCGAGGCCAGGGCCTATGCCCAGAACACGTGCTTCGAGGCTGCTCTGCAATTCGCGCGCACCGAGGGGATCATCCCCGCGCCCGAGTCGAGCCACGCCATCCGGGCGGCGATCGACGAGGCGCTCGAGGCCAAGGAGGCCGGCAGCGAGCGGGTGATCCTGTTCAACCTCTCCGGCCACGGCTACTTCGACATGGCCGCCTACGACGCGTACCTCGCTGGCGAGCTCGTCGACGTCGAGTACGAGCCGCAGCGAGAAGCGGTGGCGGTCTAGCTCTCCTTCGGGTTGTGTGGCGGCGCCGGGTGACCCTCCGGCGCCATCACGCTTCCTGAAGGGCCGGTTGGTGGCAAGATCTCCGCATGGAAGCCAGGGTCGTCCGTCCCGGTGATGCGCACCACATCTCCCTCTACGACGTGACCTTTCGGTACGGCGTCGGGTCAGCCGAGTCCGATGGCGGTCTCTCGATGCTCGAGGTGACGATTCCCCCGAAGACGCTCATCAAGCCGCACATGCACACGCTCGAGGACGAGTACACGCTCATCCTGGCCGGGACGGTGGGCGCCTGCCTCGGTGACGACACCGTCGAGGAGATCCCGGCCGGCAGCTGGCTGGTCAAGCCACGCTCGATTCGCCACGCCATGTGGAACGTCTCCGGTGAGCCGGCGCGCATCCTGGAGGTGGTCATCCCAGGCGGCATCGAGCGCTATTTCGAGCAGATCGCGCCGGTGCTCATGGAGCACGGACCGGACTGGACGCGGCTCTACAACGACCTGGCCGCGCAGTTCGGCCTCGCGATCCTTGATGATTGGTCGAACGAGCTCCAGGCGAAATACGACATCACCCTCTGAGACCCTGAGCGCTCCCTGCGCTACGATCAGCCCATGCCGCGCGCAACCTGGAACGGCGCCGTCATCGCCGAGAGCGACAAGGTCGCGATCGTCGAGGGGAATGTCTACTTCCCGCCGGAGAGCGTGAAGTCCGAGTTCCTGCGCCCGTCCGAAACCCACACTACCTGCTGGTGGAAGGGCGAGGCGAGCTATCACTCCCTGGAGGTCGACGGGGTACAGAACGCGGATGCCGCCTGGTTCTATCCGGACGCGTCGGAGAAGGCGAAGCCGATCGAGGGCTACGTGGCCTTCTGGCGCGGCGTCGCCGTCGAGCGCTAGCGAACGCGCAGGAGCGTCAGTCCGTCGGCGATGGGCACCATCACGATATCGACCCGCTCATCGGTCGCAAGGTCCGCGTTCAGATCGCGGATGGCCTGCGTGTCCGCGTCCGTCTCTTCCGGATCGATGACGCGGCCGCTCCAAAGCACGTTGTCGATCGCGATCAGGCCACCGGGTCGCACGAGGAGCAGCGCGCCCTCGACGTAGCCGCCGTAATTGGTCTTGTCTGCATCGATGAAGGCCAGGTCGAAGCTGCCGGCACCATCCGCCGCCAGCAGCGCGTCGAGCGTCTCCAGCGCGGGCGCCAGCCGCAGCTCCACCCGATCCTCGACCCCCGCGGCGGCCCAGGTGCGTCGCGCGACATCGGTGAACTCCTGGGATACGTCGCAGCACACGATCCTGCCGTCGGGCGGCAGGGCGAGCGCCATCGCGGTCGATGAATAGCCGGTGAAGGTGCCGACCTCGAGCACGCGCCGGGCGCCGAGGAGCTTGACCAGCATGGAGAGCAGGGCTCCCTGCTCCACCGCGATCTGCATGCGGGCCTCTGGCATGACCGCGGTCTCCTCGCGCAGACGAGCCAGCACCTCCGGCTCGCGGGCCCCGACCGCGACGAGGTATGCGTTCAGCTCGTCGCTCAGCCCGATCGACCCTCTTGACATCGTGGCATCGTAGCCGGGCGCGCCGCGATTTTCCTCAGCGGCTGGCGGGAACCCCCAGCTCCCTCTGGGCGGCATCCTTACGCGCAGCCCTCCGGCTGCCGAGATCCCCAAGCTCCTGACGATCGAAGATCTGCCGCGCCTTGGGGAACATCTCGCCCTCTTCCTCCTCGATGTGGTGTTCGATGTTCTCCTTCATGACCAGCGCCTTGGGGCCCCAGGTCTCGTCGGCGACATCGAGGTCCTCGAGCTCGCCCATGAGGCCGCGGTCCGCCCGAAGGTGACCAGCCCTGCTATCGAAGGACAGGTAGGTGAGAGCCTCATTGGCGTAGGCTGATCGGCCTCGGCGAGCGCTACGGCCGTCGCTACGGCCGTAGCTACCCCTGAGCCCGACCTGCCGGCGACGGTGGGATATTGTGATTGAAGCGGAACCGGTTGTCAGGATCCCACTTCGACTTCAGGCCGACCAGGCGCGAGAACTTCTCGTCGCCGAACGCTGCGAGGATCCGCTCGCCCGTCTCCTCAGTGCTGTAGTTGAGGTACCCGCCACCGCTGACGGAGACCGGTTCGAGTGACGAAGCGTAGCTTCGCGCCCACGCTATCCGGCTGGAGTCCTCGCCTGGATCTTCCCAGATCGCAAGTGCGCTGACGTTGTAGTGAGCGTCGCGCTGGCCGAAGGCGGCACCACCTCGAGGCTCGCGTCGCGCAACGCCGGCGATCGGCTCGATCAGGACACTGCCGAGCAGCCGACCGGCGACGTAGTCGTCGATCGTCGCGTCGAGCACGGCCTCGGGAATCTCCCGCACAAAGTGACCCTTCCAGTAGTTGCGCAGCCCAAATTGGAGGAGTCCGTTGGTCGCCTGCATGTCCAGGTACGAGCAAGGCCGAACCGAGTCCTCCGTCGGCTGGAGTTCGTTCCTGAGTGGCTTCAGCAGGCGCTCGCCAATGGCGGGGTCGCCTCGATAGCACACTGTGATGATGATGGCTGATTGGAGCCGGCTGAGCAGGGGCATCAGCACGAGCTCGGGGGGAGCGTCCTCCATCACCTGGAGGGCGCGTCGCAGGACGGAGCCCGCGGTCGCATGCGGGTAGACCAGGTGTCCACCGAGGAGCGAGCTGACGTCGTGGAGCTGAAACTCGAAGGCGGTCACGATCCCGAAGTTGCCTCCGCCACCGCGGAGACCCCAGAGGAGGTCAGGTTCATGTTCTGCGTCGACACGAATCGGCCGACCGTCGGCGGTCACGAGCTCGGCAGCGAGAAGGTTGTCGCATGTCAGGCCGCAGGTCCCCACCAGGTGACCGATTCCGCCGCCGAGTGCCAGTCCTCCGACGCCGGTGTCAGCGAACGTTCCGCCCGGCGTGGCGAGTCCGTGGGCGACCGTGGCGGGATCGACATCGAGCCAGAGCGTGCCACCTTCCGCGCGAACGCTCCGGCGCTGAACGTCGACTTCGACATTGCGCATGAGGCGGAGGTCGACCACGAGCGCGCCGTCTCCCATGCTGTGGCCGGCAGCGCTGTGGCCACCACCGCGCACGGCGATCGGTAGATCGGCTTCTGCGGCAAGCTTCACGACTGCCGAGATGCCAGCGGCGGATCGCGGCTGGACGATCACGGCTGGACGACGATCAACGAGCGCATTGAACGTCCGCCGCGCCTCGTCATACTCATCCGCGCCGGGTGCTATGACCTGCCCGTCAGCCACGCGCTCGAGCGCCTCGATCAGGCTTTGCTGCAGCATCCGCGGAGTGTACATGCGGGCGCACGCCGAGCCTTGACATGTCGTCGAAGTCCTGGCCGAGCAGACGAAACCGGGCCGATGCGCCCCCATACGGTGAGCGTCGCATGGGCGAATCTCGCGATATGGTGTAAGGGCCGGGATCGACTGCACGCTAACCGATCGCCGCGGCCGTCGCCGCCCAAGCTGTTCGCGCTGTCAACGTCGCCCCGGCCGATGGCGAGCCTGGTGGCTCGCGGTTCCTGGGGGCTTACTTTCGGACGCGCACCCTAACGTGGCACCCCGGGCCGGCCGCAGGGTTACACGCGAAAACCGCCTTCTGCGCGGTTGCAGTCATCCCACTAGGCCGAGGCCAGCAGGGCTTCCATCTCCCGCCGGACCGAGCCAGGCTGCTCCAGCCAGGCAAAATGGCCGACTCCAGGCAGGATCCGCAAGCGCACGCCCTGAATCAGCGCCGCGCCCCGCTCGGCCTCCGCGTAGGGGATCGGCGATGCGTCGCCATGCAGGACTAGCGCGGGCATCTGCAGGCGAGGCAGTCCGCGCTCGAGGGTGCCGCCCTCGAAGTGCTGCGCGATCGACGACCACGTGGCCAGGTGGCCCTCGAGATCCATCCGAAAATCCGGCATGGGTGCCGCCGATGCGGGGTCCGCGAAGTAGTACGGCCACAGCATGCGAAAGATCTCGAGCCACTCCTCGGCTGTCCCCTCGCCGGCTTCCTCCCGCGCGGAGTACTCGTCCAGACGGACCCGCTGCGCGTCGGTGAGCCCTTGCGCCACGTTCTCACCGAGCGCCGCCGCCCCGCCGTCGGGGAGCGCTCCGAGCGCATCGAGCGCCGCCAGAACGGTCACTCGTTCCGGGCGGACCACCGCCAGGTGCATCGCCAGGTGGCCACCCCACGAGTGGCCGATGATCCACGCCCGCTGCCAGCCCAGCGCATCCAGCACCGCCACAGCGTCCGCCACGTGTCCGTCCACGCTGCGGTCTCCTTCGGTGACGGACGGCGGGAGACCGCGCTGCTGATAGCGAGCCACGGTCATCACCCCGGAGAGCTCAATGGCCAGCTCGGCCAGGTACTCGGAGATCCCAGGGCCGCCGTGGAGCAGCAGGGCCGGCGGGCCGATGCCGCGCACCCAGCCCACGATCTCGCCACCGGCCACCGGGGCGTGGAACTCGCGCTCGCTCGTGCCGGCGATCATCGGGAACAGGATACGCTTGCCGCCGCCGCCCCTTGCGGATGCGCGGGGCATCGACGTCCTGTTATCGGCAACTCAGCCGGGGCGAATCTTCGCTAATGGGGTAGGGACGGGGTTCGCCTGCGCGCCACGCCCACGCCATCAGCGCAAGCCATCTGCCGGCGATCCCTTCGACCGACCGAGGCCACCGTGACACGCTCGACTCGTTGCTCGGGTCGGCAATTCTCCTGCCCGACGAATGTCACTCTCACATGCTGGTGAGGCCGGAGAGTGGAGCCGACACTCGGATTTGAACCGAGGACCTGCTGTTTACGAAATCAAACCAGTGACGTGCTGGACTGTCTGCTGGCGTCCGCCGCGTGCATTGTCGGGCGTTCCGGGCCGCCCAATCGTCCATGACGTAGCGCTGGCGTCCAACTTCGGGGGCGTCACCTGGGGCGTCGAAAGGTAGCGGGTCAGTTTCTAGGCGCTTGAAATGGACGACCCTTGGATCACCTTCGTCCAAATTCTCGATCAGCCCCTGTTAGAACCAACGCCCTGATGCGTGCACGCCGATGGCGCCGACCCCATGACGCCGGACCGGGAGGCTCTTGACGGGCGCCGGAGACTGGTCGAGAGGAGGAGGGCAATTGGATCCGTCCGAGTCTCGTTTTTCGAGAGAGGTTCACTGGCTCTACCAGACCGCGTTGATCCTGTTCCTGGTCACCATCGGGCTGGGGATGGCGCGGGGGCTGGGCATCATCGACTTCACCGACCGAGACCAGCTGCTGACCCATCTGCACTCGGGGACCATCGGCTGGATCACGCTCGGCATCGCGGCCAGCACCCTGTGGCTATACGGCAGCGGTGTGCGCCAGGTTGGCGACCGATGGGTGCGGTGGGTGTCGCTGGTGCTCATCGGATCGGTGCCTGTCTACATCCTGGCATGGTGGACCGGGAATCGGCCCTTCCGCGCCGTGGCCGGAGCGTTCGTGTTGCTGGGCATCGTCCTCTTCGTGGGCTGGCTGGTCCGCGAGGCGGCGCGTATCGGCTATCGCAACCTGACCACGCCGCAGCTCGGAGCGGTGGTCGGCCTGGTCACCCTCGTCGTCGGCTCGACCCTGGGAGTGCTGCTGCAGATCCAGTTCGCCAGCGGGGGTGACTTCCTGCCGGGAGGGGCCATCGGCGCACACGCCGAAACACAGGTGAGCGCCTACCTGGTGCTGGTGGCTATGTCGTTTGCGTATTGGCGGCTTCGAGGCAACGACCGGACTCGCCGCGGCACCTGGATGGTATGGCTCTTCTTCGTCGGCGGCGCATTCATCGCCGTCGGCATCCTGACGAACGTGAACCCGCTGGTGACGATGTACATCCCCCTTGATATCGCGGCGTTCGTCATCTTCCTGACCCTCGCCTGGCGCAAGGTGGTATCCCCTGGATGGTTGCGGGCGGACTCGGCGCGCCACTACGCCATTGCGATCCCGTTCGCGCTCGTCTACCTCGCGGTTTTCATCTATCTGATCTACGGGTTCCTGGCGCTCTGGAACCAGGATATCAACCAGGTCCCACCCAACCTGATTCCCGCCAGTGAGCATCCACTTTTCGTGGGGATGGTCACCAACATCCTCTTCGGGCTGCTCTTCGACCTCACCCGAGCACGCCGGGAGATCTGGGCGTGGGCGGACCACGTCATCTTCTGGGGGGTCTCGCTCGCGGTTGCGGCCTTCACGCTCGCGATCCTGTTCGACGTGCCGGATGCGTTCAAGTTCATCACGCCGGTGCTCGGGATCTCAATCCTGATCGGGATCATCACCTACACGATGCGGCTGCAGGCGGTGGGAGCGTCGGCGGCAGCGATGCCACCGGCGGCATGATGGAAGCGCGCTGAGGGGCCAAATCCTGCCGGCATGCGCCGCGACGCGGCCCCGGTGGTCGTTCAGCTTCTCGAAACCAATGTTGCCCTCTGGCTGGTCTTCAACCACCCGGCCCTGCTGGATCGTTGGAGCCAAAACCGCCCGCCAGAATTGGACGGTCCGCCCCCAGCTTTCCCAGACGTACCTAGTGCCGACGTGGCGCCTTTCTCCTGAAGGCCGGCTAAGTCCTCAAAGAACTGAACGAACGGTGTGAGAAACGGATAGAGCGCCGAGAATCCCGCTCCCTGACGAGGTGCAACGCGATCTGCAGTCGGATGCGGCGCATCTGATCGCTCTCCCAATGCGCCTTGAAAGAATCGACCTGCTGTAGGGCGTTGGCCGACCCTTCGGCCCGAACCTGACGGTAGATAGCCAGGAGCGTGATGGTGACGACGACGAACTGTGCCATGGCCCAGAACCACTCTGAGCCCGGTCCTATCAAGGCTCCGTCCCGATTGATGACCGTCATGGTCTGACCCGTGGTACCCCGGTCCGTCGGTTAGCCGACCGCTTCATCTGCTGCGGACGCAGGATAGGGCCGGGGTCGCCCTGCGCGCTACCGATCGCCGCGGCCGTCGCCGCTCAGGCTCTTCGCGCCCGGCGGGTCAGCAGACGCGAGGTAGTAGACGCATGTCAAGAAGCGCCTTGACTGCTCGCGCAGCATGGTGTCATGCCGCCGGACCACGCCCGCCGATTCTGCAGTGACGAGGAACTGGAACAGATCGGCTACGACGGCCACGGCGCGGCCGGGGACCTCGAGCGCTGGCGCTGCTGCGGAGTGCCTCCGGCGACCCAGGAGCTGATCAACGTCCTGCGCGCCGAGGGGGTGGGGAGCGCCACACTGCTGGACGTCGGGGCCGGGGTGGGGATCGTCCATCTCTCGTTATTGGAGGCCGGCGCAGCGAAGGCGGTGGACGTCGACGCCTCGCGGGATTACCTGGCGGCGGCGCGCGGCGAGGCTGAGCGGCGAGGGCTGGCAGATCGGGTCGACTATCGGTATGGCGATGTTGTGGAGCTGGCAGCTGAGCTACCGGCGGCCGACATCGTGACGCTCGACGCAGTGATCTGTTGTTATCCCCATCATGCGGCCCTGCTGCGAGCGGCGGTCAGGCCCGGCCCGCGGCTGGTCGGCCTGATCTACCCGCACGACGCGTGGTGGTCGCGCGTTCGGATGCACCTGTCCAACCTGATCTGGGCTCTGCGACGCAGGCCAGACCACTGGTACATCGCCCGTCGCGCCCAGATCGACCGGGTGATGGGAGAGGCAGGGTACGGAGCGGCCCACCGCGGCGGGACGCGCTCGTGGAAGGTGGTCGTCTATCGGCGCGAGTTGGCATCCAACCGGCCGCGATCCGGGTGACCCGCGATGGGATTGGGTCACGACGCCTGCGACGGTCCTTAATACAAATGCGCTCCAGCCATTCGGCAGCCGCAGGATGCCGTCAGCTTGCCGGCGGCGTCACGCCGGTACCGGGCTGGATGCTCAGTCACCATCGAACACCTTGTCGTACTCCTCCAGCGCTCGCATCTGTGCCGCCGACTTGCCGTACCGGCTCATGACCGTGTAGCTCGACCATCCACCCATAGCCATCAGGCTGGACAGGCTCATACCGGCGCGCTGCGCCTTGTCGGCCCACGTGTGCCGCAGCCGGTGCATGTGGAAACTCGAGATCCCCGCGGCCTCGGCCTTCGCTTTGAGCAGTTCTTCGATGCCAGCATCGGTCAGCCGGCCGCGGTGCCCGAGCCACAGCCACGGAGTGGCGGCGGCGGCGTGCTTCTTGCGCCAGGCGATGTACTTGAACAGGACTTCGGCTGTGGTACGGGTGAAGCGCGACAACCTCTCCTTGTCGCCCTTGCCATGCCGGACGTGAACCACGCGCGCGCTGCGGTCGACGTCGGCGACGGTGAGCGCTGCCAGTTCTGCCCGCCGGAGCCCGGTGTCGAGCAGCAGCTCGAAGATGGCACGAGCTCGAATGTCGGTTCGCATCACGCGGCGCATGGCGTCGACATCGGCCTCGGTGAGGATGGGGGTCAACCGCTCGGGCTGCCGGATGCCCTGCACCTTCTCGACAGGGGAGCGGACGAGGTAGTCCTCTCGGATGAGAAAGGCGAAGAGCGACTTCAGCGCGGCCAGCCGCCCCTGTCGCGTGGCTGGTGCCGAGCCGCGAGCTTTGAGGGCATCGAGCCATGCTTCGACATGCTCGCGCTTGATTGACTCGACCTCGGTCGGCATCCCGGTGTCTGCCAGAAACCGCCCGAACTGCGCGATCGCCCCGCGGTAAGTCGATACTGTGTTCGGTGAGCGATCCCGCCGATTCTCCAGGTTGAGCAGGAAGTGATCGGTCGCCTCCTCAAGTGGCGTCCCGACCGAGACGCGAGTGACCATCGCCTTGGTCCACTAACGGAGCTGGACGTTACGATATTACTCCCAGCATAACCATCAGAGCAAGGATTATTGCATGAAGTTCGGCCTCCAGATCAACAGCTTTACTTGGCCTGGCGGGGCCGAAATGATCTCAGGAACCCTCTCGCGCGTCACCCGGACAGCTGACGACGTGGGCTTCGACTCGATCTGGGTAATGGACCACTTCTTCCAGATCCGAGGCCTCGGCCCGCCGGAGGCGCCGATGCTCGAGGGGATGACCGCGCTCGGCTTCATGGCCGCCAACTCGCAGCGCGCGCGGCTGGGGCTGATGGTGGGCGGGATTCATTACCGCCAGCCCGGCCTCTGGATCAAGGCTGCCACCACGCTCGACGTGCTGTCCGGCGGCCGCGCCTGGTTCGGGATCGGAGCGGCCTGGAACGAGGAGGAGTCGACCGCGCTCGGCTTCCCGTTCCCGCCCTTGCGCGAACGCTTTGAGATGCTCGAGGAGACGCTGCAGATGGCCCAGGCCATGTGGTCGGGTGGAAGCGGAACTGGCGAGGCGTTCCACGGGAAGCACTTCGCGGCGACCCGGCTCCTGAACTCACCCCAGGCGATCTCGCGGCCGAGGGTGCCGATCATGATCGGTGGTGGCGGGGAGCGAAAGACGCTCCGCCTTGTGGCGCAGTACGCGGACGCTTGCAACGTCTTCGGCGACGCGACGCGCATCGCGCACAAGTACGCCGTGCTGCGAGAGCACTGCGAGCGGCTGGGACGTCCCTACGAGGAGATCGAGCGCAGCACGCTGCAGAGCGTCGATGTCGAGGCGCAGTCAAACGACGAGCTGGTCGAGCGCTTCGGGGCGCTGGGCGAGGCCGGCGCGCAGCACATCCTGATTAGTGTTCGTGGCGTGAACGACAGCACGAGGCTGGAGCGAATCGGGTCGGAGGTCCTGCCGCAGCTCCGCTAGCGGCCGGCGCTTGCGAGCTCGGCCTCGACCTCGGCGATCGGGCGCACGGAGCGCTCGCCGCTGGCCCGATCGGTCACCTCTGCGCCCCCCGCAGCCAGCGAGCGGGGAGAGATGGTGATGATGCGCGGCATGCCGAGCAGCTCGGCGTCGGTCAGCTTCACACCGGGTGACTCGTCGCGGTCATCGTAGAGGACCTCGACGCCGGCATCGGTGAGGCGCTGGTAGAGCCCCTCCGCCGCTTCTCCAACAGCAGGGTCGCGCGACGCGCTGAGGGTCACCAACTGTGCAGCGTAGGGCGCCACCGTCGCCGGCCAGATGATTCCCTTGTCGTCGTGATGTGCCTCGACGATGCAGGCCAGCGCCCGTCCGAGCCCGATCCCGTAGCTCCCCATCACGATCAGGCGCCGGCTGCCGTCCTCGGCCAGGTAGGTCGCCCCGAGCTTCTCGGTGAAGTCGGTCCCCAGCTTGAAGATGTTGCCGACCTCGATCCCCTGGCGCAGGACCAGCGGCGCCCCGCAGTTCGGGCAGGGGTCGCCGGCCCGAGCATTGGTGATATCGACCACGAGGTCGGGGGTGAAGTCGCGCCCGACGTTCACGTTGAGCAGGTGGTAGCCGTGCTTGTTGGCGCCCGCCACCAGGTTCGGTGAACTGGCCACGAGGTCGTCCACCACCACGGTGCTTCCCCTGGCACCGATCGGCGAGGCATAGCCGGGCACCATGCCCGCCGCCGCGATCTCCTCGGCGTGGGCGGGACGCAGCCCGCCGATCGCCTTGACCGCGTTGCTCAGCTTTGTCTCGTTGACCTCGAAGTCACCTCGCACGATGGCGGTCAGCAGCCGCCCGTCGCCCGTCGTGAAGAAGGTGGCCTTGGCGGTGCGGTCCTCGCCGACCCCCAGGAGCTGGGCCAGGGCGGCGATCGTCGGCGCGTCTGGGGTCGCGACCTCCTCGGTCGGGCGAGGCTCCTCGACTGGGGGCTCCGGCTTCCGGACCATTGCGATCTGCTGGTTGGCGGCGTAGTCGCCCGTCTCACAGATCACCAGCGTGTCCTCGCCGGAGTCGTTGAGCACCATGAACTCGTGGGCGAGGCTGCCGCCCATGATCCCGACATCGGCTCCGACCACCACCGCCTCGAGGTCCAGCCGCTGGAAGATGCGCTCGTATGCGCCGTAATGGGCCTGGTACGAGACATCGAGCGCGGCCTCGTCGGGGTCCAGGGTGTACGAGTCCTTCATCACGAATTCGCGAACCCGGATCAGGCCGCCGCGCGCGCGCGGCTCGTCGCGGAACTTGGTCTGGAAGTGGTAAACGATGGCCGGCAGCTGGCGATAGCTCTTGACGATGTCGCGGAGGAGATCGGTCACGACCTCCTCGTGCGTCATGGCCAGCACCATGTCGCGCCCGCCGCGGTCCTTGAAGCGGACCATCTCCGGGCCGATCTTGGCGTAGCGCCCGCTCTCCTTCCACAGCTCGGCGGGATGGACGACCGGCATCTCCATCTCCTGCCCGCCGATGGCGTCCATCTCCTCGCGAATGACCTGCTCGATGCGCTGGCTGACCCGGAAGCCGAGCGGCAGCAGCGAATAGATCCCCGCTCCCAGCTGGCGAACGTATCCAGCGCGCACCAGCAGCCGATGCGAGGCCATCTCGGCGTCGGCGGGATTGTCGCGGAGCGAGGTGAAGAAGAGCTTGGAGACGCGCATGGAGGGCTGATTCTACTGGCTGGCCGAGGCGGGTCGGCTCAGTCGGGGTCGGGCTCGGCCTTTGCCTAGGTCTTCCCCTGGGAGGTGCCGCCGGGATTGCCCGATCCGTGGTCGTCGTGGGCCAGTCCGACCAGGTGCTCGCTGTCGCGCAGGGCGCGGACGGGCAGGAGGGCGAAGAGCAGGAGGCCGAGCGAGGCAGCCAGCAGGCCGTCGATGCCCTGCCATTGCGCGGCGCCACCGCCCAGCAGTGCGCCCGTGATCTGGCCGAGGGCCAGGAAGACCGAATAGAGGCCCATGATCGCGCCGCGGTCTGCTGGGTGGGCCTCGCTGATATCCGCCAGCAGCCCCAGCGCGGCAGGCGTCGCGCCAGCCAGCACGAAGAGGCCGCCAAGGGCGACGAGTCCCAGTGGCACCTGGAGGAGGAGGCCGAACCCCGCCGAATGATTGAGGCCGAATGCGGCGCCGACCATCAGCAGACCGCCAGCCAGCCCGATCACGATGATGGTGGTGCGCCGATAGGCCTTGAAGCGCCCGCCCCAGAAGAGGAGTCCCACGAAGAAGACCAGGAGCGCGCCGCCGAGGCCGATGCTGATCTCGATCGGTCGGAATCCTCCCATCAGCAGCTGGTCGGCAAAGCGTGGCGATGGCTCGCGAACGAGCTGGAAGATCGACTGTGAGGTCCAGGTCCCGATGACGGCGTTGAGGGCGATCCAGGTGGGTGCCAGGAGCCACACCCGCGGGCTGCTGATCACCCGTCGGTAGCGCGCGAAATCGAACCTGGCCGGTCGCAGCTCGGAGGAGTGCACCGGCTCGACCTCCGGCGGGTGCCCCTGGCTCGCGAGGTCGGCGACTCCCCAGCGATAGATGGCGAACGAGAGGCCGTACAGGCCCGCGTTGAGCAGGAACGCGACGCGAGCGAAGACCTCCCACATCGGCCCTGCCGCGACAAGCCCGATCCCCAGGCCCGCGATGGTGGCCGCTTCGAAGCGCGCGACCGTCCGGCCGCGGAGTGGCACGTCGCGACTGGTGGCAATGGCGATGTAGCCCAGGATCGACGGGACGCTGGCGCCGGCAGCGGCACCCTCGATGAAGCGTGTGACGCCGAGCAGGAAGAGGTCGGTGGTGGCGAAGGTGAGGACCACCGCAATCGCGCCGAAGACCGGGCCCCACTGCATCACCCGGTGCGCCCCGAGGTGATCTGAAAGGATCCCGAACCCCGGGGACAGGATCAGCTCGGCGACGAAGTAGGTGGCCATCATCAGGCCGAGCAGGAAGGCGGTCATCTCGACGCCGCCATGCGCCGGGAGCTGGGTTGCGTAGTAGGAGAAGAGCCCCCCGGTGAGGCCCGTGCTGAAGCGCAGCGTGAACGTGCCGAACAGGACGGCCTGGATCGAACGATTGGCGACGGGATTCACGCCGGCGGCTCCAGGCGTTCGACGGCCGGCTCACCAGGTTCAGTCTGAGCCGTGTCAATGCGCGGCGTCGCCCGACGCCTCGGCCTGAACCGAACGCCGACGATCGTCGCGCCGGTCAGCAGCACGACCCCGCCCCCCGCGACGAGCACACGCGTCTGGCCGGCCCCGGCGGCACCGGTGCGCCCGGCCAGCGCCCGCTCGGCGTCTTCGCTCGCGACGTCAAGGTCATCGGCCTCGTACGCGTCGCGCGCCGCCTCGAGGTCGGCCGCTGGATGAGCGCCCAACAGGCCGATCGACTCCAGGATGGTCTCCTTCTCGGCCACCCGTTCGGTGGCGACCGAGATGTCCGTGAGGACCTCGATCTGAAGCCCCGCCTCTGCCTCGGCGGCCTTGAGCCCACCGTCCCGCTCGAAGAGTTGTTCCAGCTCGGCCGGCGGAGTCAGATGCAGGGTGCTGGCGGCTGACGCGATCTCGCCGTGCGCGTCGAGCACCGCGCCGGCCAATGTCATGGCCGCCCCGGCTTCGTCGAAGCTCCATGACCCCATGGAGGTTCGCAGGTCTTTTGGCAGGTTCCATGAGCCCGCCTCCTCGGCAACCAGGGCGTACTGATCGCGTGCCACAGCACGCTCGTCCAGCTGGCGCTGCTCCGCGTCGTTGACCACCCAGTCGGTCCACAGGTCGTCGAAGTTGGCCCCGACCCGCTCATCGAGCAGGTCCAGCAGCTGCTGCCAGCCCTCGAGATTGACGTCCCCCGCGATCTGCGGATCGCCAGCGCCGTTCGCCGGCTGGTACGCCATCTCGCTGGCATCCGCCCCGCGCCAGACGGCCTGCAGATCGGCCACGTCGGTTCGGCCAAAGATGAGCACGGCGAGGTGGTAGCTGGCGGCGTAGGCGTACTCCTCCACACCGATCTCGACGCCTCCGATCTCTCCCCAGTCGTTGAGCGGAATCTTGTTCGCCATGAGCTCATCGGTCAGGTCGAAGGTATCACCGGTTGCGCCGATCGCCTTCGCGGCCTGCACCCCATAGAACTCAGCGTACGCCTCGCCAATCCATCGATCGCGGAAGCGATCGCCGTTGAACCAGATGTGCGCAGCCTCGTGCAGGCCAACGTATGCATCGGCGTCGTATCGGACCCGAATGATGCCGCTCAGCTTGTTGTAGATACCGGCGTAGTCACCCAGGCGGCTCGTGGCGGCCTCCTCGACGACAAGCGTCCCGGGAGCCTCATAGGGAAGTCCGATGAGCCGCTGCAGCGCCGGCAATCCATCGGTCATGAGGGCGGTCATGGCCGTGCCCCAGTCGGGGTCGTCCCGCCAGGCGCGCACCTTCAAAGCAGCGGACTGACCGCCAACCTGGACCGTGAGCAGCGCGTCGCTGAACGCGCCCGCGCGATCGGCCGAGAGGTAGGCGAAGAAGTCGAAGGGATCGGGCAGCGAGGTCGTCGCCAGCACGATCTCGCCCCCAGCCCCCACCGAAGGGGTCAGATCCTCGCCCTGCACGGTCGGGCGAAACCCGCCGGGCAGGACCACGGTCACACTTCCACCTGGCTCGCCGGAGCTTCCGAAGGCCCAGATCGGGAAGGCCACGATGCTCGAGCTGATCCGCAGGTTGCGATCAGGCGCACCGCCTGGGTCAGGCAGGTCGAAGGTCACGCGGTAGGGATAGCTCTCCTCGAAATAGACCCCCTCGGCGAATGTGACCGTCACGCCAACGAAGTCAGGGTCAGAGCCGTCAACGGCGATCGCGAGCCGCTGCCCGCCCGAGGAAGCAGCCACATTCGTCGCGCCCGCCTGCACGGCGAAGATGGCGCTGGGGTAGTACGCGAGCCCGTCCTCGGGATTCGGTGTATAGGAGGTCGCCACTGCGTCGATCGTGACATGGACGCGGCGCTCCTCGGGCAGCGCCCGGTAGTGCGTCTGGGCGATCACGACCAGGCCACGATCCGCGGCCAATGTCACGCGGCCGGGGAGCACCGCGGGGCCGAGGCCCAGCAGGATCAATGCCGCGGTTGCGGCAAGGGGGACGATGCGGCTTGTCGCTCGGCGCATGACCCCCGCAGGATAGGCGGAGACCGACGTCAGGCGCTCTTGGCGAAGGCCTCGAGCCCGAACGCGGTCTCCAGCTGCTCAGCCGGACGGAAGCCGACCGCGGCCTTGGGAGGCTCACCGGGCGCAAAGAAGGCGACGGTGGGGATGCTCATCACGCCGTAGTGCATCGCCGTGTGTGGATTCGCGTCCACGTCGAGCTTCAGCACCTCGACCGAGCCGGCGTACTTCTCCGCCAGCTTCTCGATCTCAGGTGCGACGAGTCGACATGGACCGCACCACGCGGCCCAGAAGTCGACGATGACCGGCTTCTCGCTCTGGATGACCATCTGCTCCCAGTTGGCGTCGGTCGCCTCTCGGATATTGGACATTGGTGTTCGCTTGGTCCTTTCTCGGGTCGGCTGTCAGCCGGCGACCTGTCGAAGCATGCGGTAAACCTCGAGCACCTGGGGGTGCGCGAGCCGATAGAAGACGGTGCTCCCCTCGCGCCGAGAGACGACGATCCCCGCCGCACGCAGGACTGACAGGTGCTGGCTCATGTTCGGCACCTGGCAGCCGACGTCGCGCGAGAGATCGCTCACCGATCGCTCTCCGTCCGCCAGCCGCTCGACCACGCACAGGCGCTTCGCGTCCGAGAGGGCTCGGGCGATTGCCGCTGCGCGGTCGCGGAGGAGGTCGGCGTTGAGCGTGGCTTCCATCGCGCGGATTGTCTCACTGCTTGCGCAAGGACGCAAGTATTCGATCGTAGGGGGTAGTCATCAAGCTGAGCCACGGGCCGCGGTTCCCCCCCCGTCGAAACCTATACTCGTTCGATGGTGACCATCGGCTCGATCGTCCTCCGTGTCGAGGATGTACGGCGCCAGGCGGAGTTCTGGGCAGCTGCACTCGATTATGTAGCTCACAGATGCTGAGCCCTCGCGCTGGCGTGGGACCGAACCTCAACCTTGACCATCGTCGCTCGGACGCTCAGAGACGGGCTAGCGACTGCTGCGGTTACCTGCCGCGACAGGCAAGGTGTCACGTGGGGAGCACAGGATGCCGACATGACCATTCAACTTTCCTGCCCCTGGTGCACCGATGAGGTCACCTTCACCATCGACGAGGCCGATGAGGAGCTCGTGTGCAGCAACTGCTCCACGCGGATGGACTTCGCTCCCGATCCCGGCGTCACCTACGAGCTGCTGTACGCCTCGGTCGCCTGATCCGACCTAGCCCAGCCTTTCGGGGAGCGGGAGCCCCAACCCGCGCAGCAGATGCGCAATTGTTCGCCGCTCGCGGACTTGGATTGCGCGACCGCGCGTGCGGTGGCGTTGTTCCGGTAGCGTGACGAGGTCGACCTCCGTCCCCGCGTCGCGGAACGCCTCGACGAGACGCTTGGAGTGGCGCAGGTGCACGTTCTCATCGACGGTGCCGTGGATCAGCAGCAGGTCGCCGCGCACCGCCTTCACGTGCGTGAGCGCGGACGACTCGCGGTAGCCATCGGGGTTCTCGGTCGGCAGGCCAAGGTATCGCTCTGTATAGGCGGTGTCGTAGCCGGTCCACTCGCTCACAGGGGCAACCGCAACCGCCGTTCCGAAGAGATCGGGCTCGCGGGCCATCGCCATGATCGCCATGAACCCCCCGTAGCTCGCCCCGACCACGCCAACCTTGCCCAGATCCAGCTCACCACGCGCGGCGAGCTGACGCAGGGCAGTCGCCTGATCGGCGACCTCGTTCCACCCCATCCGGCGGTGGACTGCTGATTCGAAGGCCAACCCGCGGCCCTCGGTCCCCCGACTGTCCACCACGACCACGGTCGCCCCGTGCTGGGCCAGGTACTGGCGCAGGCCGAACACGGTCAGCTCCCAGTCATTCCTCACGTACTGCCAGTGGGGTCCGCCGTAGACCCACAGCACCGCGGGCGGAGGGCCGGCCCCCGGAACATGGGTGACGGAGCGGTACACGGCGGCCTCGAGGGGAGTCTGCCCGTCCGCGGCGAGTAGCTTGACCAGCTCCGGCGGATCCAGCTGCGCTTCCTCTGCGGTAGTTGACGACTCGTGAATCAGCCGAGAGTCACCATCGCGGGTCGCGACCGTGACCCGCGGGGAATGCCCAAGGTCCGACCAGGTGTCGATCCAGCGCTCGCCATCTGCATCGGCGACTGCGGTGTGCCAGCCGGGTTCCGTGCTCAGGCGCTCCGGATCAGCACTCGGTTCGGTCGCGTCCAGCGGGACGGTGTACAGGTGGCGTTCGAGGACTCCATCGCGCGTCCCTGTGAAGAGGACCTCGCGCCGCCGCTCACAGACGGCCACGACCCCCGTCACGATCCATTCTCCCCCGGTCAGCACGCGCTCGAGATCGCCACCGCGGGAGCGCAGCTCCAGGTGCCGAAAGCCGCTGCGCTCCGTCGAGCGCAGGATGCGGCCATCTGCCAGGATCCGGGTGTCGTTGTCCAGGTTGATCCAGGGCTCGCTCTCTTCCGTCCAGAGCAGCTCGCTGGAACCATCCACGCCGACCCGATGCCACTCGAGCGTGCGCTGCTCGCGCGGCAGCACGGCGACGAGCCAGCCCTCGGCCGGATGGGCGACCACCCTCGCCAGGTAGTCGTCCGCCTCAATGGGGAGGGGGACCTCCTGCCACGCCGAACCGGACATCGAGGCGATTCGCAGGGTTACGAGCGCATTCGGACCCCCGGCGAACGGATAGTGGTGGAGCTCATCTCGCGGCCCCGGCCCCGCGGAGTGCGTGATGGTCAGGGGCGGAATGGCGCGCTCGTCGACATGGGCAAACAGCAGGGAGCCCGAGTCGGCGCTCCACCACGCGCCCTCGAACCGCCCGAGCTCCTCGGCCGCGGCGAATTCGGCGAGTCCGTTGAAAACTCCCTCCTCGGCCTCCTGGGTGATTCGCCGCAGTGGCCCGCCTCGTACCGACGCCACGTAGAGGTCGCCGCCCGTGGAGAACGAGACGAGCGCGCCGTCGGGGCTGAGGGCGGCCCCGCTGGCCTCCCCCACGTCCGGGATCTCGTGGACGCCGCGCTCCGTCTCGGGCCCGAACCCGACGAAGAGGCGGCCGCTCATCGGGACCAGCAAGGTTGGCTCCCGCGCGTCGCCGGCCCACGAGAACGACGTCACGCCCAGCTCGATCATCCCGGTGCGCTCCCGCAGCAGATGATCGGCTCGGGAGAGCGTCTCTTCGCGAGTCGTCTCTTCAAGCGGCGCCGCGATCTCAACTCGCTCGCCGCTCGTCAGGTCGTGGCGCCACAGGGAGCGCACGAGCGAGCCATTCGGACCGTGGAGGTAGGTGATCGACCGACCGTCAGGGGCGAAGACGGCGCCCCCGGGGGCATCCATGCCAGGCTCAGGACGACGGGCGACGTCGTCGAGCGTCAGGAGCCGCCGGCTCACCATGGCCGTCATGACAGCCTCGAGATCAGCTCTCCTCGATCTCGATCGTCTCGATCTTGTCCCCGGGCTGCGAGTCGCGCTGCGGGTCGCGCTCGCGGAGGCTGTTCACAACGTCCATTCCGGAGGTAACGCGCCCGAAGACGGTGTGCCGCCCGTCAAGGTGCGGCGTGGCGTCAAAGGTGACGAAGAACTGCGACCCGTTCGTGTTCGGGCCGGCATTGGCCATCGAGAGTGTGCCCGGCCCGTCGTGGTGCCGCTTCACCGACAGCTCGTCACGGAAGGAGTAGCCCGGGCCGCCCGTTCCCGTCCCCGTTGGGTCGCCACCCTGGGCCATGAAGCCGGGGATCACACGGTGGAAGGTGGTGCCATCGTAGAAGCCGGCGCGTGCGAGGTTCACGAAGTTCTCGACCGTCATCGGTGCGTCCGCGGCGAACAGCTCACAGGTGAACTCACCGCGTTCCGTCTTGAAGCGCGCCGAATACGACTTGGTGAGGTCGAGCGTGCCGCTGGGCGCCGCCAATTGGTCAGACATAGGTACTCCGGGGGTGCGGAATGGGACGGACCGATGCTAGCTGAGGAGGGCGCCCTGCGCTCAGCGGCCAGACAGCAGGCAGGCCGATGGCAGCGCGTAACTCGTGCCCGCTCGCGCGAGAGATTCCACGCCTGCCAGGCCTTTCCCGCCGGATCGCGACCCTGCGGCCGAATCCATCGGTCCAGCCATGATCCTGCCGGGCGTCAACGCTCAGTGCTCGATGTCGATGACCAGGCGGCTGGGCTCCGGGAGGGTCAAGACCCGGAAGCAGCCGGCGCCGTTCAGGCCGAGGTACCACGTGCTCACCGCTTCGAAATCACCGCCCTCGATGAGCTGCGCCAGCCGATCGAAGGCGGGCTCGAGGTTCGTGGACCCGCTGTAGGTCAGGCCGCCCTCGGGGGACAGCTTGCTCGCGCCGTGCATCGTGACCCGCAGGAACGCGCTCCCAGCAACGTCCATCTCGATTCCGCTTGGATCCGCGTACAGGGGAGGCAACACCCCCTCGATGACGGCGTCCGGGAGACCCGAGGCGAACTCGAACACGACGCGGTCGTACCCCTCGTGCGTGCCGACCCTGACATCGGTGATCTGGGCGCGGTCTGTCGTGGATGCGATGGTGACCGATGGCGTGCAGGCGAACGGAGGCAGGCTCTCGGTCGGCTCGCTTGCGACGGCCGACGGTTCGATGCTGGCCGCCTCTGACGCCGCGATGGACGACTCGGCGCTGGGGGAGGGGATCGCCGAGTCGCTCGGCACGACCGAGGGGCTTCCGGACGCGCAGCCGGCGAGTGCCACGCTGACGATCAGGGCGAACGCGCCAAGCGTGGGGCGCGAGAGGTGCATGCGAGTCATTGTGCATTGCTCCATTCGTGTGGCTCGGCGCCTGGTGGCAGCGGCCGTGTCTCCGACGCCCACCATGGCCGATCCGTTACGCGCCATCCGCCGGTTGGGGCATGAGCCTCTCCTCCAGGAGCCGTCGTTCGGCCGGATTGTCGGTCAGGGAAAGTGCACGACGATCAGCTGATCGGGCTTCGTCCAGCCGCCCGAGCCTGCGGAGGAGCTCGCCTCGCGCCGCGTGAAAGAGATGATATCCGTCGAGGCGCGCGGCCAGAGGATCGACCTCCGCCAGCGCGACCTCGGGACCCGCCACTTCGGCCAGCGCCAGGGCTCGATTGAGGGCCACCACCGGCGTCGGCTGCAGCGTGAACAGACGGTCGTACAGGGCAACGATCTCGGCCCAGTCGGTCGCGGCGTAAGAGGGCGCTGTTGCATGCACGGCAACGATCGCCGCCTGGAGGAGGTGCGGCCCCGGGCGGCCCATCCGCAGCCCGCGCTCGACAAGCTCACCGGCGTCGGCGATCGCTGCCGCGTCCCAACGAGAGCGGTCCTGGTCCGGCAGCAGGATCAGGGACCCGTCCGGTGCGAAGCGCGCCTCGACCCTGGCCAGGTGCAGCCGCATGAGCGCGAGCAGGCCGAGGGGCTCAGGCTCCTCTGGCATCAGTCGCACGAGCAGCGAGGTGAGCCATTCGGCGTCGCGGGCCAGGTCTCGGCGATCGGAGGTCGCGCCGTCGGAGGCGAGATATCCCTCGTTGAATACGAGATACAGGACGGCCAGCACACCTTCCAGCCTGCCGGGCAGCTCGCTTGCCTCGGGGATGCGGAACGGGATTCCCGCGTCACGGATCTTGCGCTTTGCCCGCACCAGGCGCTGGGCGACAGTCGACTCCGGGACAAGGAACGCGCGGGCCACCTGGGCCGAGTCGAGCCCACCGACGGTGCGGAGGGTCAGTGCTACCTGGGCCTCACGTGAGAGGGCCGGGTGGCAGCAGGTGAACAACAGCCGCAACCGGTCATCAGTGGCGAGCGGCCCGCCGGTCTGGATCGGTCGCTCCATCTCCTCTGCCTCGGCACCGAGCCGCTGCAGCCGATCTCGAAATCGCGCGTCGCGCCGCAGCCGGTCGATGGCCCGGCGGCGGGCCGTCGTCATCAGCCATGCCCCCGGATTGTGGGGCAGGCCGTCGATTGGCCAATGCTCAAGTGCCGCGACGGACGCCTCCTGCACGAGCTCCTCGGCAAGGTCCCAGTCACCCAGGATGCGGACCAGGGACGCGATCAGGCGCGTTCGCTCCTCCCGCAGGACCAGGTCCAGGGAGACGTCGACGGTGCGGCGTTCAGTCAAGGGAACTCCCGAGCAGGTGGATCAGCAGGCGACGATCGGGCGCCGGCCTCAGGGGCCAGAGAACCGGTAGGATGGGCGGCGCCTGCCTGAACCGGCATCCACGGTAGTCTGGGAGCCCATCGCTTGCACAGCCTTCCTCCGCTGCGTCGCCGCATGCCGCACGCGCTCATGATGACCAGCGCGCGACGCATCACCACGCTCTTCGTGACGGGATTCATGTTGGCCGCCTGCTCCGCAACCGGGCAGAGCGCCACGCCCGGAGCGTCCAGCGGAGTTGTCCCCAGTGACGCCGCGAGTGCGACTCCCTTGCCTACTCCCAGCGTCGAGCCGACGCCAACCGCGACTCCGCCGGGTGGTGTCTATTCCGGAACCGTCGGCGGCCAACTCGATCCGCGGGTCGCGGATCTGCCGCTGCGGGTCTACGTGCCGAACGAGCTGTCGAACGACGTGGCGGTCATCGATCCGCAGACCCTCACCGTGATCGGCAGGTTCGACGTTGGCGCCGCGCCCGAGCACATCACCCCCGATTGGGACCTCAGCAAGCTGTACGTCAACAACATGAACGGCGCCTCGCTGACGGTGATCGATCCGCTCACCGAGAAGCCGTCCGAGACCAGGCAGGTTCCGTTCCCGTACAACCTCTACTACACGCCGGACGGCTCGAAGGCGATCGTGGTGGCCGACTACCTCGGCATGGGCATGATCGCCGACAACGGCCTCTACTTCTACGATCGCGAGACCTGGAAGCTGCTGAAGTTCGTGCAGGTCCCCTGGCCGGGCGTCAACCACCTCGACTTCTCCCCCGATGGAAGCTTCCTCATCGTCAGCTGTGAGAGCGCGGGGGTTGTGGCCAAGATCAACACCCAGACAATGACAGTCGAGGGCTCCATCCAGCTGGGCGGATCGCCACTCGACGTCCGCCTCGCTCCTGCCGGTGACGTCTTCTTCGTCGCGAACCAGGGCACGAACGGCGTCGACGTCGTGGACGCCGTGGGAATGCAGCGCGTCGATTTCATTCCAACCGCTCAGGGAGCGCATGGATTCGCGCTCAGCCGCGACGTCACCCGGCTCTTCGTCACGAACCGCCTTGCGGGCACGATCTCGGTGATCGACGTGGCAACGCGCAAGATCGTCGACACGTGGGAGGTCGGGGGCTCGCCGGACATGGCCGCGGTCTCCCCGGATGGCACCCAGCTGTGGGTCTCCAATCGCTTCCACGGCACGGTGATAGTCCTCAATCCGGAGACCGGGGAAGTGATCAAGGTCATCCCGACCGGCGGGAACCCGCACGGTCTCACCTTCTGGCCGCAGCCCGGCACAGTCAGCCTGGGCCATAACGGCAACATGCGTTGAGTCCCTCCTCGACCCGATGAGGGGCAGGGGGGTGCTGGCGCTCACGGCAGGACTGCTGCTGGCGGCCTGCTCCACCTCCTCCCCCAGCCCGTCGTCGAGGGCATCGGGCAGCGCTCAGTCCAGCCCGTCAGCCAGCCTGGCGAGTGGCGCGCCGTCTGTGCCCCCGGAGCCGACTCCGACCCCCACCGGCGGCGTGTACGCAGGCACGACGAATGGCGAGATCGATCCCTCGCTCGCCGACGTCCCGGAAGGGGTGTACGTGCCCAACGAACTGTCGGGTGACGTCACCGTCATCGATCCTGCCACGTTCACCGTGGTTGGCACCTTCCCCACCGGTGCGTACCCAGAGCACGTCACCCCCGATTGGGATCTGCAGCGGCTGCTCGTCAGCAACATGAACGGTGGCACGCTGTCGGTGGTCGATCCCCGGACGGCGCAGGAGGTCGACACCATCGGCCTGGCGATCTTCCCGTACGCGGTCTACTTCACCGTCGATGGCGAAAAGGCGATGGTGGTCACCGACTACATCTCGCCCTCGCTCGTCAAGGACAACGGCGTCACCTTCTACGACCGCGAGACCTGGGAGCTCCTGAAGTTCGTGCAGATCCCGTGGCCGGGCGCCGACGACCTGGACCTGTCCGCGGACGGCAGCTACCTGATGATCAGCTGCGAGTACAGCGGGCAGCTGGCGAAGGTGGACACGAATGAGATGGCGTTGACCGGCCACATCGAGGTCGGCAGCCTGCCTCGAGACGTCCGCCTTGCGCCGGATGGTCGAGCGTTCTTCGTCGCCAATGAGGGGCTCGACGGGGTCCAGGTCGTGGATCCGGAGGCCATGGCGGTGACCACCTTCATCCCGACCGGAGACGGTGCACACGGGCTGGAGTTCAGCCGCGACACCTCGCAGATGTTTGTCGCCAATCGCGCCGCGGCGACCATCTCGGTCATCGACCTGGCCTCGCTGAAGGTCGTCGCCACCTGGGCGGTGGGCGGTTCTCCCGATGAGATGGTGCTCTCGCCAGATGGCAGCCAGCTCTGGGCGTCGAATCGATACCACCGCTCCGTATCGGTCATTGATACGCAGACAGGCGCGGTCCTCGCCACCATCCCCGTCGGCGCCAGCCCACACGGGCTGACCTATTGGCCGCAGCCAGGCCGCATGAGCATCGGACAGAACGGCAACATGCGCTGACGGAGCTGGTCTACCGCTCGACGATCGGACGGATCTCGAGCGTATCCGGCGCCGGCCAGGACGATGCGAGCCGGATGGCGGCATCGAGGTCGGGCACATCGAGGATGCCGTAGCCGGCGACCATCTCCTTGCCTTCCACGAATGGCCCATCCGTGACCGTCACCTCCCCGGACGGGTCGCGGCGAATAGTGGTCGCGGTCGATCCGGGCTGGAGCTCGTGACCGTCGAGGATCTCCCCGGTCTCGGCGTGCTCGTCCCACCAGGTGCGGACCTTCCCGTACAGGGCGCCCTGCTCCGCCTCGCTGAGGTGGCCCCACGCGTCATCGGCCCCGGCGATGATGAGCATGTACTTCATTGGTCCTTTATCCTCCCCGCTGCGTCCGTTCATGATGACGACGAACGGTGGGCCGCATCCACGACATGACTCACGAACGGGCGCGTGACACCGTTATACGCATTGTGGCCGGTTACATCACAATGCACCGATGACTCGTGTCGCAGACCGCCCATCGACGCTCGCGGTGGCAGCGGCGCTTGGCATTGTCTACGTCGTCTGGGGCTCGACCTACCTCGCGATCGCGTTCGTGGTTGACAGCATGCCGCCGCTGCTGGCCGCCGGTATTCGCTTCCTGATCGCCGGACTTACCCTCCTCGCCTTCCTGGTGGCCCAGGACCGATGGCGAAGGCGCGGTGGAGGCACCGCGGAGCTTCTGGCACGGCCCAAGGCAGTCGAGTGGCGGACCGCCTTCATCGTTGGAGCCCTGCTCCTGCTCGGCGGGAACGGGATGGTCTCGGTCGCCGAGCAGACCATCCCGTCCGGCATCGCGGCGGTGATCATCGCCACCATACCCATCTGGCTCAGCGTCTTTGACGCTGTCCTGACGCGCCGCATGCCGAGCCTGCTGGCGATCGGCGGGCTGCTGGTCGGACTGGTAGGGGTTGCGATCCTGCTGCTCCCGTCAAGCGGGCTCGACGCGTTCGACCCGGTCGGGATCGGAATCCTGGTGGTGGCCGCCGTGTGCTGGGCGTCCGGCTCGCTCTACGCGCGTCGCGGCCCATTGCCGCGAAACGGGCTGCTCGGGACCGGAATGCAGCAGTTTGCGGGTGGCCTCCTGCTGCTGGCGGCTGGCGTGGCAATCGGCGAGACCGGCCGATTCGATCCTGCGGCCGTCACGACCTCGTCGCTGCTCGGCCTGGCATTCCTGATCGTCTTTGGCTCCCTGCTTGCCTTCACGGCGTACGGCTGGCTGCTCAACCACGTGGCGGTGACGACGGTCGCGACCTACGCCTACGTCAACCCGGTTGTGGCGGTGGCGCTGGGCGTCGCCTTTCGCGGCGAAACGCTGACTCCACGCTCGTTGCTTGCCGCCGCCCTGATCATCGGCGCGGTGATGGCGATGGTCAGTGGACGGCCTCGCGATGCCGAGGAGGGCGGGCCAACACCCGAGACCACGACCCTCGAGTCGGAGGGCAAGGCTCGGTAGGCAGGTTGCTCCGCTCGAAGATGCGCTGCAGGACCGGTGGCTACGATAGCGCCGTGAGCCCCCTGGCAACGCTCCGAGGAGTCGCGGCCGTCGCGGTCGTGACGCTGCTCTTCGGATGCGCGAGTCCGAGCCCCAGTCTCGTGCCGTCTCCCAGCCCCACGCCCACTCCCCAGCCGACTCCGACGGCCACGCCAATCCCCCCTGTCAGCTTCCCGCTCGCCGTCGTCACCGGCACCACGAACCTGAAGGCAACGATCACCCTCGACGAGCTTGCGACCCTCGGCACCGGCGGCCAGCTCGTGGTGCCCTGTGGTGTGACGGTCAAGCAGCCGAACCTCACGGCGACCGCCCCCTGTGTTGCGGCAGACCAGATCGCCGCGGACATCCGGGCCGACCAGGAGCTCGTGGCACTCCTGCCGCCAGGCCTGGTCGAGCCAGCGACCAAGGTCCTATCGATCGCGGGCGAGGGACCGTTCGGGCTCTTCGGGCCTGACCTGTTCGGCGACCCGGAATCCCGGGCGCTGCTCTACCCGATCATCGCCTCCGCGCCAGCGGATGGTCCTGGCGCGCTCGACCCGGCCTGGACCGCCTACGACGCCTTGCAGACCTGGACCCTGACCGCAATCGGGAGCCTGTGTGCCGATCGTGTCGCCGCGTACCAGGCGGTGACGTTGGGCAAGGGCTGGGACTGGCCCTTCAACGGCGGGACGGCGACGTACACGGGTGAGCCGTTCCTCAACCCGAATCCGCCAGCCGGGATCTCGCGATTCCCGATCGTCAAGCCGGCCGAGGCTGGCAACGACGGTGTCGCTGCGAGCATCAGCAAACGATCCGACGTCGCCCTCGCGGACCACAAGTGCCCGATCCTCCCGAACGAGAACTGGGCGCCGAACCAGACTGGCCCGCCGAGCCTGGCCGTGCCCGAGGCCGTCCTGACAAGGTGGGAGGACTTCCTCGGCCTCGACGCGGTATATCTCGCCGCCGACCACCAGAGCGATCGTGGCGTCACCGGCATCCGCTCGACGCTCGAGATCCTCGACAGGCACGGCCTCCCGCACACGGGCCTAGGGATGAACCTCCACGAGGCCCTCGAGCCCGCATACGTCGAGGTTGCCGGGCTGAAGGTCGCGTTCGTGTCCTGGAACGAGGTGACGGGCCCGGCCCATGCCGGCCCGACCACGCCGGGCGTCGCATGGCTCGAGCAGGCGAACGTCGACGCAGCCGTGACCCGAGCCCGTGCCGCCGGCGCCGACCTGGTCGTCTGCGACCCGCAGTGGTGGGGCGGCGACGAGTATCACCCCGACCTGTGGGCGTCGCAGCAGGCGGCAGTGGGCTGGATGGACCAGGCCGGCTGCGACCAGATCATCGGCGGCGGTCTGCACATCGCCGGCGGCATGTTCCTCCGCCAGCACGCGAACGGCGTCAGCCTGATCGATGCCGGTCCGGGCAACTACATGTACGGGCAGCCGTGGTGGCAGCAGACGCAGGAGGGCGTCATCCTCGACATGACGTTCCGTGGCACCACCCTCGTGAACGTGCGGCTCCGCCCATACGTCATGATCCTCAACGCCCGCCCGAGTCTCACCGATCCGGAGGGCGACGGCCACTACGTCCTCGAGCGAGTCTGGAAGACTTCGGAGATCGATTATTAGCGCCCGACCCGCGTAGAATCGCCCTCCCATGACTCGCGAAGGCGCATCGGACCCGATCGGCTTCGGCTCGGGGATCTCCGACGACCACAAGGACGGGATCCGCTGGGTCGACTATTCGAACATCAGCTGGAACCCGGTCTTCTGCAAGCGCTGCGACATCTGCGTCGAGATCTGCCCCAAGAACACGCTCGTCCTGCGCAACGACGCCATCATCGAGGAGCAGGACTGCATCCTCTGCGGCCTCTGCGAGCGGTACTGCCCCGACCTAGCGATCGAGATGCTGCCAGAGGCGGTTGCCGCGCACGCGGCAGGCGGCGGCTCAACCACTGAGCCTTCCTAGGCCGATGCGGAAGCTGACCCAGGGCAACGAGGCGGTCTTCCGCGGAGCGATCGCGGCGGGGGCGTCCTATTACGCGGGCTACCCGATCTCGCCGTCGACGGAGATCCTCAACGTCGCCTCCGGCTGGGCGGCCGAGCATCCGGAGTTCCGCTTCCTGCAGGCGGAGGACGAGATCGCCAGCGCCAACGCCATCATCGGCGCCAGCCTTGCGGGTGCGAAGTCGTTCACCGCCACCAGCGGACCGGGCTTCAGCCTCATGCAGGAGGCGGTCGGCTACGCCCAGAAGGTCGGCGTGCCCTGCGTGTTCGTGGATGTGCAGCGGGTCGGGCCGGCGACCGGGATGCCGACCATGCCCGGCCAGGGAGACATCATGCAGGTGCGATACGGCAGCACCGGCGACTACACCCCGATCGCCTTCTATCCGAACGGGGTCGAGGAGGCGTTCCGCGTGACCGTCCAGGCCTTCAACGCGGCAGAGGAGTCGCTTTCGCCGGTGGTGGTCCTCTCGGATACGTTCGTTGCGCATCTGAACGAGGTGGTGGACCTCGACGAGGTCGCGGCCAGCGTCGATGTCGCGGAGCGCGGCCTCGTCCCGCTGGGCAAGCACGAGCCGGGCAAGCCGCGCTTCTTTGCCGGCGTGGTCATGTACGAACAGGGGCCGAATGCCGGTGAGCCGGCCACCGCCGACGCCGATGAATACCTGCGCCAGTACTACGACGCCAAGCATCGGCACACGGAGGTTGCCCAGCGGTACGCCCTCTACGAGCACGGCTGGAACGTCGACGCGAAAGTGCTGATCGTCTGCTACGGCATCGTCAGCCGGGTCGCCTCGCCGCTCTCGACCGATTACGCCCTCTTCCGCCCGATCCGGATCCACCCGATGCTGGCGGAGGAGCTGCGCGCGATCGCCGACCGCTACGAGCAGATCGTGTGCATCGAGGCGAACGACGGGCAGTACGCCGATATGGTCGAGCTGACGCTGCGTCGCGAGGTCAAGCGCATTCCGCTGCTCGGCGGGCGCATCAGCCTCGAGGCGGTGCGCGACGGGCTCGACCGCGTGCTGGGCGGCGGTTCGTCGGAGCCGCCGATCCCGCCCGCTCCCGCCGAGCCGGTCGAGCGCTCGCCGCTGGGGATCGGCTGATGCCCGAGGCGCCCTTCGCCGAGCTCGGCTTCAAGCGGCACCTGAAGGTCGACCTGTTCCCGACCATCTGGTGCCCCGGCTGCGGGATCGGCACGATCATGATCGAGCTGGCGATGGTGCTCGACGAGATGGGCCTGGACGAGACGAACACGATCCTGGTCACCGGTATCGGCTGTACCGGCCGGATGGGCAGCTACATGAAGTTCGAGAGCGTCTACACGCTCCACGGCCGGACCCTCCCGGTGGCCGAGGCGATCAAGGCCGTTCGCCCCGAGATGCACGTGGTGGTCGTGGCGGGGGACGGCGACACCGCCAGCATCGGCGGCAACCACCTGATCCACGCCATTCGGCGCAATGCGTCGCTGACGGTGCTGTGCAACAACAACGAGATCTACGGGCTGACCGGCGGCCAGACCGGCCCCACCACCCCGACCGGCACCAAGACGCTGTCATCGCCCGCTGGCAACCCCAACACCCCGATCAACCTACAGGGCCTGGTCCGATCATCTGCGCATGCGCTGTACGCCAAGACGACGGTGTACCACCAGCTCCACATGCGCAATGCGATCCGCGAGGCGATCGAGCACGACGGCTTCAGCTTCGTCGACATCACCAGCCAGTGCATCGAGAACAACGGGCGGCGCATCGGCTTCGCCAGCGCCAACGACATGCTCAACTTCTACCGCAAGACCTACAGGCGCGCGGCCAAGGACGCCGAGCACCTCGATCCGTTTGAGATCGGGATCCTGGCGCCACGGCCCGCTGATACGGGCAGCACCAACGGGAACGGCGCGGGAGCCACCAGCTCGCCCGAACGACCGGCGAATCTGCCCTCGCAGCCGCCTGGACCGATGGCGTCCGCCACCGAGTCACCCGGCGCGTCGGGGTCCACCGGGGTCGCTCGGCCAACGAGCGACGACGTGAAGGCGCGACGAAGGGCCGAGTCCCAGGAGCGCGCGGCCGTGATGGCTCAGCTGTCCGCCGAGGTCAAGCTGGCGGTGGCGAAGAAGGAGCTGACCCTGACCGATGCGCTGACGCAGGCGGGGATCCCGATCCCCGAGTGGCTGCGAACTGGCGCGAGTGCCCCTTCCGGTGCGCCCGTGGCGGCAGGCGACGTTCAGATCAGCGCCACCGGCCAGGATCCGCGCACTGAGCAGCAGCCCACCGAGCTGGACGCCCAGAAGGCGGAGGCGGCGGTCGAGGAGCGCAACCTGATCGGCGGGACGCCAGGGGCCGACATCCAGCCGGCCGCGCCTCGGACGGCACACGACGCGGCGCCCCCGGCGGTCGGCGCCGATCCTCGCGCGGCCAAGCGGGCGGAGGCGCAGCGCAAGCTTGCTCTGATGCAGCGCCTCCCCTCTGAGGTGAAGCTGCGGGTCGCCAAGGGAGAGATCACCCTTGCCGGCGCGCTGCAGGAGGCCGGCATCGACCCGGAGTCGATCGCATGACGACGCGGATCGCCCTCGATGGCGTCGGTGGCCAGGGAGTGCGAGTCATCGCCGGCGTGCTCGGCGCGCTGCTGGCCCGCATGGGGAAGCAGGTCACTGTCCTGTTCGACTACGACTCCAGCGTGCGTGGCAGCATGTCCGACGCCTTCGTCATCTTCGACGACGCCCCGATCGCCAATCCGGTGGTCGAGGAGGCGGACATCATGCTCAAGCTGGCCGACAAGGGGCACCTGCGGATCAGCGGCCGCAAGGTGGTGACCGACCTGGGCCTGGGCCGACCGGGCGACGAGCAGATCCCCTTCGCATCCCTCGGCTCGGAGCACTTCGGCAAGGAGCTGTTCGGCAACATGATCGCGCTGGGCCGGCTCCTTCGACTGGCGGAGATCGACTTCGATGATGCGGCGATCCGCGAATCGCTCCCGCGCCGCTACCAGGATGAGAACGTGGCCGCGATCCGCTTCGGCTTCCTGCTCACCCCCGGCGAGATCGCTCGATTGGCGGCCACCGCCCCACCGAGCCGATTCGAGATGAACGACGCCGCGACCGCGCCGCTCCACCGTGAGACGGGGATCGCGACCGGGACTCCGGTCTCCGTCACCGGTGACGCCGGCGAGTCGGGCTAGGCCGCGTCGAGCGGCACAGCGGGCTCGAGCTCGCCGAGCACCGAGTCAAGGGCGGCGCCTTCAGCCTCGGTCAGCGCGCGCAGAGG
>JACDEL010000046.1 GCA_013816405.1 Chloroflexota bacterium | reverse complement strand
CGCAAGCGCCTGGCGTGCCTGGTGATCGACGATCCGCTCTCGGTTGCGCTCGGCAACGAGCCGGTGCGGGCCGACGGCCTCGTCGTCGGCCGCGTCACCTCGGGCGGGTATGGCTTCGCGGTCGAGCGCTCGATCGCCTATGCCTACCTGCCACCATCGCTGGTGACGATGGGGCAGCGCGGCGAGGTCGAGATCTTCGGGGAGTGGGTCGGCTGCGTGGTCAGCGCTGAGCCGCTCTTCGATCCGTCAGGGGCCCGGATCAAGGCCTAGCCGAGGTGGTACGGGACGTCGACCACCACCGTGTTGCGACGGAAGAAGAGCCGCAACTTCAGCCGCAGGGCCGTCTGATTGTGGAGCGGGTATTCCCAGATGTGGCTCGGCACGAACTCGGGCAGGACGACGGTGGTCGGTTGAGCCGGGTCGACGCGGTCGGTGGCGTCGATGTACGCCAGCAGCGGGCCCATTAGCGCCCGATACGGCGATTCCAGGATCACGAGGCTCACCGGCCCACCCCAGCGCTCCCATTCCTCCTTCATGCGGGCCAGATCATCGGCGTCATTCGACACGTGCACCGCGGTCACATCGGCTGAGATCGAGGTCGCGAACGCCAGGGCGTTCAGGGTGGCGCGGTCGATGCGGCTGACCGGGACGAGCACCCTCGGCGCGACGCGCCGCGGCAGTGCGCCCGTGCTGAGATCGACGGCGAGCGCCAGCTCGACGCTCCGGTAGTGCCGTCCGATCGACCACATCAGGCCGATGAGCAGGGGAATCAGGAGCAGGACCATCCAGGCGCCGAGCGCGAACTTTGCGACTCCCACGATGATCGCCACCACACCCGTGGCGACGGCCCCGAGTCCGTTGAGCGCCGCTCGCCAGCGCCAGCCCCGGACCTCGTTGCGGAGACGCCACCAGTGCACGACCATCCCCGATTGGCTGAGGGTGAAGGCGATGAAGACCCCGACCGTGTAGAGCGGGATGAGATTGGTCACGCTGCCGCGGAAGCCGATCACCAGCACGGCGGCCAGCACGGCCAGCACCATGATCCCGAAGCTGTACGCCAGCCGGTCGCCGCGGTACTGGAACTGGCGGGGCAGGAATCGGTCCTTGCCCAGGATGCTGGCCAGCCGGGGGAATCCGGCGAAGGCAGTGTTGGCAGCCAGGATCAGCAGGAATGCCGTCGAGAGCTGGATCAGGTAGTGGAGCGGAGTGCCGGCGCCGAAGAGGGTCCGGGCGATCTGGCTGATCACCGTCTCCTGCTCGCTCGGGTCGGGAATCACCCCGAGCTGCGAGGCGAGAAAGCTGATCCCGATGAAGATGGTGGCGAAGAGACCTCCCATCAGGATGAGTACCAGGCCGGCGTTGCGCGCCTCGGGCGGTCGGAAGGCCTGGACCCCGTTGGAGACTGCCTCCGTGCCGGTGAGCGCCACCGAGCCGGCCGCGAATGCGCGGAGCAGGAGCAGCAGCCCAAGCCCCTGAAGCGGCGCCGCCCCGACCACGTCCGGGGGCGCTGTGTACGACGGCAGCCCGCCGGTCACGACGAGCCAACCGCCGTACGCCAGGAGGCCGAAGATCGCCACCAGGTAGATGTAGGTCGGGACGGCGAAGATGTTCGCGCTCTCCTGGAGCCCGCGCAGGTTCCCGACCCACAGCAGGGCGATGAAGCCGATGCCAACCCAGACGCGCGGTTCGTAGAGGCCCGGGAAGATGGACGTCAGCGCCGCCACACCAGCGGCGACCGAGACGGCGACGGTCAGCACGTAGTCGGTGAGCAGCGCGCCCGCCGCCATCAGGCCGGGAAAGGCCCCCAGGTTCTCGCTGGCGACAATGTAGGAGCCGCCGCCGCTCGGGTAGGCGCGAATCGTCTGCTGGTAGCTGGTGACGACGATCAGGAGCACGGCCACGATGGCAAACGTCAGTGGCAGGGTGGCGGCGAGGGCCCCGGCCCCCGCGACGACGATCACCCGCATGATCTCCTCGGTCGCGTACGCCGAGGACGAGATGTTGTCCGAGGCGAAGACGGCCAACCCCTTCACCGGGCCGATGCGCTCCTGCGCCTCCTTCTCGGTGGCGATTCGTCGGCCGATCAACACGCGCCGCAGGAGGTCCGTCAGCCGGCCCAGGCCGCCCTCCGGCGCGAGCACGCGCTCGGAGGCGACGAGGTGGCCTGGCGCCCGACGACGGAACTCGGCCGCGTACGGCTCCACGACCTTCACGTAGCGGTCGCCGGGCCGGCCGCCGCGGACCGGCCGATACTCTCGCAGATCGTCTGATTGCACCTGACCCTCGTCAGGTGCCGGACGACCCGTCACCCGCTGGCCTCGACGGTGACGTCAGTTCCGACATGCCCCGGGACGACGCGCATGGCCATGCCGTTGACCCGGACGAGTGAACCGATCTCGCGCAGCGCCTGGCTATCGAGGGTGATGCCGATGAGCGTGACCCGCCGCGCTCCACCCGCAGCGAGCAGCGTTACTGCGCTGCGGATCAGGTCGAGCTGGTGTTCGCTATCTGTCGGCGCGTCCTGCGAAAGGTCCAGCGCACCCGCGGTGCCGGACACCTGGGATCCCATACCCCCAGCGTGCGCGCGCCTCCAAGAGGAAACGGGGTGCCGAGGGGTTGGGGGCGCTCAAGATCGGCTCAAGAAACCGCGCGCACGCGGTAGCCGACGCCCGGTTCGGCGGCAAAGAGGTCAGCGAGGGTTCCCTTGCGATCAGCCGCGGCCAGCTTGCGGCGAATCTGCCCGATGTAGACGTGCAGGTAGTGCCCCTCCTCCGCATATGCCGTGCCCCACACCGCACGCAGCAGGCGTCCGCGGGTGACCACCCGGCCAGCGTTGGCGAGGAGCACCTTGAGGAGCTCATATTCCCGGGGCGTCAGGCGAACTTCGGCGTCGTCGACGGTCACCAGGCGCCGGTCGGGGTCGAGTCGCAGGTTCCCGATCTGCAGGACGCCACTCGGGTCGATCTCGCTCGCCAGTGTCCGGCGCAGCGCGGCCCGCACCCTCGCGTGCATCTCGGCCATTCCGAACGGCTTGGCGAGGTAGTCGTCGGCACCCTCGTCCAGTGCCTCGACCTTGTCGCGCTCCTCGCCGCGCGCCGACAGGACGATCACCGGGGTGGTGGCGTCACGGCGGACGCGTCGCAGGACGCCGATGCCGTCGATCCCCGGCAGCCCAAGGTCGAGCAGGATGAGGTCCGGCCGGCGCAGCTCCCAGAGGACGAGCGCCTCCTCGCCATCGGCCGCAGCTCGCACGCCATAGCCCTTCGCCTCCAGGTTGGAGGCGACCGCCTGGCGGGTCCTCTCGTCGTCCTCGACCAGAAGGATGCTGGCCCGCCGCTCCGTCACGCCTGAAGCTCCTCGTCGGCCGGCGCCGCGCTGGCGACGGGGAGCCGAAGGTCGATGGCAAGCCCACCGAGGTCGGAACGGGTGGCGGCCACCGAGCCTCCCATCGCCTCCGCCATCCCCTTCACCACGGCGAGCCCCAGCCCGGTCCCCTGCCGAGCCGATGCGCGCCGGGGAGGTACGCGGTAGAACTTCTCGAAGATGTGGGCCATCGCCTCGGGCGGAACCCCTGCTCCACCATCCTCGACACGCACCGTCACGGCCTGCATGCCCGTGGTAGCAGATATGCGGACCTGCGCGTCATCCGGCGTGTGTCGTGCCACGTTCTCCAGCAGGTTGTCGAGGACCTGGCTGACGAGGACCGGATCCACGACGACCGCTGGCAGGTCATCGGGGATCTCCAGCTGGATCGATCGACGCCCAAGCGCCCTCCGGGCGCGCTGCACCGCGGGCATCACCACTCCGTCAACCGGCATCGTCTCGGGCCTCGTCTGCAGCGCGCCCCCCGTGATCCGGCTCATGTCGAGGAGCCCGCTCACCAGGTTGGCGAGCCGATCTGCCTCTGCGTCGATCTCCCGTGCGGTTGCGCGGGTCTGCCCGGATGTGAGCGTCACGTTCGGGTCGGCCAACGTGCCGGCCGATGCACGGATCGTCGCCAGTGGCGTGCGCAGGTCGTGTGACACCGAGTCGAGCAATGCCGCCTTTAGCTCCTCGCTGCGCCGCGACACCTCCAGCTCGGTGGCCTGTTCCGAGAGACGGTCCCGCACGACGCCCTGGCCGATCTGGTCCGCGGCGGCGGCCAGCAGACGCGTCTCCTCGCTCGTCGGTGGCCCGTGGCGTATGTCTCGGGCCGCCCAGAGGGAACCTATCGGCTCTGCCCCATCGACGAGCTCTACTCGATACAGGGCCAGGCTGTCCCGCCGGGAAGCGGGCGGACCCGGCGGACTGAGGCGGACCCACGCCGGCGGGCCCTTGGCCGACCGTCGAGGCAGGATGCTGTGCGGACCAGAACCGGGCGCATCAGCTCCGGGATCGGAGGTCGCCACCACCTGCTCCCGTGCCCAGGTCGAGCCGAGCCCGATCCAGACCCGCGCCATGCCTGCGTCCTCGGCGAGGCTGGCGACCAGGACCGGGAGGGCTTCATTCGTCCGCTTGGCGTACGCGATGGCGCGGCTCACATTGAAGAGAGCGCGCGCCTCATGCTCACGTCGCTCGGAGCGGCGCGCCTGGTCGCGTTGCAGGCCGGTCAGCCGCCCGATGGCTATGCCCACTGCCAACAGCAGGCCCAGCGTCATGATGTGTTGCGGATCGGAGACGAAGAAGGTGAACTCGGGCGGCAGGAAGAGGTAGTTGTATGCGAGGAAGGCGCCCAGCGCGGTCCCAACCGCCGCCCAGCTGCCGCGCAGGTACGCGACCAGGGCCACGGCCAGCAGGAAGAGGGTCGACGCATCCCTGACCCCGGCGCGCTCCTCCAGGAGATAGACGCCCAAGACGGATGCGCAAAGGGTAGCGATGGCGATCGCGACCGTGGTGCCCAGGGCACGCCAATCGATCCGGTCCCGCCACGTCACACGGTCATCCTAGTCGTGGAAGGAGGTGGAGCCGAAGGTGGGACTCGAACCCACGACCGACGGTTTACGAAACCGTTGCTCTACCACTGAGCTACTTCGGCCCGAAGCAGGCGGGGCCGAAGTCTAGCAGTCCCCCCTGTGGTCGGCCGCGCGAGGGAAGTCGGAGCTCCCCCCGCGCAGCCGATGTCTCAGACGGGTGAACGACCGGGGAGTGCGCGAACGATCGCGATCAGGATCACCGCGCCAACGAACGCGACGGCGATGCTGCCCCAGAAGCCGGCGGTCCCACCGCCGGTGATCAGGCTGAAGACGAAGCCGCCGACGAAGGCGCCGACGATTCCGATGACGATGTCACCGACGACGCCGTAGCCCCCACCCTTCATGACCAGGCCGGCCAACCAGCCGGCGATCAGTCCGACGACGAGCCACGCAATGATGCCGCCAGGATCAAGGTTCATCCGTATATCTCCCAACTTCAACTTGGTCTCGGTCGCGTAGGGCGTCCTGCGCCGTTCGGTCGCGAAGAGACATCGACACGAGACGGTGCTGGCCGAAATTCAAGCGGATCACCCGTTTCAGTCGCGTAACAGACATGGCCATGCCCATGCCAACGTGCAATGGCGCCGTCGGCAGGTGATCAGCGCTGCTCGGGCGGCGCCCAGCCGTGGATCAGCTCGTCGTGGTAGCGAGGCGCGCCGCCGGCGGCCGCACCCTGCTGGATCGGTGCCATGGGGGCCTTTCCTCGACTGGCTAGTACGAAGTACGGGCAGATATCCGTCAGGGGGCAGAGGCCGCAGATGGGACGCGGCGCTCGGCAGGTGTCGCGGCCATGCCGAATCAGCTCCACGTGGAAGGGGTACATCTCGTCAGGCTGGAGCGCGGCCTCGAGCAGCAGGTGCGCGCGTTCGACATCGGTCCGGGGCGGGATCAGCCCGAGCCGCAGCGCGACGCGGTGCACGTGGGTGTCGACCGGCAGCGCCGGCCGACCGAAGCCGAAGAGGAGCACGATCGCCGCCGTCTTGCGGCCGATCCCCGGCAGTCCCGTCAGCCAGACCCGCGCCTCCTCCAGCGGCCACTCGCCCAGGAACGAGAGATCCCAGCTGCCACCGGTGGCCCGTTCGACCTCCGCCAGCACAGCCTGGATGCGCCGCGACTTCGTGGGTGCCAGACCGCCGGGCCGCAGTACGTCCTCCAGCTCGTCGGTCGGGGCGGCAAGGACATCGGGCCAACTTGCGTACCTTGCCCGCAACGCGGTGAATGCCCGGAACGAGTTCACGTCGGCCGTGTTCTGCGACAGGATGGTGAGGACCAGCTCGCTCACCGCGTCCACCCGCGGTCCCGCCCACGTCGGGCGGTCGTATCGGTCACCGAGCCGCTCCAGCACCACGTCGATCGCGCGCCTGCGAGCGCGGCGGTCGGCAGCCAGCTTCTGCGGTGAGGCCTTGCGCGGCCGGGGAGGCATGGCGGGCTATGGCCTCGCCAGCGCCAGCCCGATCCCGACGCTGCGCGCCAGCCGCTCGGCGGCGTTCGTCAGCAGGCGATCGGTGTCGGCCATTGCCTCCTCGAGGGTCATTGGCCGGTCCACGACCGGCTGGATCGCCTTGAACAGGCCGGACGCCTCGAGGGCCTCCGAGCCCGGTCCCAGGGTCCCGCACAGGAGGACGACCGGGATGCCACGCTTCCCCGCCAGCAGGGCCACCCCCATCGCCGCCTTGCCCGCCAGGGTCTGCTCGTCGGCGCGGCCCTCGCCGGTGATCACCAGGTCAGCCTCCTCGAGGGCGGCGGCCAGGCCGACCATCTCGGCCACGACATCGATTCCAGGCCGCAGCGTCGCAGTGGTGAAGGCGAGCAGCGCTGCCCCGGTTCCGCCCGCGGCGCCTGCCCCCGGCAGCTCGGCCACCGCGCGCCCGGTCACGGCCTCGATCGCCGCGCCGTAGATGCCGAGTGCGGCGTCGAGCTCCGCCACGGCATCCGCATCCGCTCCCTTCTGCGGGCCATAGGTGGCCGCTGCGCCGGCCGCGCCGGTGAGCGGGTTGCTGACGTCGGAGGCGACCACCACCTCGGCCCGCGCCAGGCGCGGATCGAGCCCCGATGGGTCAGTCGCGATCAGCTCGGCCAGTGCAGCGCCGCCGGGCCTCAGCTCTTCTCCGGCCATGTCAAGGAACCGGACCCCGAGCGCGGACAGCATTCCACTCCCGCCGTCAGTCGTGGCCGACCCGCCCAGCCCGAGGATCAGGCGCTTCACCCCGGCATCCAGCGCGCTGTGCAGCAGCTCCCCGGTGCCACGGGTGCTCGCGATGCGGGCCGAGGCCGGCGTCCGCTCCGAAGTCGTCAGGTGCGCAAGCCCGGAGGCGGCCGCCATCTCCACGAATGCGACGCGACCACCTTCGAGCAGGAGGTAGTCCGCCGAGATCGGCCTGCCCAGTGCGTCATGGGCCGCGACTGACCGCCGGACCGCCCGGATGCCGAGCGCCGTCGCGACCGCCGCCAGCGTCCCCTCGCCTCCGTCAGCCATCGGCGCATGGACGATCTCGTCGTCCGGCCGGGCCCGCAGCCAGCCGGCGCTGATCGCGCGAGCCACCGCGATGGAGTCCAGGGCACCACCGAATGAATCGGGCGCGACGAGGATGCGCAGCGGAGCGCCCATCAGCGCTTCAGCGAACGACGACGTTCCTGGTAGGCGGCGATGCTGCGCATCGGCGGACGAATCGAGTCGGCGACCTCGCGGACCTCCAGGTTGAATCGGTCCTTCTCCTGCCCGATCACCTTCATGCCGCGGCCGACCTCGGTCAGCAGCTCGATCCGGTGGCGCTCCTCGAGCTTGGTGATGGCGGCCTGCAGGATCGTGAAGCTCATCTGGGACAGGTTGGAGAGCGGCTGGTTCCGGTGGATTCGCCGCTCGAGGTCGACCTGGCCGATCGCCGACAGCCCGGCCGTCTCGGCAATGTCGATCAGCAGCCCGATCTCGACCCCGTAGCCGGTGAAGAAGGGGACCGAATCCAGGAGCGAGCGACGTCCGGCGTACTCGCCCGAGAGCGGCTGGATGAATCCGGAGAGCTCGGGGAAGAAGAGGTTGATCAGCGGCCGTGCCATCAGCTCCGTCACCCGTCCCCCTCCCTCGGCGAAGAGGGTCACGCCCTGGCGGATCGGGCGCCGGTAGAAGCCCTTCACGTACTGGATCCGCGGCTCGCGCAGGAGCGGACCAAGTAGCCCATGCACGAAGCGCGGCTGGATGTTGCGGATGTCAGTGTCTATCCAGGCCACGATGTCACCGTCGAGGACGTGGAGGCTCTTCCACAGCGCCTCGCCCTTCCCGACGAACGACCCAATCTCCGGCAGGATCCGCGAGTGCCGCACGACCGGGACCCCCAGGTCGGCCGCGATCTCGCGCGTGCGGTCGGTGCTGTCGCTGTCGATCAGGACCAGCTGATCAAGCAACGGGACTCGATCCATCAGCGCGCCCTTGATGCGCTTGATGACAAGGCCGATCGTCTTCTCCTCGTTGAGGGCCGGCAACCCAAGGCTGATGGTGACGCCCTGCTTCTCCTTGAGCTCGACCAGCTTGGCGACGTCGCGGAACTCGGAGGCATGAAAGGTGTTCTCGGCGAACCAGCGGTCCACCACGGTCGGCAGCGCCCTGCCGTCCTCGACGAACGCATCGGCCGCGGCGAGCGTCCCTTCGGCCGCACGCAGCTCGTCGAAGAGCGAGACTGCCAGCTCCTGCCTGGTCTTGACCACGATGACCGTCGGCTTGGCGCGGGAGGCGACCGCCTCGGCCACCACTCCGAACAGGAACCGACCGTCCGGGGTCACGGTCGACGGATTGGCCGATGCGCCCATCACCACCAGCTGGTGGTTGCTCGCCTCGCGAAGGATGGCGGCGCGAACGGACGCGGCCTCCCGCAGGATGCCGACCACCTTGCGCCCGGCGCGATGCTCAGCCACGAAGCGGTCGAGCGCCGCCTGCTCTCGAGCAAGCGCCCGCTCCCCGATCCCCTTCGGGACGACGTGCATGACCACCACCTGGGCTCCGAAGCGCTTGCCCAGGTCGCGCGCCAGTCGCATCGCCAGCTCCGCATGGGGACCGCCGCGGACCGGGACCAGGATCGAGCTGACCTGGTCCAGCCCACGCTGCTTCACGACCGCGATGTCAGAGGGAGACTCACGCACCACGGCATCGATCGTCGGCGAGAAGACGGAGGGCTCGGTGGGCCCGTCTCGCTTGGCCGTCGATCGCTTGGCGGCGGTCGGGCTCGGGGGTCCGCCCCAGCCGAAGATGACGAGGTCGGCGCTCTCCTCGGCGACCGCCTCGATCACCCCGTCGGCCGCCCGCCGCCCGATCCGGACCATCGTGCGGATCTCGACCTCTTCCTCGTCTCCGAAGTCGAGGACGCGCTGCAGCAGGCGTCGGGCGGTGCGCGCGTGGGTCGCCCCCTCGGACAGCGAGACGCCCTCGGGCACCTCCACGATCCCGAGGGCCGTGATCTCGGTCATCCGGCCCTGCCCGATTCCCGCCCCGATGCGGACCAGGTCCCGCGCGGTGCGCGGGTTGGCGAGTGGCAGCAGGATCCGGTAGGGCTGGCGGCGCCGGGCCATCAGCCTGCCGTCTGGGCGCGCATCTCGCGCCAGCGCGTGACGAGGTACGGCTTCAGCTCCTCGAACTCGCGAGCGACCGCCTCGATCACCCGTTCGGCCTGGTCCGTGGTCATCTCGATCGTCTCGGCGATGAAGCCGGCGGTCCGCCCGAAGTAGAGCGGCGTGAGCGCGGCCAGCAGTCGCTCGCGGTCGGTCCCCGGCCGGTTATAGGCGACCAGGGCGTCGTACAGGCAGCGGATCCAGAGGTCGGCCGGGAAGTGGAAGGCGCCGGGCTCCGAAGGGATCTCGACCGACATGACGCGGTCGAGCTGATCCGGCGAGAGGATCTGCGCCCAGGCATCGGCCTGCGAGAGGCGCGCCGTCTCGAAGTTGTCGACGAGCTTGGCGTGGTTGACCTCCACGACCTCGGGGGCGATCACTCGCTCGAACCCGTACTCGGGGATTGAATGTGAGCCGCGCACCTTGAGCCATCGGTCCTGGTAGCGACCGGCCAGCGCAAAGAGAGTCCCGACCACCTGGCGGAACATCGGCCCCAGGTTGCCGGCGGGGTCCTTGGCGTCATGGATCTTCGCGCCCAGCCGCGTCTGGCAGACGGCGAATCCCTCGTTGATGGCCGAGTGCGTCATCCACACGTCGATCCCGAAGCGCGCCGTCAGCTCGTCGAAGCTGTCGAGCTCGAGGTAGCGCTGCACCAGGTCGCCGCTCACCGCGAACTCGCCGCCGATCGGCTGGCGGATGCGCGCCCCGTACAGCGCCCGGGTCAGCGGGTAGGCGATCGCGTTGGTGATCGTGCCGTCGTACTTGAAGCGAGCGTAGAGCGGCGCAACGAAGTCATAGCCACCCTTGAGGATCGGTCCGGCCAGCAGCTCGATCCACTCCGGTGCGATGCTGCGCAGGTCGGAGTCGACCATCACCATCGCCTTCACGCCCAGCTCGCGCGCGACCTCGAACAGGGCTCGCACCGCGGTCCCCTTGCCGCTCAACCCGTGGTAGGTGAAGGTGATCCGCTGCAGCTTGTGGCGCGGGCTGACCAGAATGATCTTCTCGATGTACTCCGGGCTCTCAGCGGTGATCACGACGCGTGGCGTGTGATCCGGAGAGCCGCCGTCGGAGTTGACCAGGATCGGCTTCAGGTCCGGGAAGTACTGGACCATCCCCGCCGTGGCGGCACGCACCACGAAGCCAATCGTCTCGGCGTTGCCGAAGCTGGGGATGCCGACCATCAGGTCCGCCTGGCCGATGCGGCGGACCTCGGCGAGCCCTCTCGCATCGAGCGCAGAAGGGATTGGCAGCGTGGACCGGTTGGTCTTCAGCGGTGAGACCTCGTCATGCGCGGCAAGGGTAGCGCGCCCGGCGCGGCGGATCAGGTCAGGATCGGTTGTAGAGCTTGAGCTCGCCCTCTTCGACCTCGACCCCGACCTCCTTGCGGATCTGCTCCCAGGCATCGAGGTCCCACTCGCCGACCAGCGTGATGGCCGTCCCCTCGCGTCCGGCCCGCGCGGTGCGGCCGACGCGATGCACGTAGGTGTCGGCGTCCTCGGGGATGTCGTAGTTGAGGACGAACGGCAGGTCGGTGATGTCCAGCCCGCGCGACGCGACGTTGGTCGCGACCAGGAACTGGATCTTGCCCGAGCGGAAGTCAGCGAGCGTCTTGTCGCGCTCTCGCTGCGACAAGCCGCCATGCAGCGCCGCCACGTTACGCCCCTTGCGGGCAAGGATGGCGGTCAGGCGATCGACCCCGATCTGGGTGTGACGGAAGACCAGGAGCCGATCGAACCCGTACTGGTCGGTCAGCTCGGTGAGCGCCGCGACCTTGTCCTGCTCGGCAACGAAATAGACCAGCTGGCGCACCGTCTCCACCGTCCGCATCTCCGGCCGCACGATGATGTGCTCTGCCTGCTTGTCCATGAACCGATCGCAGATCCGCAGGATGGCGTACGGCATGGTGGCCGAGAAGAGCGCCGTCTGGCGATTGCGGGGACAGCGCGACAGGATCGTCTCGACGTCCACGATGAAGCCCATGTCGAGCATCCGGTCGGCCTCGTCGAGGATGACGGTGTGCACCCGGTCCAGGCGCAGCTCGCCACGCCGGATCAGGTCCAGCACGCGGCCTGGCGTCCCAACGACGACCGGGACGCCGCGCTTCAGGGCGGTCACCTGGCGGTCCATGCTCGAGCCGCCGTATATCGCGACCGCGGCGACGTTGCGGAAGACGCCGATGCGCCGGATCTCCTCGGTCACCTGGACGCACAGCTCGCGGGTCGGCGTCAGCACCAGGGCCTGCACGAAGCGGCCCGACGGATCGACCTTCTCGACGATGGGAATGCCGAAGGCGGCGGTCTTGCCGGTTCCGGTCTGCGCCTGGCCGATGAGGTCCTTGCCGGCGCGGAGCGGGCCAATGGCGCGGTCCTGCACCTCGGTCGGGGCGGTGAACCCCATCTTCTCGATGGCCCTGGCGATGGTGACCGGCAGCTCGATCTCGCCGAAGCGATGGGAACGCTGCGCCGCTAGGACGGCGTCCATCAGCGGGGATGATTCGGGATCGTCGGGCGAGGGATTGCCGTTGGGTTCTGGCGACGGTGGCGCTGCCGCTCGGCGGGGCGCGCGGGCGCGTCGGGGGGGCGCCGGAGAGGTGGTTTCAGGCAAACGGGGCTCCGAAGGAGGGTGACTTGATCTCGATCGTACCACGCGGCGCCCTAGACCGAGGCTGGGGCTCCCGGTCGGGAGATCTGGCGGTCGCCTCGGGCGTCCGACGGTTGGCGGTCAAGCGCCGCACCATCGGTTCGCGGACCCCTCCCGTAGCCATTGGGATGCGTCAGCTTCCAGGACCATGCATCGGCCAGCATCTGCTCGAGCTTGGAGTGCTCCGGATGCCAGCCCAATGCGAGTCGCGCTCGACGCGACGAAGCCACCAGCACGGGCGGGTCGCCGGTCCGCCGCTTCACGACGCGGGCCGGGATGGCGCGGCCGGTCACCTTGCGCGCCGCCTCGACCACCTCGCGGACGCTGAAGCCGGCCGCCGAGCCCAGGTTGTAGACCTCGAAGGACGGGTCCCCCTCACCGGTCACCTCGAGCGCGCGGAGGTGCGCGGCGGCCAGGTCGCGGACGTGGATGAAGTCGCGGATGCAGGTCCCGTCGGGGGTCGGGTAGTCCTGCCCGAAGATCTGGACATGCGTCGCCTCGCCCGCGGCCACTCGCAGCATGAGTGGCATGAGGTGCGTCTCGGGCTCGTGATCCTCGCCGTTGCGCTCAGTGGCGCCGGCGACGTTGAAGTAACGCAGGCTGATCGCCTGGAAGTCGTGGCTGGCAGCGAACCAGCGCATCGCGCCCTCGAAGGCGAGCTTCGATGCTCCATATGGGTTGATCGGCTCCGTCCGGTCCGACTCGGCGATCGGCACCCTGCGCGGCTCGCCATAGACGGCCGCGGTGGATGAGAAGACGAGCCGATTGACGCCGGTGACGCGCATCGCCTCGAGGAGGGCGACACCACCGCCCACGTTCTTGCGGTAGTAGAGCCCCGGGTCGATCATGCTCTCGCCGACCAGCGACTTGGCGGCACAGTCGAGCACGGCGTCGATCCGCTCCTCGCGCATGACGTGCTCCAGGTGCCCCTGGTCTTCGATCTGCCCCCGCACCAGCCGGGCGAGGCGCACCACCGCCGCGGCGTGCCCGCTCGACAGGTCGTCGTAGACCACGACGTCGTGCCCGGCCTCGAGAAAGGTCTCGACGCTCGTCGAGCCCACGAACCCGGCGCCACCGACCACCAGAATGCGCAACCTGCGGCCTCCTCGCCGATCCGGGTCAGCGGGCCGCCGCGCCGACGTCGGCGGGCGATCCTGCGGCCTTTGGCGCCGGCTGCTGCTGCCACGCCAGGAACTCGGCGGCCAGCTGCGGGCTGAACGTGGTCGAGATGCGGTCTGCTCCGGCCGCCACTGCCTCGACGAGCTGCGAGAGCTGCGTGAACTCGCCGGCGGCCTTCACCTGCAGGTGGCCTCCCACCACGCCGTGCAGGAAGCGGGCCTGCTCGACGGTGGCATCGGCCTGCTCCCGCCCGTCCGAGGTGACCACGTACGCGGCCGCCGAGCGAGCCGACAGCCGGCAGGCGCGCCGAACGAGTTCCTCGCTGACGGGTCCGGCCCGCACGATGACCCCACAGGTGGCCATGGCGGAGTGGGCCATCTCCACCACCGCAAGCATGTCATTGAGCACCACCTCGTCATCCCCGGAGGCGAGGGCGCCGGCGTTGAGCATGACGTCGAGCTGGGTCGCGCCGTGCTCGAGGGCGGTGGATGCCTCGAACGCCTTGACCGCGGCAACGCTCCCGCCATGGGGAAAGCCGATCACGGTCGCGACGCGCACCGGTGTCCGCGACAGGAGCCGCGCCGCCGGCTTCACCAGCCACGGGCTGACGAGGAGCGTCGCCAGCTGGTGCTCCAGGGCGAGCCCGGCTGCGGCATGCAGATCCGCCAGGGATGCAGTCGGCTGGGTCAGCCGATGCTCAAGCCGCGCCGCGCGCGCCAGGGCGGTCATCGCGGGGATGGGAACCTCCGCTCCAGGTCATCGGCGCGTGGGCACGCGCTCCGGATCGCCGATTGTAGCAGCGCCCTATCCGCTCGCCATGGCACGCGCAAGTGCCAGTAGCTGCTCTCGCGAGTTGAGGGTCGGATCCTCCAGGACGGCGTCGAGCAGCGCGGCCAACAGTCGCCCGATGGCCGGACCGGGCGGAATCTGCAGCTGGGCCACAAGGTCGTCGCCGGTCATTGCCAGCTGCTGCGCCTCCAGCGGATCGTTGGCGACGGCGGCCACGCGCTCGCGCAGCACTCGCCAGCCGCCTGGCGGTTCCTCGACCCCTGAGGCCACGTCGTCCGCGGCGCGCAGGGCGAAGAGGTCGGGCAGCAGGTCCACGCCCACCCGGCGCACAAACCGGCGCACGGCCGCATCGGTCCAGTCGGGGGTGTAGGCGAACATGTGGTGGCGCACCAGGCGGCCTACGCGGGTCACCTCGGCGCGGGGTGCGCGCAGCCGCTGTAGGACCAGCTCGGCGAGGACTGCGCCGTCGCGGTCGTGATGCAGGAAATGCCCGTCCGCCAGCGTCGTTGCCTTGCCCAGGTCATGGAGCAGGCCGGCGAGGCGCAGCACCGGGTCCGTGGCCGGCAGGGCGTCGGCCGTGCGCAGAGAATGGTCGAGCGCATCTCCTTCCAGCCGCTTCGCCTGGAGAACGCCGCGCAGGGCCACTAACTCGGGTAGCAGGACCTCGAGCAGCCCCAGCCGCTCCATCAGTCCGAAGGCATGGGAAGGCGGAGCGGCGCCCGCCAGGATCCGCGTCAGCTCGTCACGGACCCGCTCACCGGAGAGGCCGGCCGCCTTCGGCGCGTTCGCACGGATCGCCACCTCGGTCGGCGGGTCGATTCGGAGCTCGAAGCGAGTAGCCAGCCGGACCGCGCGAAGGAGCCGCAGGGCGTCCTCGTTGAAGCGCTCATCGGGGTCGCCGACCGCTCGCAACAGGCCGGCCTCGAGGTCCCCAGCTCCGCCGTAGGGGTCGACCAGCCGCCCGCTGCCATCGGCCGTCTCGTCGGGCAGCCATGCCATCGCGTTGATGGTGAAGTCGCGCCGCGCCAGGTCATCCGCCAATAACCGGCCCCAGCGCACCTCATCGGGCCGGCGCTGGTCCCGGTAGCCCACCTCGACCCGGTAGGTCGTGACCTCGATCCCCCGTCCGCCCGCCGGATCACGGACCGTCACCGTGCCGAAGGGGTTCTCCCAGGTTGCTCCAGGAAATAGAGCCGCCACCGTCTCCGGCGGTGCCGAGGTCGCCACGTCCCAATCTGCCGGCTTATCGCCACGCACCAGGTCACGAACGCTGCCACCGACGAGCACGGCCTCGTCGCCTCCGTGGCGCAAGGCATCCAGCACCGCGGCCAGGGCTGGTGGCAGGTCGATCCGCAGCGGATCGCCATCGCGCATTGGTTCCTCCCGGCCGGTTTGGCCTAGGCGGACGAACCCGGAGCGTCGCTTAGGAAGAGGTAGCTTCGCCAGGCGTCGTTCTGCTCGTCGGCGAGATACGTGCCGTACAGGTAGCGGACGTCGGCCCGCGGGGCACGTGGCTCGCGGCGCAGCAGCATCCGCGCCTCGGCCAGCGTCTTGCTCCCCTTGCGATGGTTGCAGGAGCGGCAGGCGGCGACCAGGTTCTCCCATTCGTGCCGGCCACCACGGTGCTTGGGGACGACGTGGTCGATGGTCAGGTCGCGGGTCGCGGCGCCGCAGTACTGGCAGGTGTGCGCATCGCGCGCGAACACCTCGCGCCGGCTGAGCTTGACCCGGGGTCGCGGGCGACGGACGAGATAGACCAGCCGGATGACCGATGGAGCGGGGATCGCCAGCGTCGGCGTGTGGATCACCTGGTGGTTGCGCTCCAGCAGCTCGGCCTTCTCGGAGCCGAGCAGGTTGAAGGCACGCCTGATGTCACAGACGTTGAGCGGCTCGTAATTCTGGTTGAGGACCAGGACCAGTGCGTTGAGCAATCCGTGCCTCCGTGGCGCGGATGATAGCAACCACGCGCCGCTCCGCTTCCGAGCGTCAATGAGTGGGTGCTCACCTGGGAGCTCGGCAGTCCCGCGAGTACAATGCATGGTCGAGCGCGGCGCGACAGCGCCGCTATCGGTATCAAGCACGAAGTCGACAACGAAGAGGCTGCATGGCCGCCATCGAAACCAGCACCTGGACGACCAAGGTCGGGCTCGCCCGAATGCTCTCCGGCGGGGTGATCATGGACGTCGTCACGGCCGATCACGCCCGGATCGCACAGGAGGCCGGGGCGGTCGCCGTCATGGCCCTCGAACGCGTCCCGTCGGACATCCGCAAGTTCGGCGGCGTGGCCCGCATGTCCGACCCGAAGCTGATCGAGGAGATCAAGGCCGCGGTCAGCATCCCGGTCATGGCCAAGTGCCGGATCGGGCATATCGTGGAGGCGCAGATCCTCCAGCAGCTGGAGGTCGACTTCATCGACGAGTCCGAGGTGCTGACCCCGGCCGACGAAGAGCACCACATCGACAAGCACGAGTTCCGGGTGCCGTTCGTGTGCGGCTGCCGCGACCTGGGCGAGGCGCTGCGGAGGATCGGCGAGGGGGCGGCCATGATCCGCACCAAGGGCGAGGCGGGGACCGGGAACATCGTCGAGGCAGTCCGCCACTTGCGCGCCGTGATGAAGGGAATCCGCGAGCTAGCCGCCATGCGCGAAGACGAGCTGTACGCGGCGGCCAAGGAGCTCAGAGCCCCCCTTGACGTGGTGCGCCAGACCGCGACGCTCGGGGAGCTGCCCGTTCCGAACTTCTCCGCTGGCGGCGTCGCCACCCCCGCTGACGCCAGCCTGATGCGCCAGCTCGGCGCGCAGGCCGTCTTCGTGGGAAGCGGGATCTTCAAGAGCGAAAACCCCCAGCGCGTGGCCCGCGCGATCGTCATGGCCACCACCCACTGGGACAACGCCGAGATCCTGGCCGAGGTGAGCACGGGCCTGGGCGAACCGATGCGGGGGCTGGAGCTCTCCGAGATTCCGGCGGAGGAACGCCTGGCCGTCCGCGGCTGGTAGCCCAGCACCGATGGCGCAGACCCTCCCTGCTTCCACGCCGTACGGGGCCACTGAGACGCGCCGGCCGCGGATCGGCATCCTGGCCCTGCAGGGCGACGTCCGCGAGCACGCGAACGCGCTGCGCGAGGTGGGCGCTGAGCCGATCGAGGTGCGCCTGCCTCGCGACCTGATCGGCCTCGACGGCCTGATCCTGCCCGGCGGCGAGTCGACCACGATGCGCAGGCTGATCGACCTCTACGGGCTGCGCGAGCCGATCGTCGCCCTCGCTAAGGGCGGCGCTCCGCTGTACGGCACCTGCGCCGGCATGATCCTGCTCGCCAATCGACTCGCCGACGGCGAGGAGCCGGTCCTGCGCCTCCTCGACATCACCGTCGAGCGCAATGCCTACGGGCGCCAGCTCGACTCCTTCGAGGCCGATCTCGACATCCCCTCCCTCGGCGACGAGCCGCTGCATGGCGTCTTCATCCGCGCGCCCGTCGTCAGCGACGTGGGACCCGATGTCGAGGTGCTGGCCCGCGACCCGGACGGGCGTCCGATCGCCGTCCGCCAGGGTCGCGTCATGGCGACCGCCTTCCACCCGGAGCTGACCGGGGATCGTCGGCTGCATCGGCTCCTGCTGGAGCTCATCCAGCCATGAAGGACGCTGCCGGCTCGATCAGGCCCGCGCGGCTCACCGATCGCCCGGCGCTGGTCGCCCTGTCGCGGCAGGTGCACGAGGGGAGCGAGGGATTTCGTCGCTCGCTCGGCGTCCCCGCGCGTTCCGCGGCCCCGCCCCAGATCAGCCTCGCCGCCCTGATGCCGTCGTGGCTGCCGCTCCGATCGCCATCGGTGCACATGGTCGCCGAGTGGGACGGCCGCCTGGTGGGCAGCTGCCGCGCCGTGGAAGAGCCGCACCGCGACGACTGGGTGATCACTGAGCTCGACGCCGCCGACTCCCCGATGGCCAGCGAGGTGCGCTTCGCCCTGCTGCAGGCGGTGATCGAGGAGGGGGGCAAGCGCGACGTGGCGCGCTACCACGCCGCCTGCGCCGACGTCCCGGAGAACATGGAGCTGTTCGGCCAGGTGAACTTCATGGCATATGCCAGCGAGGAGATCTGGTACCGCCCGCCGGGCAGGCTGGAAGGCGGACGGCCCGAGGACCTGCAGCCTGCCACGCCCGCAGATGCGTGGCACCTGTTCGACCTGTGGACGCACACTACCCCGCCGGCGATCGCTCGGATCGAGGGATACGGGGCCCAGGACTGGGAGTTGGTCGGGCACGAGGCGGTCGTACCGCGCAGCAGCCTGAATCCCATCCTGCACTTCAGCGCAGTCAACGCCTGGCTTCTGCCGGAGGGCCAGCGCGTCGCCAGCTTCGCCCAGCACGGCGCGTGTCGGGCCGGTCCGCACTACCTGCGCTTCCTGGTGCGCGACGGCGCCGACGGCGCAGCCTTCCTGGGCGCCGTGCTGAAGGCGGCCGGCAATGAGGCGCTGTCTGCAGGGATCCTTGCTCCGGTGCGAACATACGAGTCGACGGGAAAGCAGGCCGCAGAGGCGGCCGGGTTCGAGGCGGTTGGCCAGGTCAGCGTGCTGGTGCGCGAGGTCCTTGCCAGCGCCCGCCAGCCGGCGATGGTGCCGGCGGTCTAGCCAGGATGAGGAAGCCAGCGAGCAACGTGACCAAGCAAGAGACGACCGACGACCTGGACGCGCTGCTCGAGGCGCTTCCGCCGGAGATCGTGACCCGCCTGCGGGGATTCGCCAACCGTGCGGACCTGCTCGAGGTGGTGCTCGACCTTGGCCGGCGTCCGGAGGCACGCTTCACGCATGGGGAGGAGGTCCTCCTCGAGCGCGAGATCGTCGAGGCGGATATCGCCCACGTCATCGATCACATCGGCGCCTTCGGGGGCGACAACCGGGCGGGCATCGAGCGCACCCTGCACCGCATCAGCGCCATTCGGAACCGGGCCGGCAAGGTGGTCGGGTTGACCTGCCGGATCGGGCGCGCCGTCTTCGGCACGATCGATATCATCCGGGACATCGTCGAAGGCGGGCAGAGCGTGGTGCTGCTGGGGCGCCCCGGCATCGGCAAGACGACGATGCTCCGCGAGGTGGCCCGCGTCCTGGCCGATGACCTCGGCAAGCGCGTGATCGTGGTCGACACCAGCAACGAGATCGCCGGCGACGGCGACATCCCGCACCCCGGCATCGGCGACGCGAGGCGGATGCAGGTGCGCGTCCCTGCCGAGCAGCACGCGGTGATGATCGAGGGCGTGGAGAACCACATGCCCGAGGTGATCGTCATCGACGAGATCGGGACGGAGCTGGAGGCGGCCGCGGCGCGCACGATCGCCGAGCGGGGCGTCCAGCTGGTCGGAACCGCCCACGGCAACACGCTCGACAACCTGATGCTGAACCCGACCCTGTCCGACCTCGTCGGCGGGATCCAGACCGTCACGCTGGGCGACGAGGAGGCGCGGCGGAGAGGGACGCAGAAGACGGTGCTCGAGCGCAAGGCGCCACCCACCTTCGACGTGGTGGTCGAGATCGTCGAGCGCGACAGCGTGATCGTCCACCGCAACGTGGCCGAGACGGTTGACGCCATCCTGCGCGGGCACATGGTCCCGCCCGAGTCCCGCTGGCGAGAGGGCGGCGAGCTCCGAGCCGCGACCAAGTACGACTACCACATCGCCGAGTCGCCGACCGGCATCCCGACCTTCGCGGCACTCGAGCCGACCGGGGGCTTCGGGGCATTCGGCAGGAGTCGCGGCAACGGCGGCGGGGGGATCGGACTCCGGCCTCTGCCCGGGCGAGGCGGAGGCGGTCGTGAGTCCGGACGCGGCCGGGCGCAGCCCGGCGAGCCGTCGGAGTCGTCCGATCCCCGTCGCCACCTGGAGGTGGCAATGCGCGAATCCGGTGCACCGGAGACGAGCGGCGTCGGGACAACGCCGGTCCGCTCCCATCGGCCCCTCAGCCTGTTCGGCTTCGGGGTCAGCCGGAAGCACCTGGAGCAGGCGGTCCGCGAGCTGGGAGTGCCGGTCCATGTTGCGCGCGAGCTCGACGAGGCCGATGCGGTCGTGACGCTCCGCAACTACTACCGTCGCAAACCGTCGGCGCTGCGCGACGCCGAGTCCGGCGGCATCCCGATCTACGTCCTCAAGACCAACACGATCATCCAGATGGAGAACCTGCTGGCCAGCCTGTTCGACCTGGAGGCCGATCCCTCCGAGGCCGCGCTGCACGAGACGGCGGAGGCAATCGGGCTGGTGCAGTCGAGCGGCAACCCGATGGAGCTGGCGCCACAGAACGCCTACGTGCGCCGCCTCCAGCACCAGATGGCCGAGCGCAACAGCCTGATGAGCCGCTCACGGGGGACCGAGCCGAACCGCCGCGTCGAGCTTCTTCCCGACGAGGGGCGCGCGTGGCGGTGAGCCGGTGAATGCACCCCGTCGGGGCCGCTTCATCACGCTTGAGGGGCCCGACGGGAGCGGCAAGACGACCGCCGCGCGGCACCTCGCCGAGTGGCTCCGCTCGCGCGCGGAGCCGACAGTGCTGACCGGCGAGCCGGGTGGCACGCCGCTCGGCGAGGAGGTCCGTCGCCTGGTCCTCCACGAGCGCCACGTCTCGGACGACCTCGATCCGCGAGCGGACGCCCTCCTCTTCGCAGCAGCCCGAGCCCAGCACACTGCTCGAGTCATCCTCCCGGCGCTGGAGCGCGGCGACAACGTGGTCTGCGCTCGCTACCTGGACTCGTCGCTCGCCTACCAGGGCGGCGCATACGGGATCGAGGCCGGTGCGATCCGCCAACTGCAGCGCTTCGCAACCTACGACACGCTGCCGGACATGACAATCCTGGTCGACGTACCCGTGGAGGTGGGTCTGGCTCGCAAGCGACGCGGACCGTGGAACCGGTTCGAGGACACCGAGGGCGACCGCTTCTTCGAGACAGTCCGTGCCGCGTACCTCGCGCTCGCCGAGACGGAGCCGGAGCGCTACCGCGTGGTCGACGGCTCGGGCACCGTCGAGGGCACGGATGCGGCCATCCGCTCGGCCGTCGAGCCACTCGTCTTCGGGGCGGCGGAGGCGCGATGAGCGGCCGGAATATTCGCGCCACGCATCAGATCACACCGATGCATCCTCTTCGGTGTTGTGGCGCTCGCGCGATAAATGACTCGACACGGGAAGCGGGTCATCGGCGCGATTCCATTCACCCTGCGCATCGGCGCCCCGCCCCGCGAGCCGCGATAACTCGGAGTGATATCCCCGCACCGGAACACTTCCGCCGGTGCCGGCTAATAACCCAGCGTTATCACGCAGCGCGGATTGGGCGGCTGCGGTGCATGAGCATAACCCTGGGTAATCGCAATTCGCCGTCCGGACGGGTGGCCCGCGGTCGCTCCCCTGCGGCATAATCGGGCCGTGAAGCTCGTGACCGCGGTCGTCCACAGCGAGGATGCCGGCAATCTCGTCGACGCCCTGCTGGAGAAGGAGTTCCGGGCCACGCGGCTCCAGTCCTCCGGCGGCTTCCTCAAGCAGGGCAACGCGACCATCCTGGTGGGGGTCGAGGATGACCAGGTCGATGCCGTGCTCGAGATCGTCAGCGCCAACTGCCATTCGCGGCGCCAGTTCGTGAACCCGATGCCTCCGATCATGGAGCCCGGCGAGTTCTACATGCCGTACCCGGTCGAGGTCGAGGTCGGCGGCGCGACGGTCTTCGTAGTCCCCGTCGAGCGCTTCGAGCGCCTCTAGGACCGATACCGATGGCGGCGCCTGCGTGGCTGGCCGCCCTTGAGCCGCGCGCTCCGGACGTGGTCGCTGTGTGGCAAACGATCGACGACGAGCAACCCGTCGTCAACGGAATCGCCTTCCGTCGCGAGATCCGGCGGCGGGCTGGTCCCGGCAGCGCGGCCCGGATCCTGACCCAGCACGA
>JACDEL010000090.1 GCA_013816405.1 Chloroflexota bacterium | reverse complement strand
CGCGTCATCAAACTGTCGACCCTGAACCGTGACCGTGGGCATGGTGAAGGCATAGCACAACCCGGACCGGAACCCAGCGGAAAATCTATCGGACTACTGGAACCGCCTGAGCAGTTACTTCTGGAATTGGAATCGGGACGAGATCTGCAGAGCCGCTGTCTTCACGGCCCTCATGTCGTCGCGCATCCCGCTGTAGTGGCTCCAGCGATCCTCATTTGCCGTGGCGGATCCCGGTGAATCATGCGCGCTCCCTCAGGAGTCTCCATGACACGTTTCCTTCCCAGCCTGCTCTGCGCCCTCGCGCTCGCCGTTCCCTCCACCCTGCGCGCCGCCGACGACGCCGAGGCCCAGGCGAAGGCCATGCAGCAGATGATGGAGCTGTCCAAGCCCGGCAAGGAGCACGCCCAGCTCGCCAAGCTGGTCGGCACCTGGGACGCGACGGTGAAGGCGTACATGAAGCCCGGCGCGTCGCCCGAGGAGTCGAAGGGCTCGGCTGTCTACACCATGATCTCGGACGGCAGGTTCCTGCGCTCGGAGTTCAAGGGCCAGATGATGGGCATGCCGTTCACCGGCACCGGCCTCGATGGCTACGACCGCGTACGCGGCGCCTATGTCGCCACCTGGATGGACAGCATGAGCACCGGCCTGATGTTCGAGACCGGCGTCAGCAAGGACGAAGGCAAGACCATCGAGTACACCGGCGAGGTCGGCGACTGCATGGCGCCGGGCAAGACGGTGAAGGTGCGCACGGTCGTCACCCACACCAGCGATGACGCCTTCACCTACGCCATGTACCAGACGCGCGCCGGCGAGAAGGAGGCGCAGTGCCTCGAGATCACCTACACCCGCGCCAAGGGCAAGTAAGCCACCGGCGGAGTTGGATCGGTCAGGGCACGTTTGATCGGGAAACGCTGAGGGTGCCTGATGGCGCGCCTTGACCAGAGGGGATCCTGGGCAGACTCCGATCGACCTGCCCGCTTAGCTCAGTTGGCTAGAGCATTACCTTGACATGGTAGGGGTCGGGGGTTCGAGTCCCTCAGTGGGTACCAGTGTAAGTCCTTGTGTAGCAGTGGTTGCGCACAAGGACGTTTTGTTGGTTGGTAGGATTGGTCCCCAAAGTGGTCCCCAAATTCCTCTAACGTAGCCTATGCTAGCCGGTGGCTCATAGATAAAAGATAGCCCATGCCCGCCTGTAGCCGGCGGGCATGGGCACATCAGTTGGCGGACACGGCCGGCGTGGCCTTCTGGTTGATGCAATCGTCGTAGCCGAGCAGATGCCCGTAGTGGAGATGGACCATCTTGGTGTCCGCGTGCCCCAACCACTTGGCAACCTTGACATCGGACACGCCCGCGTTGAGCAGGTTGCTCGCGAAGGAGTGTCGCATGCCGTTGATGTGGATGACCCGCCCGCCTACCGCGGCCACGGCCTTCATGATGCGCCGCCAGACAGATCGAGGATCGTAGCGATAGGTCCTGACGGTCCCGCCATGCTTCTGCCTGGTCTGGTGCGCTCTCAACACGAACCCCTCGGATTGCCGGAACCGGAGCAGGATCGCGTGGAGACGCGCAGGGATCGGGATCGTCCTGGCTTCCTGATCCTTCGGAACCCATCCATCATGGGGAACGATGTGGGCGACGGGTGCCGGAAGGCCGGTCTTTGAGTCGTGCCGATCCAATTCCAGATCCTGCCAGCGAAGCATGATGTTCTCTTCGTACCGGAGACCGAGCAGGCACCCGACTGCGATCAGCGGTACCGCGGTGGCCTGCTGCTTGTCCTGTTCGGCACAGCGCAGCGCCAGTTCCATTTCGTCCAGGGTCCACCAGCGCATGGCTGTGGGATCCCGGACATTCTTTAACTCCCGGATGTCCTCGTGTGGGATGTGGCTCATGTGGCCCTTCTTGCGGGCCCAATCCAGGTACCCCTTCAGAACCGCCATCGAGCAGTTGATGGTTCCGGGTTTGAGTCGCTTCGATAGGTGCTCGCGAGCTTGGCGGATCTGCTGCTCGGTCAGGGTATGCAGCTGCGCCTGCTTCCCAAGTTCAGTGAGCCAGTGCTGCAAGTAGTGCTTCTCCTTTCGCCACGTCGCGAGTTCAATCTCCAGCTTGCGCTGTGCGAGCCGCTGATCACAGAGATCACCCAGGGTCCGTACCTGGATCGTCACCGCTTCCGATTGTGAAGGCGCATCAAGAGCGTCTTGGAGTCGTTGCTCCCAATGTCCCTGCCATTGACTGCATACACTTCTCAGCTCTCGCTCGACGGTGATCTTCTTCGGCGATGGTTCAAAAGCATGTCTGGAGTTGTTGCCATGGATCTCGGCTTGATGAGCCTTGGGAAACATCCACCGCAAAGCCTGCATCGGACCACAGGCACGAAGCATGTAATGGTCTCGCTTCCAGTACGAGGTCAGGATGACGTCGCCATGAGGCGTGGACTGCTTGCGAGGCGGCATAGTGGTATGCCTCGCCATGAAACCTCCTTGGGGTTGATGCATGGTCAGCCCGTGATGGTGTTGGAGATGAACGAACTGAGATCGGGAACCTCAGCTGTTGCCGACTCGGGCTCCAGCAGGCGTTCCACCTCGCATCGCCGGAAGCGACGAGGTCCAATGCCACCGAGCCGGTAGCTCGGCAGCTTGCCGCGACGGACGAGAGTCCTGAGGTACTTGGCCGACACGCGCAGGAATTGCGCAGCCTCGGCCGAGGTCAGCAGGGCGTCCTGCGGCGCTGAGCGTGGACTTACGCGAGTGATGTGGTCGGATGTTGATGAAGCGGTCTGCCCAACGAGCATCGCGCTCGATGCGGGCAGACCGGGTTGGAGCCGGTCACGGGAATTGGTATCCCGTTGCCGGCCCCCTGGGGAACCGGAAGACATGAGGGGCCTCTAGGCGCTTATTCCGCCTGAGCTTGGCTGGGGATACCCCAACCGTTTGCACACGCAACACGCGTGGCCGATCACAAGGGCCGGTGATAGCTACTTCGATGAGAAGTCAGCGACCTGTACCGGCGTCGGACATTCGATGAAGGCGGTGTCGGGATGCTGCCGGGGGTGCGATCGGGCTGTCGAATAGGGACAAAGACGATCAGGGCAGCAAGGGACACGGGCTTACCGAAGCGGACGCCCTCACTTGTATCGAGGAGACTTTCCACTTCAATTGTAAAAGCGTCAAAATACAGGCGTTTTCGTGACAATCCCTTGACAAAATCCAGCAGGACCGGCGTGACCGTGAGAAAGGCCATCACGGAGACGTGGCTGCCTTCCACCATATCCAAGCAGCCGGCAGTCCGATCTTCCCACGCACGCCGAGCTTCTGCCGATGTGCGAGCGTGACGATATCCTGGGCCTTGCTGTAGCTGGTCGCGATGATGCCTTTGACGGGCGCGCTGAGCAGCTTGAGCGCGCGCTTGGACTTCAGCTTCGGCGCGGCGACGACCTGTGCCCTGAAGGTTTCCCCTCGGAACTGGCCTTCGAGGAAGGTTCCCACCGCCGGCCACTGGGATGACCGGTCCACGTGCTTGCGCTTCGGCTTGGTGGGCTCGGCTGGAACGGCGCCGGGCCCTGTGACCTGACTGGTGTCTCCGACTGGGCCTGGCGCCATCGTGTTCGCCCTGCTCAGTCGCAGTCGCTCCACGTCCTCGGGCGTCAGGCGCGAGAGCAGGGCGCGGTGCTCCTTGGGTATCGTGATCAGCGTCGGCATGGAGTTCTCCTGGGTGGGGTACGGGTACGGGAAGATAGAAGCGTCGATCGCACCTGCCCGAGCAGCGCCGGGGCGAGTTGGTCGATCGATGCAATGGTGATGGATTGGTTGAACAGATGGGAGATGTCGACGTGGATGCCGACACCGATTGTCTCAATGCCGACCGCGCCGCAGCGCTTCAGGATCTCAGCGCAGTAATCGACGTTGTCGGGCTGGCCATCGGTGACGACGATGGCCAGGAACCGCTCAGCAGGCTGGTGGATAAGGCGTTTGGCCGCCGCGAGCAGGACCTCGCCCAGCGGGGTACCGCCTGTGGGATTCACGGTGGCGAGCCGACCGGCCAGCACCGAGATGGGCTCTCCGAAAGCCTTGGCAAGCCTCAGCGAGGGCCCCTTGAAGACCAGCACCTCCGTCGAGACCCCAAGGCGGTCCAGACTCCGCGCCACGACCGCAGCTGCTGCCGCAGCCGTACCCTCGCTACCCTTCATGGACCCGCTGGCATCCATGATGAGCGTGGCCGCGGTGTCGACCTGCTCGCCGCGTTCGAGCCGCCGGAAGAGGCGCTTGCTGCGACCATGGATCAGGCGGTGAAGTCGACGCGGATCGATGCGACCACGCTGTTGATCCGGAATCCACCGGCTCTGGGTTTGCGCCTGGACGGCACAGGCCAGCCGACGCGCCAGCCCGGGCACGGTGCGCGAGACCAGATCTTCGAGATGCCTGCCATCGCCCGTCGCCAGTCGTGAAGGCCCAGCCACCACGCAGGGCTTGTAGCCGGGACCGGCCGCAAGCGCAGTGACCTGTTGCCGCATGCCTTGGCTCAGAAGCGCCTCCCGATCGACCGGGCGAACCGGCTGCGGGATGGTGGTGCCAGGCTCTTGCAGGGCCCCCTGAGCGGCCACCGAGGCTCCGGTGGCCTCTGGCACCTGTCCCGGCTGACCAGGCCCCACAGAGGCTCCTGTGGCCTCCGACTCCGACTTCGGCTGCTCAGGGCTCTCCACGGCCGCGAACAGGTCCTGGTGGATCCGACCGGCCAGTGGGAGAAGGTCCTTCGTCTCCGCGGCGCCCAGAACAGCGTCTCGGCACCCTGACCACTTGGCCGACCAGGTCAGGGCATCGGTTCCGAAGGCGGCTGGCACCGGCAGGCCATCGAGACGCCCTATGAGTGCTAATAGTCGCAGCTGATACGGTTCCAGGCTGCCTGCCCGACCTGCCAGCTCCTCGAAGGCCGTCTCATGGGCCAGCCGGATGTCACCGGCGCCGCCCGGGTACCGCCGGCAGAAGTGGTGCTCTACCCTGGGGTCCTCAAGGGTGTTCAACACTTGGGCAAGCATCGCGTCGCTCGGGATCGCCGAGAAGTCGCTGTGTAGGACGTGTGCGCTCTCGTGGTTGAGCAGTCCACCGGTAACGCGCCAGTTCGCCTCTGTCAGCGTGGTCGGCAATGACGGCAGGTGGATGACCCGTCCGTCCGTGAATGCCTGGTCGCCGCCGACCTGGACCGTCACGCCGGCCTCGTGGGCGAGCGTACGGCCGAGGCGGTCGAGCACGGTCATAGGGTCGCGGATCACGCCGAACCCGCAGACGCGGCCATGCTGCCATCGGCTCCAAGGTGCCGTCTGACGATCTCCTCCACGATCACCCGCTCCGTCGCTGGCAGGCGATCGGTAACCGAGAGCTTCAGCGCGATCTGGTGGTCTCCGTACCGGCGGTAGGTCTCGGCGAAGGCCACCAGCCGACGGGTGGAAAAGGGCCCGGCGAGGTCCCCTCGGGTGCAAGCTTCACGCAGGTCCGTGAAGATGGTGACCAGGCGGTTCGCCACGTCGGCCATGACCCCCGTACGGCGCTGCACCAGCTCAGACTCCTCGGCAGGCTTGGGGTAGCCCACCCGCAGGATGAGGTCCCACCGGTCCATGGTGGCGGCGTTCTGAACCCGCGTGCCGGCATAGAGGCCGGAGTCGTCCCCCACCGCGTTGGCGGTAGCCATGAGCCGGAAGTTCCGATGTGGCTGGACCGACTCCCCGGTCTCGGTCAGCAGGAGCGGCTTGCCTTCGAGAACAGCCTGGAGCACGAACAACACCTCTGGCTGAGCGGCATCGAGCTCGTCGAGGACCAGGAGATGGCCACACCGCATGGCGGTGGGCAGCACCCCGTACAGGTAGGCCATCTCCTGACCCTTCACGATCCATTGGCCGACGAATTCGCTGACGCCGGTTTCCCCGTTCAAGTTGAGCCGGCGGCACGGGTAGCCGATCCGGGCCGCGATCTGTTCGATGGCGCTGCTCTTGCCGGAGCCGGCGTCGCCAACCAGCAGGAGGCGCCGGTTGCGCGTGATCGCGTCCACGATGACGCGCTCGATATCCGTCCTCGGGATGTGATGGGCATCCACGTCAGGGATGTAGGGGTCATCGTTCAGCGGCGTGACCAGTCCCTCGCCGTGGTCCAGATGGGGCAGGCCGTCGATGAAGATGATGTTGTTGGTCAGGTGGTGGAGATGGTCGGGGAACTCTTCTGTGTGCGTGGTGGTTGAAGGCGATGATGCGTGCATGGTGATGACGGGCTCCGAGTACGGG
>JACDEL010000089.1 GCA_013816405.1 Chloroflexota bacterium | reverse complement strand
GCCCAGAGGCGTGCGAGCCCCAGGTACAGGGCGAATGACAGGGCTGCCCCTACCGCAACCAGGACGCCAAGGACCTCGACCTGGGCGCCACCGGGCCGGGCCAGCAGGACAAGTCCAAGCGCGGCGACAACGAGTGCACCGAGTCCTCGCCGCCCGAGCGGCTCCGCTAGGAGGAACGCCGCTACCACCACCGCGAGGAGCGGATATGTCCCGGTCACGAAGGAGGTGATGGAGGCGCCCGTCAGAAAGATCGCGAAGTTCATCCCGATCACGAAGAGGGCCCCGCCCAGTACCGCCAACACCCCGAGCCGCCCGCGGTCCTCCGGCGTCGGCCGCAGCCGAGGGAACTCGCCTCGCGATGCGGCGAAGACGGCCACGGCGCCCGCCGCGAAGAGGGTTCGCCATGCGGCGGCGCCAAGGGGAGGCATCTCCTCGAGAAGCACGCGAGTGACGGGGAAGGCGCTGCCCCACAGGATCGCCACCAGCACCATCAACACCTCGCCGGGGAGGGCGGTACGGGTGAACGGCGAGCGCATCGGGCTATGCTAGCCGGGTGTCTGCCCAGCACACCGATGACCGCGATCCCGCCACCCTGCGCCGATTCGCGATCGAGCTGCTGGACGAGACCGATCCCCTCGTCCTGCGACATGTGAAGAAGGGACTGCGGGTCTCTGCCAAGCCAGACGACACGCTCGTCACACAGGCCGATACCGAGGTCGAGACCCTCCTGCGCGAGCGGATCGCTGCCGCCTTCCCGCGCCACGGGGTGGTGGGCGAGGAGTTCGCCGATGAGACGGGGGATGGCGAGACGCGCTGGATCATCGACCCGATCGACGGCACCCACAACCTGGTTCGGGGCATCCCCGTCTTCGCCACCCTGCTCGCCGTCGAGCGCGCGGGTGAGCTCCTGGCCGCGGCGGTGTCCGCGCCCGCGCTCCAGCGACGCTGGCACGCCGCGAAGGGCGAGGGGGCATCGGTCAGGGACCTGCTTGGGGAACGCGCCATCCACGTGAGTGCGATCAAGAAGCTGGCAGAGGCGCAGGTGGTGTGGTCCGGCATTCGACCGTTGGAGGAGGCTGGCTATGGCCCTGCCATCGCGGCGCTCGGCCGCCGGGCCTGGCGCGACCGCGGATTCGGCGACTTCTGGGGCTACATGCTGGTGGCCGAAGGGGCGGCCGATGCCATGCTCGAGATCGGTCCGACCCTCTGGGACCTGGCTGCGCCGGCGCTCATCGTTCGCGAGGCTGGTGGGCGGGTGACCGATTTCGCCGGCCGCGACTCGTACGCGGGACCCCAGTCGCTGGCCACCAACGGCCGCCTGCACGCCGCCCTCGTCGAGCACCTGGCCTAGCCTGTGGCGCGCGAGGATCGGCGTCTGGAAATTGCGATGGCCGCCGTGCCGGTGCTGCTGGTCCTGCTGACGCTCGTCATCGTCTTCGACCCACGGGTAGCGCCAGCCGTCGTCAATCAGCCCCTCGACCTCGTGATCACCGCGATCGGCATGTTTGTGGCCCTGGCGGTCGCGATCCTGGGATGGAACCACTTCCGGGAGGGGGGCGACGGATCGGCATTGATCCGCGCCAGCGCCTTCCTGGTGCTGGCCGCGCAGAATGCCGTGCTGATCGCGGTGATGATCCTGGGGATTGACGCGGCCTTCAGCCTCTCGCTGCAGGCACCCGGCCAGCTGCCCCTCTGGAGCGTGATCCTGAGTCGTGGCACGGCCGCGGCGCTGCTGGGCATCGCCGGGGTCGCGGCGCTCCGGCGGTGGCAGTCCGACGAATGGCCTGCGGCGCTGGTGCTTGCGCTCCCTGCGCTCCTGGTCACCGCCGTAATCGTGACAGCTGCCGCCATCCAGCCGTCGCTGCCGGACCTGCTCGGCCCTGCGGCCATGGCGCAACTGCGTCGCGATCCGACCGCTCCGCTGGTGGCAGCGAGCGGGCCCGGCCTCATCGGGCTTCAGGCGCTGATCGGGCTGGCCATGCTGGCCGCCGCCACGCTGAGATATCGAGTCTACCGACGCGACCGGCGCCGGGTGGACGCCTACCTGGCAGTCGGCTTCATCGTCGCCGCCTTCAGCCAGGTGCACGCCGCGATTCACCCCGGCTCGTATTCCTCGCTAGTGACCAGTGGCGACCTGCTGCGCGTCGCCTTCTACGCGATCATGCTCATTGCCGTGGCGGTCGAGACGCGGCAGGACGTCCGCGACCTGCACAATGCCAATGTCGAGCTTGCCCGCCTGCATGACGTGGCGACGCTCCAGGCCACCACCGAAGAGCGAGCCCGCCTGGCTCGCGAGATCCACGACGGGATGTCGCAGCAGCTGTGGCTGGCCAGGCTCAAGCAGGGTCGGCTGCTGCAGGAGGGCGGCCTCTCCGACGAGGCGCTGGTCCTGGCCGCGGAGGTGACGGCCTCGATCGAATCGGCGCTGGACGAAGCCCGCCAGGCGATCCTGGCGCTGCGTCCCGCGGAAGAGAACACCTTTGCCGAGGTCATGGAGCGCTACGCGGACGAGTTCAGCGATCGGTTTGGGATTCCGACCGGATACCGCATCGACCCCATCGTCGAACGGCTGGGCCCCCGCGCCCAGGCCGAGCTGTTGCGCATCGCCCAGGAGGCGTTTGCCAATGCCCGCAAGCACGCCGATGCCACGCGGGTATCGGTCCGGGCCGAGCCGACGCCTGAGGGACTGCGACTGACCGTGACCGACAACGGGCGCGGCTTCGACCCGGGCGCCATCGGCTCCAAAGGCTATGGTCTGCGAAGCATGCGTGAACGTGCGGCGCTGATCGGAGCCTCGCTTGAGATCGACTCGCGGCCGCAGGACGGCACGCGGGTGATCGTCGATGTGCCGTTGGGGCGAGCGGCTCAATGAGCTCGCAGCCGCCGATGCGGGTGATGCTGGTCGACGACCACGCCCTGGTCCGGGCGGCTGTGCGGCAGGCACTCATGGCTCCGGATATCACCGTGGTGGGGGAGGCAGCCACCGCCGACGAGGCATTGCTGCTGGCGCCTCAGCTACAGCCGGACCTGCTGCTGCTGGACATCAACCTGCCAGGGACCGATGGGATCCGCCTTTTGCGCGAGCTGGGCCCCCGTCTCCCCGACATGCAGATCGTGATGCTCACCGTCTCGGCCAACAAGCGCGACCTGCTCGAGGCGATGCGGAGCGGTGCGGCTGGCTACCTGACCAAGGACCTGGGGCCGGAGGCTCTCCAGCGGGCGGTGCGAGGCATCCGGAGCGGCGACCTGCCGATGTCGCGTGCCATGGCCGCCGAGGTCGTCCGATCCCTCGCGGGTGACCGGCGGCGCACCGGCCCAGGCAAGTCCGTCGATCATCCGCTTGCCGACCTGAGCGAGCGCGAGCATGAAGTGCTGCGACACCTGGGCGATGGGCTCACCGACCGGGAGATCGCGGAGCGACTGGGCATCTCGCCGCGGACCGTCGAGACGCACGTGGGCAGCATCCTGCACAAGCTCGGCGTGAAGAATCGGGCGCAGGCGGCGAGCCGCTACCTGGAGGCGAATTCGGGAGGCGACGCCTAGGGCTGTTTCCTTGACCGCTCGGCCGCGATCGCGGCGGCCAGCTGCACGCGCAGCAGCCGGGGCTGGTCGACCTCCAGGGCGAGATCTGCACCATCGCGCCGACGAATGAGGACCAGGCGCTCGAGGGCGACCGCCATCTCCTCGATATCGGGCAGCGGCACCTCGGTGAGCTCGGTGGCGGTGTGGACCAGGCGCTGGGAGGTGAGGTACAGGGTGCCGCCACGCGGCTGAGCCGGCTCGTCGATCAGCGGAGCTTCCTCGAGCAGCGCGCTGGTGTGCATCGCGTGAAGGAGTTCTCCGGGCTTGAGGATCGCCCCCGCAACATCATCGGCCTCGATTGCGGGCAGACCGTCAGCCTGGTAGGCCTGCCGAGCCTCATCGGCCGCAGCCTCATCGGCTGCGATGCGGTCCGCGATGTTCTGGGCGTCCCGGACAGCCGGCCCCTCCATGTCAATGGGCGCGGGGAGAGGGAGACTCGCGTCCAGGGCTGCCATGCGCCGAGTGTACGGCGGCGGCACCGGTCCTTTCATCGGGAAACGCGCCGGGAATTGTACGGAGCCGACCCTCCGTATCCGGGCTTGGCGATCCGTGATCGGCACCGTACGACTCCGGATGGCTCGCCGGAACTAGTTCCCTAGAGTGCGAAGTCCGTCGGCATATGCCCTGCTGGCAACACATTCATACGAGGTCTCATTCCGTGCCCACCGTGATCCTTCGCCCTGTCGCGACCATCCGGACGCGCCTGCTCTCGTTGGTCCTGTCGCTGACCGTGCTGGCCCTCGCCGTTGCGCCAGTCGCGGCGACATCCATCACGACGGACCTCTGGGTGTACGCCCGGGGCGATACGGTCAACGTCAGCGGCGACGGGTTCGCCGCATCAGAGAACGTCGAACTCGTAACGACCGATCCATTTGGCGCCGAGGTCGACCGGAGCACGGTCGCAGCTGATCCCTACGGGAACATCAGCTACTCATTCGTTCTCGTCTCGGATGTCCCGGGCATCTATGACGTCGTGGCAACTGGGCTGAGCTCAGGCCTGACCGCGTCGACCCAGTTCGACCCAGGAACGGTGACATATACGGATCTGCAGAACGGTGTGGTTTGGAAGAAGAACGGCAACAGCATCACGTTTGCCGGGACGTTCACCTGCGAAAACGGCACTCCCAACCCACGCTGTACCTCAGTGCAATCGATCAGCATCGAGATCTATCAGTCCAATGCTGGATCGGGGGTCTTCAACGATGGTCCAACCCCCAGCGGCCATCGTGTCGCGGTGTTTGGTCCGACTACACCAGCATCGTTCCCCGTTGCCGGCACTAGCAGCGGAGTTGCCTGGTCCGCCACGAAAACGATTGGAGCGTCACCACTGAACCTCGCCGAAGGCGAGTACGAGGTCCGGGTGAAGATGACCTTCCTCGACAATGGCACCCCAACGCCAGCTCTGCTGAACGCTAGCGATGCCCTTAGCAGCAACGCAGGCGGCGCGGAGTTTGGCATTGACAATACCGCGCCGACGATTCCCACCCACACGATCACGCCATCCAGTACCGCCGCTACTTACTGGTACAACATCGGAACGGGTGCTCCATCCGTCGCATTCACTTGCGCCGATGCACTGTCCGGTTTGGCGAGTTGTTTGCTTGCCCCAACGCCTGCAGCGTTTGCGAATGGCTCAAACCAGAGCAAGACCGTCACGGCTGTTGATAACGCGGGAAATACAACGAGCTTCACCTGGTCGGGCATCAGCGTTGATATGAACGCGCCGACAGTTACCTCAAGCGTTTCCCCAACGGCGGCTCTGCAGCCGCCGGCCGCGGCCGCCAATTGGTGGAATGTTGCAACAGGCGCCCCAACAGCACACTTCAGCTGCGCTGACGTCGGATCGTCAGGATTGTCCACGTGCTCCCCGGACGTGACCTTCTTGGCAGATGGCGCGGGCCAGTCCGCGACCGGGACTGCGGTCGACGTCGCCGGCAATAGCGCGTCGACGACAGTCACGGTGAATGTCGACCGCACACGTCCATCGTCGAGCATCAGCACCTTTAGCGGAAGCGCTGCCGGCGTTTCTGCGAGCGGATCCGCGTCTGATAGCGGCGGGTCGGGTCTGAGCAGCGGGAGCCCTAAGCCCGTGCACGTGGAAATTCACAGCACAAGCTGTTCCGGGCCGGCCTTCGCTGGAAGTGCAGACGACCTAAACGCCACGAGTGGAAATTGGGCGTATACGGCGCCGTCTTTCCCGACTGCTCCTGGCACTTACTACGTGGTTAGTCAGGGGACTGATGTCGCTGGTAACGCGGAGAGCAACATTGTTCCGTCTGTGAACTGCGTCTCCTACAGTGTCGCTGCCAACACCGCGCCCACCATCAGCGATATCACTGACAAGTCCACCAACGAGGACACCAGCACTGGCGCCATCGCTTTCACCGTGGGTGACGCCGAGACGGCAGCCGGCAGCCTGACGGTCAGCGGCAGCTCGTCGAACACGACCCTGGTCCCGAATGCCAACATCACCTTCGGTGGCAGCGGTTCCAGCCGCACCGTCTCGATCGTGCCGGCCGCCAATCAGTTCGGCACGACCACGATCACCATCAGCGTCAGCGATGGCTCCCTGTCGGCCAGCGACACCTTCGTGCTGACCGTCAACGCGGTCAACGATGCCCCGGTGGCCGATGACGAGACCGTCCTGGGCACCGAGGACACCACCTTTGACACCCTCGTCAGCATCCTGCTGACGGGTGACACCGATGTCGATGGCGACACCCTGAG